>DAOPMC010000008.1:0-37234 GCA_035392025.1 Bacilli bacterium
GTTTACTGTGTATGATAAAAACAACAATAGTGAAGTACATGAAGTAAGTATTAGCAATATTAAAGATAGAGAACCAGAGATTACAGATATACAGGTTAACGGTATATTGGTAACATTAACTGCAAAAAAGGGTGAGAACAATATTGCCGGATATTATTTTTCAAAAACAAATACCGCTCCAACCGGCAATGAAAATAATTGGGTCAATACATCATCCGACACATTTGAAGTGGTAAAAATTCCTGGGACTTATTATGCGTATGTTAAAGATTCAAAAGGAATTATTAGTCTAAGCAATGAAAAAATTGTTACCATTCAAAACGAAGCCATTTACTGGGGGAATTCAACAATAATTTCTACTTCTCTATCATCAAATTTAGAAAAAAAGGGGTATTCAATTGTTGACTTTAATAAGCTAATAGCAAGATCAGCTAGAAGTGCAGGATTGTATACGAAAGACGCAGTAGCAACAGTTGCCGCAACATTAATCATAACACTTAAAAATTATAATATACGGGTTCCCTATTATTGGGGAGGAAAATATCAAAATTTTGGAGCTAATCCTAATTGGGGTGCTGAAACTAATTCAATCCACACTGGTCCTTCTGGGAAAACATATAATCATTTAGGACTTGACTGTAGTGGATTTGTTGTCTGGTCTTATCGCAACGCTGGTTTTAATATGAAAGTAACCGGTTCACAGTATTTTGCCAGCCATTATTATTCAACCGAAACTGGAGGGTTTGGTTCAGATAGAGAAATTGGTGATTTAATTGTATCAAGTGGGCATATTGCATTAATTATTGGCAAGTATGATAAAGGCTATATTGTAGCAGAAAATGCCAATAATATTTATCTTCATCCATTCACCAAAAAGAATGGTTATAGAATACAAAATACTGATATCACAATTAATAATTCAAGTCTATATTTTAAAGATAGTGATTATCCTTCTGGCTACTAAAAAAAGTTCAAAAAATTGAACTTTTTTTATTTAGACATTTAAGCATATCTTTTGATTTTAAATACAAACCTGTATATCTATCATAATATCTTTCTAAAAAATAATTAATTTCTTTTATATTATTATCCTTAATGTTAAGTTCTGATATTTTGGATATATCTACATAATAAAACATTCTAAGTAATTTAATAGTTCTACTATCAACTATTTTTTCATTGCTGTAACAATTAGAGCAAATGTATCCCCCTACATCTCCATCAATGGTTACGATATTTTTATTGCTACCACATATCACGCATGAATCAAGAACTGGCAGAACTCCTAAATACTCTAGCATTTTAACTTCAACTATATTAGTAATAATTTTAGGATCAAATGAAGTATTTATTTTTTTTATTGCACTTATTAATATATCATATATCTCATTATTATTATTTTCCTTAATAACTTGGCCTACTAAGTCTACTAGATATGTAACATAACTAATCTTCAGTAAATCTTTTTTAATATTGATAAACTCATCTATAACATCAATACTTATTAGAGTAGATAGTCCATCTTCCTTATAATAAATATTAAACTCACCATAAGTAAGTTTAGTACTGACACTCCTAAGTTTACTTTTGAAATTTCTACATCCTTTGGAAATAATCCCAATTTTGCCATAGTCTTTAGTATATACATTAAGTATCTTACTAGATTCGCTATAATTAGTATCGCTTAGAACTATTCCATCTACTTTAACTATTCTCAAGTTATCACTTCTTTTCAATTTTTTTTAATAAATTATAATATCTTAAATCTCCAGTTTTTTTAAATAAGCTCCATAATAATTCTTTCATAAAATCACCCATTAATATAATGGGCGATTCTTAATTATCTAATTCATCTAAACCTAAATCTTTTAAACAATATTCTTTATCACGCCATGATTTTATAACTTTAACATATAATTCTATAAAAACTTTTTTGTTTAATCTTATTTCTAATTCTTCTCTTGCAGATGAACCAATAGTTTTTAGCATTGATCCGCCCTTACCAATTATTATTCCCTTTAGATTTTCCCTATCAACAATAATACTTGCTGTAATGACACAAGCATTTTTCTTGTTTTTTACTTCATCTACAACTACCGTCACAGAATGAGGAACTTCTTCTTTAGTATTAGTTAAAACCTTTTCACGAATAATTTCCCCTATCATAAAGTTATCGGACACATTGGTCACAACGTTGTCATCGAAATATTTTATGTCATCTTTTAAATATTTTTTTATAACACTTATTAATTCTTTAACATTATCTCCTTCTAAAGAAGATATTGGTACTATCTCTTTAAAATTATATAAATCTTTTAAATTATTTATTTCTTTTAACAATTTATTTTTATTAATTATATCTACTTTATTTAAAACGAGTATAACATCTTTATCATCACTTTTTAGTCTATCTAATATATTCTGATCACCTTTGCCAAAACCAGATGCAATATCTACCATAAATAATACTATTTCATTATCATCAGCCATTTGATAAGCTTTTTTATTTAATATGCTACCTAATTTATTAAAAGATTTCTGAATGCCAGGAGTATCTATGAAAACTATTTGCGTATCTTCTTCATTATACACTCCATATATTATGTTTCTTGTTGTCCCTACTTTATCAGATGTAATTGCAATCTTTTTATTTATTATTTTGTTTAAAAGCGTCGATTTGCCTACATTTGGACGCCCTACTATTGATACAAATCCACTTCTCATTTTAAATCTCCTTCACCAAAAGGAAATGGGCATAAATCTTTAACTAAAACTGTTTTAGAATCTCCTAGTTTATTCATAAAAACTATTTCATTATCAGTATCAAAAAACTCATTTATTACCTGTCTGCACATAAAGCAACTAGTACTAATTTTATCATTGTCGGTCATCACATATAATTTATGAAAATCGCCTTTTTTATAGCCCTTAGTTGTAGCTGATAAAATGGCTACTCTTTCGGCACAGATTGTTGCTCCATACGATGCATTTTCAACATTTACTCCTTCAAACAATTTTCCATCTTTCATTTCACATATTGAAGATACTCTAAATTTTGAGTATGGACTATATGAATTATTTAAAAGTTGTATTAATTTTTCTCTTATCATCTTACTACTCCTACTTCCTCTAATATTTTTTCTTGTAATTCAAACATTTCTTTTTCCTCTTCTTTTATCATATGATCATATCCTAAGAGATGCAATATCCCATGGACTGTTAAAAATGATAATTCTCTTTTTAAACTATGCTCATATGTTATGCTTTGTTCTTGCGCTTTCTCTATTGAAATATAAATATCTCCTAAAACTCTAATCTCTGATTTTGTATTTTTTTCATCCTCTAATGCAAAAGATATAACATCGGTTTCTCTATCAATACCACGATACTTTTTATTAATAGTTTTAATATATGCATTATCTACAATAATAATATTAAAATATGCATCATCAAGCTTTTCTCTTTTTACAACATGTCTAACTACTTCTTCTAAATCTTTAATTTCCCCATCTAAATCTTTATCTGTCTCGTTATAAATACAGTAATTCATAAAAACAATACACATCCTATCCCAATTGCTAATAATATTACAAGTACATCTAAAATCCATTCTTTTTTTAGTTTTTTAGGTATTTTATCTTCTATTATATCTAACACATGATATAAGAAATATCCAATTAAACCGCCTATAATATTTAATAAAATATCGTCTACATCAAATACTCTACCAATTACTAATTGTGTTAATTCGATCGATAATGATGCTATACTTATTAATATTAAGGGAATATATACCCTTTTTATATCAAAAAAATATGATACTAAAAATCCATATGGTAAAAATAGCAACATATTTCCAAATATATTACGATAAAACATACTAGACCCTACTTCATATCTAAAAATTTCTTTACCAGGAATAAAATTGCTCCCACTCCAACTGACATCTTTAAAAGTAACTACTTGAAACAAGCATAATATATATATTACAAATACAACTAATAATATTTCTTTATATAATACAAAACGCTCTTTTTTAGTAATCAAATAAACAATTCTTAGTGACACGAAAATAACCATTGAAATTGCAACCATTGGCCAAGAAAATGCTAACATATCAATAACTAAATGTTTTATGTTATCTATCATAATTATTCCACCATATCTATCTTTTGACCTATACCTATTTCTTCTTTTACCTTGAAAAATATTTCTACTTTCATTTTACCATTTTCTACATATTTTTTCAAAACCTTTTTAAGTATTATCTCTTCATCACTATTTAGTGTATCATTAATTTTATTTTTAGATTCCTCTTCTAATATTTTTTGGATCTCTTCTTGGCTATAATTTTCTTTTTTACTAATTACTTCTCTTCGATATTCTTTTGTCATTTGAAAAATTTTTCCATTTATAATAATACTCTCCTCAACTTTTTCATATTTATCCTTAAAAAAATTTATTCTTTTACCAAACAAATAGAAAACATACTGATTAGCTGACTTATCTCCATATTTCTTAACTACTCCACTTAATGGTTTTTCTAATGATACAACATACCAAACTTCAGCATAAACTTTGCCCTCGGCTGCTACTACATTCACAATATCTTCCTTGTTTTTTATAAATCCGCTAATTATTATATCACCTTTTTTAACATAATCACCTGGGTTTTTAACTACTTCTCCAGTCTTTGCCATAATATTTATCAAAAAGCCATCTTTACTTGCTACTATATTAGATATTTTTTTATCACTATTTTCTAAAATATTCTTTCGCTCAATTGCCTTAACTACCAGTTTCATACCTTGATTGGTTAATTCAATCCATTCTATATTATCATTATTATTTTTAATATTTGCCTTTATCTTGTCTAATGTTCCATATGATTTTTTAAATGAAAAAACTTTAATATTATATTTATCAAGTTCAACCATAATATTCGGTTTAATATCATTAGAAACATCCACATACTCTATTTTAAATATAATATTAGACATCAAAAGAATAATAAGAATACTTATTAAAAAAAGGATAATAAATATTTTATTTTTTAAAAATAAAAAGCCTAATTTTCTAATACCAATAATATCTATTATTTCTATTTTATAAGATGTTTTAATTTTTAATACGTTTAAATAATCTTGATATAAAACTTTTATAATTAATCCTTCATCAATATATTTAATATTATAAATATTTATGTTGTTATGATGCAAATATTCAATAAATCTTTTAGGATTTTTACAAGTTATTTTTAATATATAATAGTTATCCATAAATCACCTTATATCAGTTGACTTAATATTGCCTTGAATTAAAATCTCATTATCCAAAAGTTTGTTAATTACAATATTTTTTCCTTTAATCGTCAACATCTTTTCACACAATTCTAATATCAAAACATCATCGCTAAAGGTGATAATCCTGCTATAATTAACAGCATAGATCCCATCTTCACTAATAATAATTTTATATTTATTTTCACATACATACTCTTTTAACCTGTTAAGCATATTTTCACCTATTAAAAACTATTAAAATTACCAAAAAAAAGAACATACAAATTTGTATATTCTTTTTAATTATTTAATTTTTCCTTTATCAGTATACTCAATTTTGACATATCATATCTGCCTCTTACTTTAGGAGTAACCTCTTTCATTACTTTGCCTAAGTCTGTTATGCCAGTTGGTTTAACTTCTTCAAATACTTCATCTAATATTCTGCTTATCTCTTCATCTGTTAATTCTTCTGGCATATATTTTTTAAGTATATCTATTTCTTTTTGATAACTATCAATTAAGTCTTGCCTATTACCTTTTTGAAATTCTTTAATTGAATCATCACGCATTTTGATTTGCTTTGATACTACACTAATAAATAATTCATCATTAATTTCTTTTTTATTATTGATTACTTCTAATTGTAAAGCTCCTTTAATTCCTCTAATTACAGATAACTTTACTTTGTCGCCACTTTTCATTGCTACAACTAAATCTTGATTTAATTTTTCTATCATTTCATTTCCTCCTATTAAATTAAAAGAGAAAGAACTATCTTTCTCTTCTAGAATTTTTTCTTGCGTTTTTGATACCTTCTTGCTTAGCTTGGCGTCTTTTAACTCCTGGTTTCACGTAAGCTTCTCTTTTTCTCATTTCTGAAGGGACTCCGTCACGAGATAATTTTTGTTTCCAACGCTTAATAGCGTTATCTAAATTACCATTTTTAACAGCAACACCTGACACTTTTATCCCTCCTTCCGTCATTACACTATGAATTATATCAAAAACTACTCAAGATTTCAACATTTTTTTCATGATTTTCTTGATATTACACAGAACAAGTCTTTTTATTACTAATTCTCTTAATTGCAGTGCCTAAACTTCTTCCTAATTCTAGCAACAACTTGAGCCCTGAAGTAATTGCATTTATGAGTGTTCCAGATACAGCAGCACCTCCTATTATTTGGCATAACATATTGTGATCAAGCACTTCTAATTTAGCGACATTTAAGCGGTCTAACATACCCATCTATCACTCCTATTCCAAATACTACTCCTGCAATTAATGCAATTATTTTTAGCGCACCTTTTGTGATAGCACTTGCTATAGCCCCACCACTAATTTGCACAAGTTCATAATTATTTAACTTTTTCATATTTACCTCCTACTATTTTATTATCTATTTTTAAACACCTATCAAATAAATCTATACTAGTTTTCCTATGACTAATTACAATTATTGTCTTATTTTTATATGTTTTAAACATCTTTTCTAAAATAGATCTCTCTAATTTTTGATCTATTTCATTAAAACTTTCATCAAATACTATAATATTACTATTTCTAAGAAGTGCCCTAGCGATAAGAATCCTTTTTTTCTCACCGCCGCTTAAGTTTACTCCTTGTTCTTCAATAAAATAATTTAAACTTTTTTCTTTTAATAGATCATTAAGGCCAACTATATTACAAACTTCATCTAAATTATTTGAAAATTTACTACCAATAATAATATTATTTTTAATAGTATCGCTAAATAGTTTATCATTTTGCGATACATAGGTAATATTTTCTCTTACAACATATGAATTAATCTTGGAAAGATTTTCACCATTTAACAGAATCTTCCCTTTATAGTCTTTTATATACTTCATTATAATTTTAATAAGAGTTGATTTCCCCGATCCAGATTTACCAGATACTAGGACTTTATCACCTTCTTTAATATTTAGATTAAGATTGTTAAATACTATCTTATTCCCATATGAAAATGATAAATTTTTGCATTCAATATTTTTATAACTTTTATAATTACTATTTGACAAGTTTTCTTCAGAAATATCATAAATATCTAATACTCTATTTATTCCAACAATATAATTTTTTAACACCACTAAGTTATCAACTATATCATTTAAAGAACTACTAAATATTAGATATAAGCTTTCAAATAAAACTAAATCGTATAAAGACATCTCTCCTTTTATAATCATAATTGCCGATGACAGTATCATAAGTACAAAGAATATATCTTGTATTAAATCTTTTTTAAGACTAAAGCTATTGTAAATTTTATTATAATTTTTAATGTCATCTAAATAATTTTGATATTTATTATTTAAATTTTCAGTAATTTTGTCATAAATATTTAAATTTTTAATTACTTCAACTGATGATAACACTTCTAACAAATAAGAAGTTAGAAGCATACTAGTTCTTTTTAGTTTAACAAAGAGATTATAAAAGAAATTATTATAATTTTTTGATATTAGAAATAAAATTATAAATAATAAAACTCCATAAATCATAAATGAAATATTAATGATGCTAAAAAATATAAATACACTACTCAACATCGTAATATCAATTAATCCCACTAATAAGACTCTAATAATTGTATCTTTAAAATCTGCAAGATCACTAATAACTGAGAATATCTCTCCATCTGATTTACTCATTAGGTATTGATATGGGAGACGAAATAAATGTTTATATGTATCAATTGTAACATTTTTATCAATATTAATACTTAGATTATCTATTATTTTATTTTTAAAATATCCTAATATATTTTTAATAATTGAAATTATTAAAAATATAAATGCTAAAATGTACAAATATTTATTATTATTAATAGTTTCTAACATACTTCTTAGATAAAAACTAAACAAAAGCGAAAATAGTATGACACATAATGATAATACAAATGATTTAGCAATTAATTTTTTATTAGCTATTATTATTTTTTTAATAAATAATTTAAATCGCAAGTCCTTAATCTTAACCTTTTTATTATCCTTATCAAATAAAATAAATACTTTTGAAGATTTATGTTCAAATTCTTCAAATGTCATATCTACAATTCCTACAGCAGGATCACCTATTAATAAAGTTTTATTTTCAAAATTAATTTTATAGATTACAACAAAATGTAGATAATTATTTTCTAAAATAAAGTGAGCCACAGCAGGAAATTTTTCTATTTTTCTAAAATCACCTGCTACTCCAATTGCACTAACACCTAATTTTTTGCTAGCATTTATTAGATTAAGTGCATTAGTTCCTTCGCTATTTGATTTAGTCATAACTCTTAATTTTTCCATTGATACATCAATTCCATGGTAACTAAGTATCATAGAAAGACAACATATGCCACAATCACTTTTACCATTTTGTATAATTATAGGATAATCTTTAAACACTTTTTTCCCTCCCTATAATTATTATTACAACAAAATAAAAAAGAACCTAAATGGTTCTAAAATAATTTCAAAATATCATTAAACGTGACATAAACAATTAACAATATGATAAGAATAAATCCTACTGTATGAATAATATTTTCTACTTTTGGATTAACTGGAGACCCTTTTATCTTTTCAATAAATAAGAATAAGATTCTACCACCATCAAATGCTGGGAATGGTATTAAATTTATAACTCCTACATTAATACTTAAAAATGCAATCAAAGATAGTATAGAGGCCATTCCATATGTCTTAGCTTGTCCTACTACACCATATATCCCTACTGGCCCACTTAACTGATTAACCCCAATTTTACCAGTAAATAATCCACCAATCGTTACAAACATCTGTTTAAACAATGACCCAGCTTGTTCAAAAGTGTATTTTACAATATTTATAAATCCCTTTGTAGGCTTAGGAGACATTCCTATTCCAAATAAATAACTTGTCTGTTTATCTACCACTATTTTCTCAGCAGTTATTACATATTTTCTAGTGGTAGCCTCACCATCTTTTAATACTGTAAAAGTAACAGGTTCTGATTTGTCTGTTATGGCTAAATATAACTGAATATCATCAACATATTTAACCTTATAATTATTGATTTTAACTATCTTATCTCCTGCTTCAAGACCTGCCTCATATGCCGGAGTATTTTCTGCAATTTCAGATAGTACTGGAGTCATATCCTTGCCACCATATATTAAACCTATTGCAAAAATTAAAAGTATGGCAAATATAAAATTAAATCCTGCTCCAAAAAACAAAACTAAAAATCTTTGAAAGACATTTTTATCTTGAAGAGTTTTGCCCTTATATTTTTTTCTTACTTCGTCTATCTCAACTTCTTCTCCCGCAAGAGATACAAATCCGCCAAGTGGTATCGCTCTAATTGAATATCTAATATCGGTTTTCTTTGAAACTTTACTAAATATTTTAGGTCCCATACCAATTGCAAATTCATGAACATGAACTCCTGTAAGTCTTGCAAATAAATAATGTCCAAACTCATGAACTAATATAATTAACCCCAATATGAGTATAAATAACAATAATGTTCCCATAATACCTCCTATAATAATCCCATGATAACTGAAAATGCCAATATAACAAATAATATGCTATCCAATCTGTCAAGTATTCCTCCATGTCCTGGAATCATATTAGAATAATCTTTTTTACCATAATATCTTTTGATACTAGAAAATACCAAATCACCACATTGACCAACTAGAGATAATAAGAATGTAATTACAACAATTAGTATGATATTAACCTCTGGATTTATTACAACAATATAATATAGTGATGGAATAATAGTTCCCATAATAGTTCCACCAACTAGCCCCTCTACTGTTTTTTTAGGTGATATCTTCTCACAAAGTTTAGTTTTACCAACAAAGTATCCTGTAAAGTAGGCAAATGTATCACTCATAATTGTAATTAACGCTACATATAATATGTATGAGACATCTAAATTTCTAAACTCAACAAATAAATTAAAGGCAAGCCCTAAGAAAACAACTGTACCAATTAAATAAAAGGCATCTGTAATATTATATTTTTCATTATCATTAATAAATACAAGTGGTAGCAAAAATAGTAAGAAAAATATTGACATAATGCTATCATCAATTACAAAATGTAAACTAGCTTCTAATACATTTGAAAATAGCATAAGAAGTACCATAATATATGTAAATATTTTCATAAATTTTGGAAATTCTTTTTTTGTTTCTCTTATCCTTAATAACTCCCATGTACCACCAACTGCAAGAAGAGCAGAAAGAATAGTCCAGTACCAACCACCTAAATATAATATTGTTCCGGCACCAATTAGCATAACTATTGCACTTATAATTCTTGTTTTCATATTCACCATCCTAACATCAATTATAATACACTAAGAAAATTATAACAATGATTATTTTTTTAAATAGGTATTGCAAAATATCAAAAAAAATGTTATCATCATACTTGTTATCGGGAAGTGGCTCAACTTGGTAGAGCATCTGGTTTGGGACCAGAGGGTTGCAGGTTCAAATCCTGTCTTCCCGACCATTAGTTATTAAGTCTTTAAGACTTTTTTTATTTGAAAAGGATATGCAAATCGCATATCCCTTTTTTGATTAATCTACATCATTTCTACTTAATATAGCTGCTGGGGTTTTTCTAAGTGTATTGGCAACAGGTAATAGACCAACTATTATATTAAATAGATAAATAATTAGAATTCCAAATATAATTATCTGGGCATTTAAAGCATACATACTTTCTAAATATTTTACTTTCATCAATTGGTTGATGACATAGATCATAAATATATACCCTAACATACTTGCCGTTGATGTGATTGCTATTATTTCTCCTAAAAACATCTTGTAAATATCTTTTTTCATAACACCAATTGCACGAAGAATACCAACTTCTTTAATTCTAGATAAAAATGATGATCTAATAATTAAAAACATTTCTACAAATGATACAACTAAAATAATACTTGCAATAACTACCATAATAGTATTGTTATCTCTTTGTGTCTCTACATATTCTTTTCTAGCCTTGGTATAGGAATCTTCAATGTTAACATTCTTTTCTTTAAATATGTTTAGTAATTCTTCTTTATTCTCCCCATACACAATTATATTATTTTTATTTTCTATCAGGCTATATTTAACAGTATTATTATTTGTATACATTATATTAGATGAATATTTATCTGTATAATATCCAACTACTTTTAATTTAGTTCCATTTACTTTAACATCTATTCTCTTATTAAGTGGCATAGAATCCTTATTATCTATATTAACAACCACTTCATAATCTTTGCTAGGTTTTCTTCCTTTAGTAAGAGTTACTGAACCACTTTTAGTATTATAATCAATAACAGGTATCTCACTATTATCATTCTCAACTAAGCTATCAGTCTTATAATAACTATAAGAATCATATGCATAGTTATTAGTCTGGGCAATCATATTTACAAAATTATCTTCATTTGTATAAATAGATGGATTGTTATTATCAATAATACCAACTATCTTAAATTTTAAATATTTGCCAACAGACACTTCCCTATCAAGTAGATCTTCATCGTTAATAATTCCAATCTGCTTTGAAGAATATTCATCTAAGAATGCATCGATTACCATTTTATCTAAAACAATCTCATTACTATTACTAGGCATTTTCCCCATGATAAGCTTATCTTCATTAATCATATTAATGCTTGCTAGAGAACCTTTAATATAACTTATTGCATTTGATACTTGATAAAAATCTTTGTTAGTTATTTCTAGATTAATTATGGAGTCCCCTGGTAACAAGTAAGAAACCCCATCTAATTTCTCATACGCTAGATAGTCTTTTACTTCAACATCATTCATAACAATTGTTAAATAATCTCTATGCTGTTGAATAAAATCTTTATCATGAACACTTGAAACACCTACTATATTACTTATTGAATATAAAATAAACATGGCAGATAAAGTAAATCCTAGAAGTAATAATTTTTTTAAGAATGTATAGTCAAAAATCTTTTTAAAACCATTTACTAAAAGCGTTATGGGATTAAAAATAGATGTATATTTAACCTTCTTATCTTTATTAGATAACTCTTCTAAATCAAATTTATAATTTTCATAATCACTTTTAGATATTTTTTTGTAATGGTCATCTACAAATTCAATACTAGATGACTCGTCTATAACTTCAATTTTGTTATTAGTATTATTTTTGATATATATATTATTATTTCTAATTGCTATTTCAACATTTAACTCTTCTTCATTATCAGAGTAAAAATCAAGTTTACAATTATTTTTATTTATTTTATCATGGCTTTTAAAATCTTTTAAATAAATCTTATTGTCAAGACGATAATCTAAATCTTTTTCATGATTATTATCTTTATCAACTACAATTTTACCATCTTGTAATTCTATAATTCTAGATGCATAAAAATATGCTAAATCTTTTTCATGAGTTACTAGTATAACTAATTTATCTTGTGAAATGGATTTAATAATATTCATAATTTCAATTGTGTTCTTACTATCAAGGTTACCTGTTGGCTCATCTGCTAAAATAATATTAGGATTTTTTACTATTGCTCTGGCTATTCCAACACGTTGTCTTTCTCCACCAGATAGCATACCCGCTAATCTATTGCGATATCTATACATATTAACTTTTTCTAGGACATAGCTGACTCTTTTTTTAATTTCATCTTTATTTTTAAAGCCAATCATTCTTAAAGTAAGTGTCACATTATCATAAACAGTTATATTATCAATCAAATTATAGTCTTGAAAAATATAACCAATATTAACATTTCTTATTTTATCTATTTTACTAGATGATCTTTTAGTAATTCTTTCATTATTAACATAAATCTTGCCACTATTTATTTTATCTAATCCACCAATTGTATTTAATAATGTCGTTTTACCACAACCAGAGGGGCCAAGAAGTGCCACTAATCCTTTATTACCCAAATTAAGTGAAGTATTGTCAATAACATGTATTTGATTCTTTCTTTTCTTATTATAATACTTATTAACTTTTTCTAACTTCAACATATTTACACCTCTTCCCTATATGTAAGCATAACTGAAGATTTAAACATCTTATTTGCAAACTTATGTGATATTAAAAGTGACATAATAATAAGAATTAGATATACAATAAAATAATCATATATTTTTAAATATTCTATTAAATCATAAATATATTTCATATTAATAACTTCATTTCTAACTAACAGCACTAATATCAAAAATACTACATATGCAATATTAACTACAACTAGCATTTCCATATTAAGTAACTGTCTTGATATTTTCTTAGAAGCTCCTAAAATTCTAATCGTTGAAAAATATATATTTCTAGATTTTAATATAAGTTTAATAATAAAGTATGATATAAAGAATAGTCCAACAATTACTATTGCTACAATTACTACTCTAAATATTGCAAATATTTCTTCTTCCCCTTCAAATGGATTAGTAATAGTATCTTTTACATATAAAGTCTTTAAACCTAAAGATTCTAACTCTTTAATAGTATCTGAAACATTACTTGCACTTTTTACAAATACACTGCTCTGATAAGTATCACTAGTATATAAACTATTAAAATCATCTATATTTATAAATATTGTTGAAGAATCATAATAATCTTTTTTTAATCCTGTTAGTTTGGTAAAAGTTTTAGAATTATAAGTATTTGTAACTTTTAAATTAATATTATCTTCATAATAAATATTGCTTATTTTTATATTTAATGTAGCATTCTTGCATGCAAATTTATTACATAAATAATTGAATTCTTCTGGAAATAATGCTTTCCCTTTCGCAACTTTACTATTTGCAACTACTGTATAATATAGTCCACTCCAGTCATTAGATGGATATATTTTTTTGTTTAGTGTCATTGCCATAGTACTATACTTTTCATTATTTTGATTTCTTAATTCGTGCATTATATCTTCACTTAAATAAAATTTATATGAATTGCTATCATCAACATAACTGATACCAACTATTTTTATTTTTGGGGAAAGATTAGTGCTTTTGGTATCTCCGTCTATACTAATTGCTATTTCTTGATTTAAAATATTTTCCTCATTAGATGTAAAATACCAATCATTAGCAGCAACTACAATTACTACTTCGTTAGCATTTTCTGGCATTCTTCCCACATCAATAGTATCATTAAATCCATTAATTAGATGGGAACTACCATATAACCATAAATCATCATCATTTGTTGCCATAACATTCATATCTAAAAGTATATCATCCTTAAAAATACTATCAATATTTTCTATGGCAGATATCTTTTCATAATCATTATCCGTAAATGTAGTATTATCACTTTTTTTAATAATGATTCTCTTTTCCTCACTATTAGAAAAATAATTAGTATATCCTACATTGGAAAATACATTATCACTTTTTTGCATACTAGCATATTGTGACATTACTACAATTACAATAAAGAAATAAACCAAAAATAATAATAAAAATTTAGGTATGATATTAAAAGTATTCCTAAATGCTATCCCAATTCTATTAGGAATAGTGATGTTTTTATAATTCATTTCTTTAGCAGAATCTTGTTCTTTTACTTTTTTAATTATTTTATCTTCAATAATTCTACCATCATGCATTTTAATTTTACGAGTTGCATACTCTTCAATCTGTTCAAAATTATGAGTAACTACCACTACTAATTTACCTTTAGATACCTTATGTAAAATTTTAAGTACGCTTTCTGCCGATTTTGCATCAAGATTACCTGTTGGTTCATCTGCAACAATAATTGGGGTATCTTTTGCAAGTGCTCTTGCTATTGCAACCCTTTGCTTTTGACCACCTGATAATTTTGAAACTTTAGTGTTCTTATACTTAGTAAGTTCCACTTCTTTTATGATATCTAACACTTTTTCTTTTATTTCTTTTCTTTTGTAACCATTTAATAGTAGAACAAGTTCTATATTTTGATAAACAGTATAGCTATTGATCAAATTAAAATGTTGAAAAATATTACCAATATATTTTCTACGATAGTCTTCTAAATCTTTCTCATTATAGTGGCTTGTCTCTTCCCCATTTACATACATTTCTCCTTCTTCATAACTATCAAGTCCAGAGATAACATTCAATAATGTCGATTTACCACTTCCAGATTCTCCAGTTATGGCAACAAACTCACCCATATTTAATTCTAAATTTATTTTATTAAATCCACTAGCAATAACACCTCTACTGTAATAAAACTTAGAAACATTCTTTAATTTTAACATATTATCAACTCCATAGTAATTGTACTATATATTATGATAAAAGTCTAATAAGATAATTTAGACAAAATTGCTTTATATGTGTATAATTGATGTTATGGAAGTAGTAAACAATATTGACTTTAAAATTCTTAATTTTATTTATGATAATTTACATTGCACTTTTCTTAATAAAACTATGCCCATAATATCTAAATTAGGTGATATTGGAATTATTTTTATAGTTGTTGCAATTGTTTTAATATGTTTTAAAAAATATCGAAAAATTGGTTTTACAATGCTTTTATCATTAATTATTGGTTCTATCTTGTGTAATTTAATTATGAAACCATTGTTTGCAAGAATAAGACCATATGATATTAATACTGCTATTAATTTAATAATTAACAAACTGAATGATTTTTCATTTCCATCAGGACATACGATAGCAGCTTTTGAATGTGCAACTGTTATATATTTATATAATAAGAAACTAAGTATACCTTTTATTATATTAGCATTTCTTATAGCATTTTCTAGATTATATTTATACGTTCATTATCCAAGTGATATATTTGCAAGTATTATTTTGGGTATAATAGTTGGATATATTTCTTTCATTATCATAAAAAAAATTAAAAAAGATAAATGACTTGTTATTTACCTTTTTTAATGCTATTATCAGGATATATAGTAGGAGTTTTATATGAGTAGTTTAAGAATTATTGCACTTAGTAGTGCTAAAAATTTAGGAGAAAGCATTAATAAATATTTACAAGAGAAAAGAAACACTGATGAGAATTTTTTAGTTCCAATTAAAGAAGTTCGATTTAATAATGGTGAAGGAAAAATAACAATTGAAGAAACAATAAGAGAAAAAGACGTTTACATATTAAGTGACATTGGTAATCATAGTTGTACGTATGAAATGTATGGTAAGACAAATTATATGGGCCCAGATGAACATTTTCAAGATATTAAAAGAGTAATTTCAGCGATGAAAGGTCACTATAAATCAGCTTCAGTAGTGATGCCTTTATTATATGCATCACGTCAACATAAAAGAAAAGGAAGAGAATCTCTTGACTGCTCAATCTCTCTTCAAGAATTACAAAATCTAGGTGTACGAGAGATAATAACATTTGATGCCCATGATCCAAATGTAGAAAATGCAGTACCACTTCTAGCATTTGAAAATTTTTATCCAACATATTCTATTTTAGAAAAATTGGTGCATGATAAAAAAATAACCAAAGATAATATTGATAAATGGATTGTTATCAGTCCTGATACTGGTGCAATGGATAGAGCAAAATACTGTGCTAATGTTTTAGGAACTGATGTTGGTATGTTTTATAAAAGAAGAGATTATTCAAAAATAGTAAATGGCAAAAATCCCATTATTGCCCATGAATATTTAGGCAAAGATATAAATGGATTAAATGCTATTATTGTCGATGATATGATTGCATCAGGTGATTCAATATTGGAAGTTGCTAAAGAGCTTAAAAATCGTGGAGCAAAAGAAGTATTGTTAGTTTCAACATTTGCATTATTTACAGCAGGAATTGAAAGATTTGATAATGCTCATAAAGAAAAACTATTTGATAAACTATATGCCACTAATTTAACCTATACACACGAATCATTATCAAAAATGGAATGGTTTAATTTAATAGATTGTTCAGCTTTTATGAGTGAAATAATTGATACTCTTAATCGAGAACAGTCAATATCATATTTAATTAATCGTAAAGAAACTTTAATTAGAGAAAGAAAAAAATAGGATACCTATTTTTTCTTTTTTAACAAATCTCTTATTTCTTCTAAAAGAACTTCCTGTTTAGGTGGTTCTTTTTTTGTCTCTTTCTTATGAGTTAATTTGTTCATAAATTTGACTAAGAAAAATATACAGAAAGCTATGACTATAAAATCAACAATACTTTGAATAAACATTCCATAAGCAATAACTGAATTACCAATTTTAAAACTAAGCGCTGAAAAATCAATTCCTCCAATTATTACACCAATAAGTGGCATCATAATGTTATCTACTAAAGATGATACAATTTTCCCAAAAGCTGCTCCCATAATAACACCAACTGCTAAATCCATAACATTTCCTCTTTGAATAAACTTTTTAAACTCTTTCATACCTGCCTCCACTTAAATATTATAACATTTTATATAAAAAGAAAAGAGACAAATTATTTTGCCTCTTCTTGAGCTCTTGTTTCTCTGATTACTGTAACCTTTATAGTTCCAGGATATTGCATTTCTTGTTCAATTTTTTCTTTGATTTCGCGAGCCATTTTATGAGCTGTTAAGTCATCGACTTCTTCTGGTTTAACTAGTACTCTTAATTCTCTACCAGCTTGAACTGCATAACTCTTATCGATTCCTTTCATACTATTTGTCATACTTTCTAGTTGTTCTAAACGTTGTAAGTAATTTTCTAAGGAATCATTTCTAGCTCCTGGACGAGATGCTGATAGACTATCTGCTATTTGAACAAGGACTGCAATAATACTTCTTGCCTCTTCATCTCCGTGATGAGACGCAATTGCATCAATCACAACTCCTGGCTCATGATATTTTTTAGCCAGATTTTTACCTATTTCAACATGGCTTCCTTCCACTTCATGATCAATCGCTTTACCAATGTCATGCATTAATCCTGCACGTTTGGCAAGTGCTACATTTTCACCAAGTTCTGATGCCATAAGTCCTGCTAGGTGTGCAACTTCTTTAGAATGAATCAAAGCATTTTGACCATAACTTGTTCTAAAATGAAGTTTTCCAATAGTTTCGACTAACTCTCTATCTACTCTTGTAATTCCAAGTTCAAATAAAGCTTCATTACCATATTCAACTATCTTGTTCTTCATCTCTTTTACTGTTTTATCATACAATTCTTCAATTCTAGTTGGATGAATTCTACCATCTTTAATTAATCCTTCAATAGTAAGTCTTGCTGTCTCTCTTCTTAAAGGATCAAAGCTTGATATTACTATTGCTTCAGGTGTATCATCAATTATTAAATCAACCCCTGTAATAGATTCGATAGTTCTAATATTTCTTCCTTCTCTACCAATAATTCTTCCTTTCATTTCATCATTAGGAAGGGCTATTGTAGATACTGTTTGTTCATTTGCCATATCTGATGAATATTTTTGCATTGATGAAACCATCAGATCTTTAGCACCTTTATCTGCTGTTAATCTAGCAGCATCTTCTCTTTCTTTAATGTATGCTTCTATTTCTTTAGACATAGTCTCTTCTACTTTGTCCATTATCAAATCATGCGCATCTTTTTTACTAAGACCACTGATTTTTGATAATAGTTCTAGTTGTTCTTCTTTAATTTTTTCCATTTCTTTTTGATCGTTTTGGATTTGTTTTTGCTTAGACTCTATTTTTTGCTCACGCTCATCAAGAAGTTGTTCTCGTTTTTGAAACAATTCCTCTCTTTTATCAATTCCTGATTCACGTTGTTGTAATCTTTTCTCACTGTCTTTTAATTCTTCTTTACGATCTTTTATCTCTTTTTCAACATCCAATTTATGCTTTTGTGCCTCTTCTTTTGCATCTAAAAGATAATCTCTTTTTATTTTTTCCGAATCTTTTCTAGCTTTTTCTAACAAATCGTCAATCTTTTTATTTATATTGGTTTTCCTAATTGCAGAAATGGCAAAGACACTGCCAACTCCTGCTCCTATACCAACTACGACCAATGAAATGGAGATGAGTACACTACCCATTTTTATAACCTCCAATTCAAAATTTATGTTAATTAAAATTAATCACTAACACTATCTTTATTTTAAATTTCTTTTTCACATATGTCAAGATAAACAAAAAAGCGATATAAGTAATTTACGCCTAATTCCATATCGCTTCAAAATACATTCCATGATTAACTTTTACCTCATCACCTGGTAAATAATATTTATTATCGCCAGTATTATACCAGCCAACAAAGGTTTTGTTATTTACACTTTTAGGATTTCTTAATGTATAAACTGAACCTTCTAGCATCAAATAATTACTTCTATTAAAATTAGCAACTACATCATCACTAGTTGTAACCATCCATAAATTTCCTAAATTATTGCTTATAGGTAATTTTAACATACTTGGATTTGTCTGATTAGTTTTAAAATAATATAGTAGCAAATCAAGGGATAAATAACCATTATTTACTAAGTATTTTGCCTCTCCTGCTCTTAAACCAACGTACATATAATGTGTAAGGCCTGAACTTAATTGGTTGTATGAATACAGATCTCCACTAGATAAATACTCATTTCTAGATTCTGGCCATGTTATATTATTAGTAAATCCATAAAGATTAGATAGCATAACAGTTCCATCTGTGGTTAAAATATTATTAGCAAAAACATTATAATATCTTGTAGATACCACATGATAATAATTTACTTCTTCATATATAGTTTTAATGCTTGTAACTTTAACCGTTTCTAACTTATTATTTTTCATTATTACAACATTCGTTCCAATTTTAAAATTATCTTTATCAAGAACTGTAACAAACATATTTAAATCTTTATTAAATAATCCATGATTTAAGACTGTTTTTAGCACTGTACCATCATCAAAAGTGATTAGTTGATGATTTGATGCTGTTCCTTTTTTCTCTAACCAAATTGGATATTCATAAACAAATCGTCCTTCATCATATGACCATACCTTTAATAAGTCAGTATAGCTTATATCTTCAATATTTTTATAAGTTCCATCAGCAAGTGCTATCTTTGTACCTTCCACTAAACAAATATTAATTTTACCTTTTCCTGTTATAACTATATCACCATCAACCGATGGAACAGTTCCAGCTCCAGAACTAGAACTATATGTATAATTACTGATTGAATTACCATCTTTTGTGACAGTTATACTAGATGGTAAAGAATAACCACTACTTGCCGATATTGTAAAAGACAATGCATTCCCACGTGTGATTGTACTAACCCCACTTGCACTTCCATTGGTTATATTATATGTTACCGAAAAAGTCCATTTCATAGCAGTAGAATTTGATAATCGACAATTAGTAGTACTAGTAGTTGCACTAGGGCAAGAACTATCACCAGAATTATCAGCTTCATCTATTCCATAAACTGTTGCATGATACGTTGCCTCACTCTGATTAGTAAAAGAATATGATGTTGTGTTTCCATCTACATTTTGAGTGGTAATTACATTATTATCTGAATCATATAGCGTAATTATATATTGTGAAACTGGTGCTCCTCCACTATCAGTTCTTGACCAATTAGCAGTAAATGTTCCAACTGTATTTACAATATTAAGGGATACTGCTCCTATTTGAGGCGGAGTATAATCTTCATATCCCGGTGTTGCTTCAGTTGCGATAGCAAGATTTGTAAGTGTATAATTAGTTCCTCCAGTACTTAAAATAACATCTGTAGTATAGCTATTCTTATAATAGATTACACCACTATCTTTCTTTTTTATATATACTGTAATTAAATCAGTATCAGATGCTGTAATTGTCATTGTAGATAAACTATTACCATTTCCATCAACTAACTCAAACTTATCATTACTTAATGAAATTGTGTAATAAATAGATGAATTATTTAGATTAACAACATCAACCGCAATTGGTGAAGTTGGACTACTACTTGTTATTGATGCCGTTGTTGTTGCACTGGCTGCATAAAACGATCCGCTATTAGCAAAATTAAAAATCATAATTAAATCATAGTCCCCTGCTGTTGCAGTTGATGCATAATGATAGTTTAAAGTAAAAGTAGTAGACTCTCCAGGAAGTAAATAATCATTAATATCAATCCCACCTGATATCTCATAACTGATAATATCACTTATTGCAGAACTAACATTAAATGTCTCTCCAGTATATCTTTGAACACTATTTGTCCCATTGGCAACAGTTATACTATATGTTATGTATGCTAAATCACTATTTCCAAATGTCAATGCTGTTTCAATCGTTGGTGCATCATAAACTGGTAATAGTGTTTCAGTAACACCATTGTAATCAGTAATACTGAAATCTTCTACAAAAATGCTTCCATATCTATCCGCACTAGTTGATCCTATTATATTAATAGTAGATTGTACTGCAGCATAACCAATACTAATGCAAAAAATTACTGTAATTGCTGCAATAATTAATTTTTTGTTTAAACTTTTATTATTAACTTGTCTATATTTCTTTTTCATTTTTTATATCCTCAACAACTAAATAATAAACATATACCAATTTTGAATTAGTGGGAACAATAAAAGCACTTTTCATTTTTCTTTCTGATTCAATAAATAATATCGGAGCTTGACTACTATTTCTAACCTCAAATAGATCTTCAAACTCTTCTACTTGTACTACTTGAAAACCTTTATAACTTATGACACTCTTAATTTTGGATATATATCTACCATAATCTTTAAATATTTTTTTAAGTATATTCATATATATTGTTTCAGCACTTCTTGTTCTAATACAATAAATAACTAAATATGTTAAAAATATTAAAGATACAATAAATACCATACATCCCACAACAAATACTACTTTATTGACAATTGAGACATTTCTACATTCTAGTAGCTTATCATCACTATTTGAAAGTGAATAACTCATAGAAACGTCTACTGTTTGAGTAGTTAGAGGTATTGATAGACTAATAACGGCATTATCATCTAATTTTGATTCAAACCCTTCACATTCCCCTTCTATTCCAACATACATCTGCAAAGTAATACTGCTAGTTGTATAATTTAACTTGTATTTTTTAAGAAATGTCTGAACTAAATTATTGTAATAATTATAATCTAATAAAGCTTTCTCACTTAAAGCAAAACTATTTGAACCATCTTTATTATCAAAGTATTTTTTTGCAACTACATCGTCTACTTTTTGATATAGTGTTTTGCCATTGGCATCTAATACTTCCGTAATTGCCTCTATATAATAGTAATATGAAAAATCTATAGTATCATCTAGTACAAGTGAATAGTCAAATAAGACCTCAACATGATCAATTAAACTTGCTATATATTGTTGATCTTTCTCTAGATATTCACCAAAGTAATCACTTTCTTTTAAGTATACTTTATAATCCAAATTACTCTTTTCATCATAATGAATATAATAATTTTTATTAGCATCTATTGCTAAAATAATACATCCTACGGAAAGTGCAACTAGGGCTGCAACCAAAAAGGACAAAAATAATATTTTTCGTCTACGAGCTACTAATTCAGCAACAATTTTATTTGATCGCTTCTTATTCAATGCAATTCCTTCCTAACTTAATTTAAATAAATTTCTGATCCATATTGATGGATATCCTATATATTTAATTGATGCCTTTACTATTCCTTCCACATCATCCTGATATACATAACCACTATCGGCTAGTTCATTTTTATCGCCTTTGGTAACATAAACATAATTGCCATTAAATACCCCTATTTCAATTACTCTATGCACAACACTCCTATTATTTTTTTCATAGATAATGATATTACCTATCTCTATCTTTTGGTCATCATATCTTTCAAATATAACAGCATCTCCGGAATTAAATGTCCCCCCCATAGAATTACTTCCTATTGATAATATTCCCCATCTAAATTTGCAAGAAACTAAGCCTGCAAGAAGAGTTACAAATATTAATGTTACAGCAGTTGCTATATTACTCTTATTATTTTTTCTTCGTAAGTTTTCAAATGTTAATCGATCATACATGTATGTAATTAATAAATAAAATAATATTGGATATGCTATTTTAAATATTGATCTAAAGAACACATATGTATTGGGTACTATTGGAATTAAATAATAACTCAAAATAACAATAACACGATATATTACAATTGGTTTATAGCCATAACTTAAAGTTAATCTATTATAAACTATATTACTTGCAACACTTGGAAATAGTACTAGGCCCATGAATTCTAGTGTATCGGATAAACTCGAGAAATTGTAACTACCACCAAATAAATTTACATCCATAAGTACTAGCATAATAATACATAATACTTCAAACTTCTTATCTTTATTAAATTGATTAGATAATAGATATCTTATTAATTCAATTATTACTAGTGCTACAATCGTTGGTATAATCAAAATTATAATGTTGTTAAAACTAAGTTTAATAATATTATTGGAAAATCCATCAAATAATCCAGTGATGTAAAATACCACAATCTGAAATATTGCAATAATACTCATTACAAATATTACGGAATTTTTCTGATAAAAACAGTCTTTGCGATATTTAAAAAATAGAAGTGATAAGAAAAATATTCCCAGTAATACTATAGATCCAACAATTCTCGAGAAAACACCTAACACAAATAGATTAAGGAGTAGTAACACAATAATAGATACTACAAAAATATAAATTTTAAAGTTAGTTCTTTTCATATTTATACTCCTTAACTAATTTCTATTATTATCCTTTATTCACCAGCTGTTGCAGTAACTGCTACATTAAATGTCGTTGCTGATATTGCATTTGCTGTAGGTTTTGCTAGAGTAACCGTTACTTTTACATAAAATACTTGGTTTGCAGCAACACTTGTTGGTGGAGTTGCACTGTAAGTCCCATCTTCTGTCGTTGAATATGTAACAGCAATAGTGAAGTGAGCATCGCTTGTTGCATCGCCAGTTACTGTTGCTTGAATATTTGTTGCAGTTAGATCAGCACTTGTGTTTTTTGCTTCAAATATTGCAGAACCATAATCATTTTTTGATTGTAAGGCTGATACTGTCATAGTTGCACCTTTTGTTGAACCATAAGTTCCTGAAACTGTAATATTAGCATCAGTCTTTGCTGTAACAATTGTATGATTAGTAACAAATACTACAGAAAAATCATCAGCAATCGCAGCAGTAGATCCAGCAATATTAATGGTATCAGTAGCAGCTGCATAACCAATTCCTAAAGCCAGTACCAAAACTACAGCAAGTAAAATTAATCCTTTCCTCTTATTTTTCATAATTCACCTCCTCTTGCGCCATCGGCGCCATAACAATAAATCATAAGATTTTATAACAAAAGCATCTACTTATTCTCATATACTCTTATTATATAAATAAGTATAACATTGCTATATTTTAAATGTCAATTATATTTCTAATCATCAGAGTTCTTTAAAAGCAAAAATCTTTATGTTCAACATTATCCGTGATATAATAAAAATGGTGATTGAATGAAAAAATTATTTAGAATTCTCTTTGTATTTTTAATATTCGGAATAATTTCAAATGCGTCAGCTATAAATTTAGATATTTTTTCTAAGCATGCAGTAGCCTATAACATGAATGATGCCGAAATTATATACGAAAAAAATGCAGATGAAATTACAAATATAGCAAGTTTAACAAAAATTATGACAGCCATTGTCGCAATAGAAAACATTGAAAACTTAGATAGTGTAGTTACTATACCAAAATCTATAATTACTTCTATTCCCTATTATGCTTCAGTGGCAGGATTTAAATCTGGAGAAAAAGTTAGTTATCGTGATTTATTATATGGATTAATGCTTCCCTCTGGTGCTGATGCTGCTGAAATTCTAGCATATTATGTGGCTGGATCAACCAATGAATTCGTTAATCTCATGAACAAAAAAGCTATTAAATTAGAACTAAAAAATACTAATTTTGCAAATACTACTGGGCTTGATGCTGAAGGCAACTACTCAACAGTTAAAGAAATAGCAAAGCTATTAACATATGCTCTTAAAAATAATGATTTTAAGAAGATCTATACCACTAAAACATATATAACTACAACAGGTTTAAAATTAGAGGCAACTGTATTAACTATAAGTAAAAAATTTGATATTCCTATCGACAATATTTTAGGTTCAAAAACTGGTTCAACAGAAAAAGCAGGTTTATGTCTTTCCAGCATTTCTACAAGAGATAATGTCAATCTACTGGTTGTAACTACCAATGCCCCATATAATAATTCAAATAGGACAGTTGCAATAAAAGATGCTAATACTATATATAATTATTTTTTTGATAATTACAGTTATCAAAATATTCTAAGAAAGAAAGATCTTTTAATTGAACTTAACACAACGTATGCGACAAAAGACAATATTGCTTTTTATGCAAAAGAAGACATAGCAAAATATCTTCCAAATAATACTAATAAAAATGATTTAGTAATTAAATATAATGGTATAAATGAAATATCATATAAAACGCCAAAAGGAACAAAACTTGGGACATACACTATATCAAAAGATAATAATGTTATTTACGCAACAGATATTATACTAAATAACATATTGATATTTAGCATTTTTAAGTTTCTAAAAGCAAATCCTAAAATATTAGTATTATCAATATTGATATTTACAGTTTTCCTAATATTAGTTTATTTAATCGTCAAAAAAAGAATTAAAAAAAGAAGACGTAGAAGATAATCTCTACGCCTTTTTACTTTCCTTTTTATTAAATCCATAATGATCTCTTATTTGTTTTTCAAGATCGTTTGATATCTTTTGATTTTCTCTTAAATAAAGTCTTGTATTATCCTTACCTTGACCAATCTTCTCACCTTTATAAGAATACCATGCTCCACTTTTTTCTAAAATACCCAAATCAGTTGCTAAATCAATTATTTCTCCCTCTTTTGATATTCCTTCTCCATAAATAACATCAACAAGCGCTGATTTAAATGGCGGTGCCACTTTATTTTTAACTACCTTGATAGAAGTTTTGCTTCCAACATATACGTCACCATTTTTCAATTGTTCCGACCTTCTTACATCAAGTCTAATAGTAGAATAAAATTTAAGAGCTCTTCCTCCGGGCGTTGTCTCTGGATTCCCAAAGATGATACCAACCTTTTCTCTTAATTGGTTTATAAATATTGCTGTTGTTTTAGTCTTACTAATATTGCCAGATAATTTTCTCAAAGCTTGTGACATAAGACGCGCTTGAAGTCCAACGTGACTGTCCCCCATCTCTCCATCAATTTCGGCTTGTGGAACAAGTGCCGCTACAGAATCAATTACAATTATATTAACAGCTTCACTTTTAACAAGAGCATCGCATATTTCAAGAGCTTGCTCACCAGTATCAGGTTGAGACAATAATAATTCTCCTATGTTAACTCCCAATTTTTTAGCATAAATTGGGTCTAGAGCATGTTCAGCATCAATAAATGCTGCCCTTCCACCTTGCTTTTGGACTTCAGCAATAGCATGGAGAGCAACTGTAGTTTTACCGCTAGATTCTGGGCCAAAAATTTCTATTATTCTTCCTTTAGGATATCCACCTACGCCTAAAGCTATATCAAGCGTAATTGATCCACTGGGAGTTGTATCAATTTCCATATGAGGATTATCTCCCAGTTTCATAATAGCACCTTTACCAAATTGTTTTTCAATATTACTAATTACTTGATCTAATGTCTTATCTTTTTCGTTATTTTTCATTTTTGTTCTCCTTCATGATTTAATTGTAATACATTATTTTTTTATTGTCAATACTTTTTGCAAACAAATGTTTGCTTATTTTGAAAGAGCATTACACCATAAAAAAATAGTTTTGCTTTATAGAAAAACTATTTTTAAATACCCTTTATTACTTACTTTTAGATTTTTGAGGTAAAAAATATTTTTTATTTAATTGAAAATATTCATACATCGAATATAAACTCATAAGTGTACCAAAATACAAGAAAAAGTCAGCTACCTTATAACCCCATAATTCAAATGGCAAATTATAAAAGAACATAAGCGTAGTACCTATCATAAGTGATGCTGTTTTTAATTTCCCAGATTTAATCGCTGCGACTACATCTCCCTTACTAGCAGCCTCCATTTTCATAGCATCTACAATTATGTCTCTTAAGACAATAATAATAGGAATAACCGCTGGAATAAAACCAGCACATGCTAAAATTATTAATACTGAGTTAACTAACATTTTATCTGCAATAGAATCAATCATCTTGCCAAAATCAGTTACCATATTTCTTTTTCTTGCAATCCTACCATCTAAAAAATCTGTAAAACTTCCAATTACAAACAAAACCCCGATAATAATAAATCTAAGATCAATAGTTATGTTTGATATTAAGAATTTCGGAATATTAATTCCCATAGCCGCAAATGGCAAGCAAGCAATTAAAATAATGATAATGCTAATAAAAATTCTAGTAAAACTCAACTTTGTAGGTAAATTGTATTTCATATTTTTCTCCTTATCCAATTATGTTTTCTTTTAACAATAAAAATATCAGAACTAATATCAATATCAATAAGATTGCGCTAACTATAAAAATTATTGTATTCTTATCTTTTTTAATTTCTATAGTATATGGAGATTTTATTTTCTTTTCTGTTGGTTCTTGTGTCCTTTTTTGTGCCTCTTTAATGTCATCAACAGATATTTTTGTCGTTGTTGCAAACATAAAATCATTATATTCGTCTAGCATTTCATCTTGATCTAATCCCAAATATTTAGAATACAATGCGATTAATTCTCTTACTTTTAAAATATCTTTAAAAGCTTTCGCATTTCCATCTTCAAGATTTTCCAACATTACTTTTTCAATATTCAAATCATTAGAAGCTTCATCCAAACTAACTCCAATATTTTCTCTTGCTTCTTTAAACTCTTCACCTAATTTTTTCAAAAAAATAACACCTTCATTCAAATAAAAAATAATTCTTAATAAGCCATGTTCTGTACCTTAAAGGTGGCAAACATTTATCTATTGCTTTCGCAATTCCTAGTTTAAGTTATTAATTTCTCAACTAGAATTCCCCTACCAAAATTTGGGTTTCTCGCTTGTGGGGTTTACCTCGTTCCACTTTATCGTTTCCAATAAATTCGTCACTATGGCACTTTTATACTCTTAGTCATATCTTAAAGACTTAGACCAAGTTAGAGCCGTTAGATTTCTCTACCCTAGGTTATTTTTTCCCTAGGCACAAACACTAAAGACATTACAGTCTTTGCGAGCATGGACTTTCCTCTATATAATAAATATACAGCGTTTGCCTAAGAATTATTATCATCTTTTCCAAAAATTACTTTTTCAAGGTTTGATATTCTCTTAAGAAGGTCAACATTAGAGACACTTTTATCACTAGCTTTTGCAATTTCAATATTAGTATTAGCATTTCTAAGTTCCTGTTTTAAACGAAGTATCTCTTCGGAAAGATCATCTTTTTCTTTCTCTTGCTTCTTAATTATAGAAATAAGTTGTTCATAATCATGAATTATAAGATCCAGATATTGATCTACTTCTTTTAACCTATACCCTCTAGTATCAATCTTAAAGTCTTTTTCAAGTATTTCTTGGGGTGTTAAATTTAACTGATTCTGATACATAAATATCACCAACCCTTGTATATGTATTATAAAAAAAAATACTAATTTTGTCAATCAGTATCGCTAGTTTCTAGCATCAACTATTTGGTAATTAGCATCTTTTTCATATTTAGCATTAACACTTGATATAAGTATGTATGATAATGAAACTATTATAATAAATAGTATTATCATTGTTTTTGTTTCTCCTTTTGCCATATAATTCTCCTTTCAATTATAATTTAACACGAACATATATTCGTTGTCAACATAAAACGAACTATTGTTTGACATTTTACATATATTGTGTTAACATTTATTTATAAGGAGAGCGATTATGGAAAAATTAACTACCAAACAAAATAATGTATTAGATGTAATAAAGAGATTCCAAGCTCAATATGGTTATCCTCCTACTGTAAGGGAAATTGGTAAGACGCTAAATTTATCATCACCTGCCACTATTCACACTCATTTATCAAAATTAAAAGAAAAGGGATACATTTCAAAAGATAAAAATAAAAATAGGACTATTGAAATAAATGTCCCAAATGAATATTTAAAAGATAATGATAGTGTGGTAACAGTTCCACTTCTTGGAAAAGTTACAGCAGGTAATCCAATAGAAGCTATTGAAATGCCAGATCAATTTATGGACCTGCCAGCAAATTTAATACCTGCTAAAAAAGATATTTTTACATTGACAGTAAATGGAGATTCCATGATTAATGTTGGTATCTACGATAATGACATTATTTTAGTAGAAAGATGTAATAACGCTAACAATGGAGAAATAGTTGTTGCAATGAATGATGAAAATGAAGTTACTGTAAAAAGATTTTTTAAGGAAAAAGATTATGTTAGATTACAACCAGAAAATGACTATATGGCCCCAATTATTTTAAAAAATGCTACTATTTTAGGGAAAGTTATTGGCTTATATAGAAAATTTTAATAATTTAAAAAACGGAATATTTTTTCCGTTTTTTTGTTTTATTAATTACAACTAGCATTATTAGTAGTATATACCGTTTCACCATTATCAGTACATGTTATACAAGCAATATATGAATAACTATGATTATATAACTTTTCATCGCCCTCGCAACCACCAGTAAGAATACAAGTACTGGTCCTGTTAATGATTAATTTATTAGCCGTACATCCTGCAATATTAATATCACTGTTCACATTTTGTAATTGAGAATATGTGATTTCCGTACTCCCACCGGCAGTTTTTTCATCAAACAAATCATCTTCATAATCTAAAACATATAAATCCATATTAGCTTTTAATATTTTTTCAATATTTTCATATTTTTGATCCTTTGTTTTTTCAATAGCTCCCTGTATACTAGGAAGTGCAATAAATAAAATTATTACAAATATAATAACTACTCCTATCATCTCTATTAAAGTGATACCTTTATTGTTCATGTTACGCCTCCATATTGTCTTTCAAAGTTTTCTCATTCCAAATAGTGATATTTAATTCTTTAGCTTTGTCAAGTTTACTTCCAGCATTTTCTCCAACAATTACTACATCAGTTTTGTTACTGACACTTTCTATTACAAATCCGCCATTAGATTCAATATATTCTTTTATTTTATCACGGTTTGCAAAACTAATAGTGCCTGTAATAACAAACTTTTTATCTGTAAATGTATTATTTTTGATAGTATCTTTCCCCAAATATAAAGTATTTATGCCATAACTTTTTAATTTTTCAATCATTAATATATTTTCTTCATCATCAAAATATTTTCTTATACTTAATGCTATTATATCACCAATATCAGGAATATCTACCATTTTTTCGTATGGCGCTTTAATTATTGCATCGATATTTCTGTATTTTTTAGCAATAATTTTTGCAACCTTTTCGCCGACATGTCTTATGCCTAAAGCAAACAAGAGTTTTTCAAGTGAGTTTGCTTTACTATTTTCAATAGAATCTAATAAGTTAGATATACTTCTTTGCCCAAAACCTTCAAGTTCCATCAGCTCATCTTGATAATTTGCTAATTTATATATACTAGGGATATCTTTTAAATATTTAAAATTATAAAAATCTTCTACTATTCTTTCACCAAGTCCTTCAATATTCATAGCCTTCCTACTAGTAAAATGAATTAACGACTCAATATTTCTAGCATCACACTTTTCATTCTTACAATAATGATTGGCCTCACCTTCAACTCTTACTAACTTTTCCCCACATATTGGGCAAGCATCAATCATTTCAAATTTCCTGGCACTACTATCTCGTCTATCAAGTTTTACACCAACTATCTCTGGAATGACGTCTCCAGCTTTTCTTAGTATTACAGTATCGCCTACTCTTAAATCTTTTTCTTTGACAAAATCCTCATTATGTAAAGTCGCTCTTGATATAGTAGATCCTGCGACAAGTACTGGGTCAAGAATAGCATTTGGGGTTATCTTACCAGTTCTTCCAACTGTAAATATAATATCTTTTAAAATTGTTGTAACCTCTTTTGGTGGGAACTTATAAGCTGTTGCCCACTTTGGATATTTAGTGGTATAACCTAATTTCTTTTGCTCAGAAAAATCATTTACTTTAATAACAATTCCGTCTATATCATAAGTAAGATCATCTCGGATACTAGCAATTTCATAAATAAAATCTAATACTTCACTAACATTCTTACAAATTCTTCTCTTTTCATTTACTTTAAACCCAAGACTTTGCATAAATTTTAAACTTTCTTCGTGTGTTTTAATATTATACAAATCACTGTTAGGCAAATGATAAATAAAATTATCAAGATTTCTACTAGCAGTTACACTTGAATCAAGTTGTCTAACAGAGCCACTTGCTAAATTTCTACAATTCTGAAATAGTGGTAATTTCTCTTGCTCTCTTTTCTTATTAACCTTTATAAACTCTTTTTTACCAATAAAAATCTCACCACGAACTTCAATATCAATATCTTCTTTAATCTTAAGTGGAATTGCCTTAATAGTCTTAACATTATTGGTAATATCTTCACCAACAACACCATCTCCGCGAGTAACACCTTTTGCTAAAACACCATGTTCATAATTTAAACTGATACTCAGTCCATCTATTTTAAGTTCACAAACATAAGTAGGGTTTATTCCTTCTTTTTTAATTTTCTCATCAAATTTAATAATTTCGTCTTCATTAAATACATTACTTAAAGACATCATAGGCACTTTATGATATACTTTCTCAAATCCATCAAGAATAGTTCCACCTACTCTAGATGTTGGTGAATTAGGTAAAACATACTCTGGGTATTTACCTTCAAGTTTAATAAGCTCCTGCATTAATCTATCATATTCTGCGTCAGTTACACTTGGCGCATCAAGAGTATAATATTCTTCACCATACTTATTTAATAAATTAACCAGTTCTTCTATTTTATTTTTTATATTCATAAACATCACCCATTTTATATACTTATTATATCATAACTTCTTAATACTTTTATGATTCTTTAATAATTTTCTTATACCATATTCTTTAGAGAATGCAATGGCAACTAAAGTATTAGTAACCTCTACTACAATACCCTTACCATATTTATCGTGTACCACTTTATCTCCAAGTTCAAAATAAATATCTTCATCATATGTTTTTTTCTCCAACTTTTTAGGCTGATCCATCGTTCGGGATACATTATCAATCAAATTCTCATCTATTTCTCCAACAAACCTACTTGCAACATTAACTTGGTCTCTTCCATATAAAAGTCTCATCTTAGCATTTGTAAGATATACTTTCTTTCTTGCTCTAGTGATTGCCACATAGCATAGTCTACGCTCTTCTTCAAGTTCATTTTTATCCATCATTGAATTTATATGAGGAAATATTCCTTCTTCTAACCCAACTATAAATACATAGTCAAACTCTAATCCCTTTACTGCATGCACTGTCATAAGGCTGACACGATTTGGATCATTTTTATAATCATTAACATCACTTAAAAGAGATACTTCATATAGGAAATCATCAAGAGAAACAATTCCATCTTTTTCTTCAAACGACTTAGTAATAGATTTAAATTCTTCTAAGTTCTCAAGTCTAATGTCTGCCTCTAATGTATGTTCTGCCTCTAATTCTTTTTTCATGCCCGTTTTATCTAACACAATGTCAACAAGTTCAGTAAGTGTTACATTTTTACTAAACTCAATTAGTTCGAGAATCATCTTTTTAAACTCATATTCTTTACCACCTACAATGGCATCAAACATAGTAGTTTTTTCTTCATCACTTTTTTGTCTAAGATTACTTATTGTCTTTAGGCCAATACCTCTTTTAGGTACATTTATGATTCTCTCTAAGCTTATCCCATCACTTGGATTATAAATTAATTTTAAGTATGCTAATAAATCCTTAATCTCTTTTCTACCATAAAACTGAATAGATCCTACTATCTTATATGGAATGCTACTCTCTACAAAAGTTCTTTCAATTATTTGAGATTGAGCATTTGTTCTATACAAAACTACAATATCTTGATAATTTGTACCTTTTTCTAATAAATTTTTAATTTCTCTTACGACAAACTGGCTTTCATCTATCTCATTGTAAGCTCTATAATAAGTAAGTTTTTCTCCCTCATCATTGTTACTCCACAATTTTTTATCTTTTCTCAAAGTATTATTTTTAATAACACTATTTGCTGCATTTAAGATAGCCTTCGTAGAACGATAATTTTCCTCTAATAAAACTACTTTACAATCCTTGAAGTCTTTTTCAAAATTTAATATGTTTTTATAATTAGCATTTCTAAATCCATATATGGCTTGATCATTATCCCCAACTACACATAAATTACGATATTTTGAAGAAATCATTTTAGTTAACACATATTGTGCTTCATTAGTATCCTGATATTCATCAATTAAAATATATTTATATCTTTCTTGATACTTATCTAATATTTCACTATTTTCATGAAATAATCTAATTGGAAGTATCAATAAATCATCAAAATCCACAGAATTGTTTTTAAATAACATATCTTGATATTTTTGGTATACATTTAATACAACTTCATCAAAATCATTATGAACAAACTTCTTATATTCATTTGGCATAATAAGTTCATTTTTATTGCTACTTATTTTTGATCTTATAGCATGTGGATTATAAATCTTAGAATCAAGATTTAGTTCTTTTAATATCTTTTTAACAATAGATAGACTATCTTCACTATCCATAATAATAAAATTCTTAAGATATCCTAGATAACTATAATACTCTCTTAATATCCTAAGCCCAAAAGAGTGAAATGTGGATGTTAAAACATTTTTAGACACATCACCTATTAAATCATATAATCTACTTCTCATTTCTCCTGCTGCTTTATTTGTAAAAGTAATGGCCAATATATTATAAGGAGATATATTATGGTGTTCTATTAAATAGGCAATTCTATTTGTTAATACTTTAGTTTTACCAGATCCTGCTCCTGCAAACACCAATAATGGTCCATCTTTGTACTTTACCGCTACTTCTTGTTTATCATTTAACATACTACTCACCTTGTTCTATTATACTAAAAATACTATCTAAAAAAAAGAAAAGAAATAACTATTTTCTTTTATATCAAAAATATAGTATTATATATCTAGTGATAATATGAGTCTAAAATTTAAAAATAAGAAAACTAAATTTATTATTGGTTATGGTTTAATCATCATATTTTTAATCGTGTTTATTTATTCAACCTATAAAATAATATATTGGAAAATTGATGAGATTAAAACAAATAAGCAACTTGAAGAATTAAATAATTTAGCATCTATAGAAGAATCTAATACTAATCCTGAAGATTTAATTGTTAATCCCCCTGACGAAGATGAAGAAGAGCAAACTAACAATGATTACTGGGATTATATTAAAATACCCCTTATCAATGTTAACTTTGATGATTTACTAATTAAAAATAGTGATACAGTTGGTTGGCTATTTGTCGATGGCACTAACATAAATTATCCAGTTGTGCAATCAAAAAACAATTCTTATTACTTATATCACTCTTTTGACAAATCTAAAAACTATGCTGGATGGATATTTGCAGATTATCGTAATAATATGGTTAGTTTAGGAAAAAATACTATTATATATGGGCACGGAAGATTAGACAAAACTATGTTTGGAACGCTTAAATATATTGTTAAAAGTTCTTGGTTCAAAGACACTGAAAACCATATTGTTAAACTTTCCACACCCACTGAAAATACTTTGTGGCAAGTATTTAGTGTATATCACATACCAACTGAGAGTTACTATATAACAACAGATTTTGGTACCGATGAGTCTTTTGAATTATTTATTAATACGATGAAAGAAAGAAGTTTTTATAATTTTGAGGCAACAGTTAATAAAGATGATAAAGTTCTTACCCTATCAACCTGTTGGAATAAAAAAGAGCGTGTTGTATTACATGCAAAATTAATTAAAACAAATGAGAAAAGATAAAATAATAGTCACTATCTCAAAAATTATGATACTATTAATACTTCTTATAGCATGGGAATTACTCGCCTATTACAATATTATAAACTCTTTTTTATCATCATCGCCTTCAAAAATAGTAATAACAATAGTTGAATTATTTAAGAATAACGATTTAATACTCCATATATGGGTAACTTTCTATGAAACTATTATTAGTTTTTTACTAGCAACAATTATAGGTGTTGGCGTGGCAAGCATGCTCTGGACTAGTAAAAGATTGTTTAAAATAATTGATCCTTATCTTACAATATTAAATTCACTTCCAAAAGTATCATTAGGACCATTAATCATTATCTTATTAGGAGCAAATCCTAAATCTATAATAATAATGGCACTTCTAATATCTACATTTACAACAATCATAAGTATGTATAATGCATTTATATCAACCGATGAAAACAAAATAATATTACTTAAATCTTTTAATGCTACCAAATCACAGATATTTAAATATTTAATATTTAGAGGCAATATTCCAAGTTTAATTAGTACTCTAAAGATCAATGTTAGTCTTTCACTAATTGGTGTTATAATGGGCGAATTATTAGTCTCAAAAAGAGGATTAGGATATTTGATTAATTATGGATCACAAGTATTTAATCTAAATCTCGTAATTACCTCAATATTTGTTTTAGGTTTATTATCTTATTTATTATATATAATAATTGAAAAAATAGAAAAAAGTATAGTTAATTAAAACTATACTTTTTAAATTATTAGTTACTTTTTATAATTTGCAGGATTAACATTTGTTTTAACATCTACATTTTTACCATCTACTGTTAATACCATGTTCCCATTTTTAGCCGTTATATATGTAGTAGCACCCAAACTTTTTAACTTTTTTTGTACTGATGCTGGAATATCATTCTCTACATGTGTAACCATCACAAATTTAGGAGTTAATGCATCAAGGAAAGCATCGCTAATAGTTGCTTGCCCATGATGAGGATACTTTAGTACATCTACATCAAGTATTGATGTATTATATTTATTTAATATTTCTTTTTCTTGTATTCCATCACCGGCAAAAAATATTTTAACATCACCATATTTTAATATCAAATTAAGTGAGTTTACATTTACACTACCAGTTAATGTTATTGGTCCCACAACATCAAATGTTAAATTACCAATCTTAACGCTTTCCCCTTCTTTTAAAATTGTTATTGGGACTTTTTTTGAGTCGATCGCTTCAACCACACTGCTGGGATTAGCTCTAGAAATATCACAGGTTTTACGCAAAGCACATGTCCTGGGATCATCGCCATAGTATACCCCTTTAACTTCAAACTCTTCTAAAAACCTTTTCTGAGCATGAATATGGTTATCATCCAAATGAGAGCCAATCAAAGCATCTATTTTTGTTATACCTAGTGATCTCATATACTCCGCACTGGTTAGGCTAAAATAATATAGCCCTCCATCAATAAATATTGTTGTGTTGCTACCTCTTAATAAAATTCCATCATTTCTACCCAAATTTATAAAATGGATTTCTAACGGAGCATAATCATCTACACTACATTTAAATTCAGATACATATCCTTGATTATCTACTACTTTAACAATCAAATCTTGTGGATATTCGCCGAAAGAATAAGTTTTGTTTGAAGAAATAAATAATGTTTTGTTATTATTGATATATTCATATTGTTTTATTCCACTAGCATCTGACGCTACAACAGTAACTATTGTAGCACCATTCTTGTAAATAGCACTACACGTCCCCGTTGGAGGATTTGCATCAATGTTCTTTATTTCTACACTATATACTTCACTATTATCATTGGTATCATATATAGTAAAT
>DAOPMC010000009.1:0-36728 GCA_035392025.1 Bacilli bacterium
ACGCTTATATTTAAAAATTTTTGAGACATTTTCAAAAGTTATTGACACACTTTTTTTAATTTTTTTATTTTAGATAGTAATGTGTTATCGGTTTTAAGTTATCATCTAATTCATAACATATGGGATTACCAGTCTCTATTTCCAGGTTCATTACTTCTTCATCTGATAAATTATCTAAATATTTAATTAATCCTCGTAAACTATTGCCATGAGCTACTATAATTACTTTTTTGTTATTATTGATAGCTTGTACAATTTCACTATTCCAATATTCTATTACTCTTTTTATGGTATCTTGCAAATTTTCTGTTGTTGGTATTTCATTATCTGCTAACATCGCATATTTAGAATCATTGCCCGGATATCTAGGATCCGATTTGTCTAATGCTGGTGGCCTGACGTTTGTGCTTCTCCTCCAAAGTTTTACTTGTTCTTCCCCATACTTTTTCTTTGTTTCTTCTTTATTTAATCCTTGCAATGCACCATAGTGTCTTTCATTTAACTTATAACTATATTTTATCGGTAAATTTGTCTCTTGTAATTCTTCCAATATATATTTTAGTGTATCTATTGCTCTTACTAAAACTGAAGTATAGGCAACATCAAAATTAAATCCCTTCTCTTTTAAAACAATACCTGCCTCTTTCGCTTCTTTAATACCTCTATCTGATAATCCAACATCTGTCCAACCAGTAAACCTATTTTCTAAATTCCAAATACTTTCGCCATGTCTTACTAATACTAATTTAATCATTGTAACCTCCATTACTTGATACTGTCATGTATATTTAATTAATTTAAGTATATCATAAATTTTATATCTAAAAAAGATAACTTTCGTTATCAATTTATTCCTAATACAATCTCTTTTAAGTTTTTTAAATATAAAAACATTAATCCTGCTTTTTCTATAGTAGTATTAGTTACTAAAGGAACTTTCTTTATTATTTTACCATTTGATTTTATTTCAAGATATCCAATTGTATCTCCTTTTTTTACTGGATATTCTAAATCTGACAACTTAGTTTCAAAATTATATTTTTTATCTGTATCAGTTTTTTTCTCTAAAACACTGGCATCTTCTTTTAATACCAAGTCAATAGTATCAAGTTTAGCTTTTTCTAATTTAGTGTTTCCTATTATTGTTCCTTTCTCTTCTAAGATATTCATCTTATAGATATTAAATCCATAATCAAGCATAGCTTTAGCTTCTTCATTTCTAACTGTGTTTTTGTCATATCCTAAAGATATTGCGATAAATCTTAAATTATCCCTTTTAGCCGTTACTGCCATACAACTTCCTGCATTAGTATCATAGCCTGTTTTAAGTCCATCAGCACCTTGATAAAATCTAACTAATTTATTGGTATTAACTACCCAAGTTTTATTTTCAGTATCTTCTCTAATATAATCTTCATAAACACTTGAAAATTTTAATATATCTTCATGCTTTAATAGTTCTATCGCAATTAATGCCATATCATAAGCTGTTGAATAATGATCATCCTGATCGAAACCAACTACATTTTTAAAATTGGTATTAGTAAGTCCAAGTTCTTTGGCTTTAGCATTCATTCTGGCAATAAATGCATCTTCTGTTCCAGCAAGTCTTTCAGCAAGTTCTACTATTGCATCATTTGCTGATGCCATGACTATTCCTTTAATTAGATCTTCTACTGATATTTTCTCTCCTGTTTCTAAATATATTTGAGTTCCCCCCATATTTTTAGCATTTTCAGATACAGTTACTTTTTCTTCATAAGTTATACCACCCTGCTCTAATGTTTCAAAAAATAAAATTAAACCCATCATTTTAGTAAGTGATGCAACCGATACTCTCTCCTCACTATTTTTTTCAAATATAATTTCTTTAGTAGTTACTTCCATCAGGATAGATGACTTGGCATTAGGAGTTAAATCTAAAGATTCACAATATCCATTTATTGGAAAAATAAATATACTAATTAATAAAAGAAACATTATTTTTTTCATAATCCACCTCTATTAATTTTTATGTTTTGAATTAACTTTATATGCAAAACATATATTTAATTGGATGTGATACTTTGAAAGTTAAAATAATATTCATATTATCTTTTATTGCAGTTGTTGCGATATACTTTTTAATGAGAACAAATAGTATTACTGCAAGTAATACCATAGCATTATCTAATATGGAAAAATACAATAGTAATTACTTAGATAGATACTTAGATTATAAAAGGCAAAATAAAAATCTCTCTAATCAAGAAATAATTAATCATGTTAACATTGGTATTGATTACCCTTTTTATACTAATATAAGAATAACTGAAGAAGAAGGTTATACTACTTTGGTTAATAAATATACTAAATTAAGTAATAATTATAGACCAAATGATTTATATATTGTAGATGAGGAATATAACCCTAACTTGATATCTCTTAGGAAACAGGCTGCTATTATGTTTGTTACTATGGCTGAAGATGCCAAATTATCAGGGCTTACAATCATAATAGAGTCTGGGTTTAGAAGCTACTCTTATCAAAAATATTTATATAGTAAATATAAAGATATGGATGGTATTAAAAAAGCTGATACTTATTCGGCAAGAGCTGGACACTCTGAACATCAATTAGGTTTAGTTATTGACATTAGAAATGCTGATTTGCCATATGAAATGTTTGAAAAAACAAAAGAATTCATATGGATGCAAAAAAACGCGTATAAATATGGTTTTATTTTGAGATATCCGGAAGGTAAAGAAAAGATTACGGGATACTCATTTGAATCATGGCATTACCGCTATGTAGGACGAAAAATATCTACTGATATGTTTATCAACTATCCGGTGCTAACATATGATGAATATTATGTTCAATTTTTAAAATAAAAAAAGACTATTTTTTAGCCTTCTTTGTTTCTTTTTTCTTAACTTCAGATTTTTTTGTTTCTTTCTCTTTTTCTTCTTCTTTTGATATGTCTTCCTCAGTTTTTTCTTCTTTGTTTAAAAGATATAAAATAAATGCTCCAAGTAAGATAATTATAATAATTTTAATTACTTTAGTAATTCCTTTTTCTTCAGATTTTTCATCGTCAGAAAGCACTTTATCCACAACTTTATTTTCTTCAGACTTTTCTTCATCTTGACTAGTTGTATTAGTTGATGATGTTGTTGATACATCTACTTCTGGAACAACTACATTAGTTGTTGCAGTGATTGTATCAGTATTTTTTATTGTTGCCAAATTTTCATTAGTGTAAATTTCATTTGATAATTTTATATCTACAGATGTAGTCTTAGAAAAATCTGCTGTTTGGAAAATAATTGTTGCCACTATATCTTGATCTGACATAGTAGTTCCATATCCAATAATTCTATCTTTATTATCAGATATTTTAACAGTTAAATCATCAACTAAAGATTGAATAGTTACATATGTTAGATTTTTATCATAATCTAAATCAAATTGGAATCCTTCAATGTTTTCATCTGTTGATAATTTGATTTGATAGGTTACTAAACTTCCATATTCAATTTCGCTATCTCCAATTAATTCTACTTTTGTTAAGGCCTTTGCACTTGTTGAAATACATATAAATACAAGTAGTGCAAATAATAAATATTTTATCTTTTTCATCCTTCTATCCCCACATCTGATGGGTTCAAAGCCCCATACAACATAACTATATCAGAAATATTATATTCTAAATCCAAGTTATAATCAAGGGCGTTTAATACTGCATCAGTATAATCAGTAGTAGCTGTATTCCCTAGTACCAAAGCTTCTAGAATTTGTAAGTCAAGTAAATCAATTGTTGAATCACAATTAGCATCTCCTACTAACGAAACAGTATATTCTCCAACAAGTACTTCTGTTTTTGTAAATACTTTAACTATTGTAGAAGTTTTAACTAAATAACTAGTTTCCTCTTCTAATTCTGGATTAACAGGAACCATTACTAATTCATAGTAATTAGATCCTGCAAAGGTCCCTTCACTTGAAACTGACAAATATGATTCAAAATCTTCTTTTGAAAGAGTTAAAACATTTGAAATAATAATACTTTTATCTTCATGATTTACTACTACATTATTGTTACTAGAAGATAATACATATATATCAAGTAATGCCTCAGTAATCTTATCAAGATTATCACTATTTACCATTGTAAGGTTTGTTCTAATATTACTCAAAAATGCTACTAAGAATTCTTCATCCGCTACTAGTTCATCATCTAAATTATCAATGTCAGTAGCATCATTAATATCAATAAGTTCTTCTTCTTGTGTTCCATTTGTTGTAAATATTAATAAGAGTTCATCATAGTTAGTGATTACTTCCTCTTTAAAATTATCCCACTCGTCTGTTAGTGCTAATTGATAATTTTCATTATTTACTAAATTGTTATAATCAGTTGTAATATCTGTCATTGTATTATACAAATTATAAATGTCTTTTTTAATAGATAAATATGTGTTTAATTCTTCTTCTGTTAAAGCACTAAGGTCTAAAGGACTATGATCGGCTAAAAATGTTTCTAAAAGTCCTAAAGAAGTATTAATACTTGTCTTAGTTATTGTTATATCATTTAATAAATTTGTTTTAGCTGTTGTAGCATCTGTTTCATCTTGAAGTCTAAACCCTTCTTCTGCTTCACCTAACTTAGTTTGAAATGATTCGCTATCATAATCATCTAGCATTAATAATACTGATGATAAATAATCTAAAATCTTTGCCTCTAAGTTATCGACTGTAACCGTCGCAGTTTCAACTACCGCTGGAGTCCAAGTTCCTGATAAGGCAGTACATGCTTCTTCATCTTGAGCAATAACTGGGTCCTCACCAACATGACATGTTGCCATAGATGATACATACTCATTTGAAATTTCTATAAGAGTTTGATAATTAACAACACTATCTTTATTTTCTGTAGTTAGATGCTCATAACCGCTAGGTGAACCTACTATTGCTACTAAGTCACTTAACTTAATTTCTCCTTTTACAGATTCATACTCACTCTTTTTAGTTTGCAAGTCTTGTTTTATTTTTGCTGTTGCTAGCTGGCAATATCTATTGCCTGCGCAACTTTCTTCTATACTACTAGAATCATTTAATGATTCAGAATTTGTAAATGCTAGATCTATTTCTGATATTTTTGACTCTATATCTGTTAAATAGCTTCCTGCAAATACATATAGTGGACTAATAAAATAGTTTGCAAATAAACAAAGAAGTAATAATACCACTATTTTTTTACGTGATTTTTTCCTAAAAATATTCACCAAAAAGTATCCCTCCTTAAATTAACACATAGCAGTTTAGCCTCTCTATGTTAATTTAAGTATACCTCAGTTTGACACAAGTTGACAATACTTTTTGATGAAATTTTTATTTTTTATTTAATTGTTTGATAAATTAAAGGGTTACCCTTTACTGATACTTGACTAAATGTAAATAGTTTTAATACTTCCTCATCGATAATATCTTTTTTAGTATACAAGGTACACAATAGTTCATTGCTCTTTGCATAATCCCCTATCTGCTTGTTTAAAACTATTCCTGAACCATAATCAATTTCATCTTCTTTATGCACTCTTCCAGCTCCCATTTTACAAGATAACAATCCAAGACCATAAGTGTCTATTTTAGAAATATATCCTTCTTCCCTAGAATATACTTCGATCTTTTTATTATCTATTACAATATTATTTATATTGCCGTGTTGTCTTGTTACTAATTCGATAAATTTGCTATATGCGTTACCACTTTTGATGCTATCCTCAACTAGTAAACTAGCATCTTCAAAAGATATGTTTTTTGCCATACTAACTAGATAACTTGCCATAATCTTTGATAAAGAAACAAGTCTTTTTTCTCCTCTTCCTTGTAAAACATTTATCGCCTCAATAACCTCTAAACTATTACCAATGTTACTTCCAAGTGGCGAGTTCATGTCTGTTAGCATGCAAATTACTTCTCTATCATATTTTTTACCAATATTAATCATTAATTTAGATAGCTCTTCCGCTTCTTCAATTGTTTCTAATAATGCTCCGCTCCCTACTTTAACATCTATTAATATCTTGTTTGCCCCGCATGCAATTTTTTTACTCATAATACTAGATGCAATTAAAGGAATTGATTTAGTAGTACCTGTAACATCTCTTAATGCATAAACTTTTTTATCCATTGGGACAACATTAGCAGTTTGGGAAGTTATGGCAACATTTATATCTTTTATTTCATTAATAAATTCATCTTTAGAAAGTGATGTATCAAAGCCTTTAATACTTTCTAGTTTATCAATAGTTCCACCAGTATGTCCTAACCCTCTACCACTCATCTTTGCAATTCTAACACCTATTGATGCCACTATTGGGGCAATAATCAAAGTGATTTTATCTCCTACGCCTCCAGTGGAGTGCTTATCTACAACAATTCCTAAACTGCTAAGATCGAGTATATCTCCACTTTTAATAAAAATGTCAGTCAAATTATAAGTTTCTTCTTCAGTTAAAGAATATTTGCATATTGCTTTTAATAATCTATTCATATCAGCATCTGATACTTTACCATTCAAATATCCATTAAATACATAATCTAATTCTTCATAGTTAAGCAACTGGTCATTTTCTTTTTTAACAATTATTTCATTATAATTCATCAAATATCACACTCTTTTTTTAATATTAGTGTAGCTGGTAATAATTCTAAGTGCTTACTAACATCACTGTCATGGGTTTCTCTTAATTTCTTAAGATCAGGGTTCCTCGTTTGATTATTATTAATTTATTCTACTTCAAACTATCCTTATTCAAATAAATACCATCTACAGATTTATTATATCAATAAAAAAACTAGAAAACTAGTTTATCTTTTTAATATTCTTGCTATATCACTAAATTCAGTAACAACTGCAATGGCATCATTATATAATTTTTGCTTATTTTCATCATAATCTACTAGTATGCTATCTATTCCTGCTCTACTACTCGCTAAATCAACAATCCCATCTCCAATCATAACCGCAGAAGTAGGAAACACATCTTCTTTAGCTAAAATATATCTAAAATGTTCTGGGTTAGGTTTAGCATATGTCTTTTCACATGTATAGATATTAGAAAAATCTTTATCGATGCCTGCTTCATATAATTTTATCTTCTGTCTATAAAAAAGCCAATTAGTAGAGCATACTTTTATTTGTTCAATGGTAGAAAGAGTTTCTTTAACTTTAGGAATCTTTTCCATATAAAATGTCTCTAAATGTAACATAGTATGTGCAAAGTCTTTAACATCAACTCCAAATTCTTTTAAAAATGGCATAGATTTTTGCCAGCTATTGCATAATCTTTCAAAATTAAAGTCTGATACTCTTTCAGAAAATTTAAGTGCTAAAAAAACTCCTTTAATCTGTGCTTTTACATACTCATCTTTATCTTCTATTCCGTAAATTCTAAGAGCTTCTTTCACTAATGCTTCAAGTGTATTATATTTGACAAGTGTTCCATCTATATCAAATATTGCTAAATCTTTTTTTGATACTATATCATTTTTCAAAATCATGTCTATTCCCCCTAATTTCAGTTTAGCATGATTCGCTTGTTACGACAACAAAAAACTCGAATACATTCGAGTAATTATTATTATGGTGTCCTGGGAGAGATTCGAACCCCCGACCGATGCCTTAGAAGGGCATTGCTCTATCCAGCTGAGCTACCAGGACAGTAAATGCTAGGATCTCTCCTGCATCTAAATTATATAACATTTAAATTATTTTTTCAATATTTAATGTTAAATTTTATATCTATTTCTCTCTCTTGTCATACTCTTTGCTACTTCCTTAGTTTCTTGATCTTCAATTATCAAACTAATTAATCTATCATTAAATTTATTTTTATCAATAATAATATCATCTTTATTAAATACAATATATTCTCTTGTTGGAATTTGTTTACTTAAAAAATATGCTACACCTAAATCAAATAAAGTACCTGTTGACTCTGGGTCATAATAAATTCCTACAACATTAGATTCTCCAATTGCATTTGCATTTGCCAAGCAAATGTTATAACCAACAGAATCAAGTTTATTAGTATCATCCCCAGGATAATGAACATGGTATCCTCTATTTTTTAAATTTTCTTTAATTCTTCTTAGACTATCCACTACTTCTTGAGAGGCATTTCTAACTGGGCATATCATGAAAATACTATTCTTATTGCTTTTTTTAGAAACAATTGGTTTTAATTTATTTTTATGCCAATATAATGCCATTTTATCAAAAGATTTAGACTCTGTTACTTTAGCTTCTACATCCCTTAAATTATCAAGTTGAATCTGTTTGCCCGCAGCAAATAGCATCCCTAACAAAAATAACATGTCTTTTCTTGTAGAGTCAAATTTTAAATGTACTGGATCTTCTATGTTTAGAATACTTTCTATTTCTTGATCAATATATAATTCATCAAATGATTTATAACATTTCATACTACTTACCCCCAAAATGTTTATAGCATATATTATAGCACTTTTTACTATGATTTGCAATTAAATTATAGCAAAAATCATAAGTACTCCAAGAGTTACAACTATAGTTCCAATAGAAATTGCTGATGCAATTATTATATTTAGCACAGAATCAGACACATAAATTTGATTATAATCAGTGCTATTATAATATAAGGATACATATTTACCTAACTTTTTTAAATATCCTTTATATTTATAACCTTTTGAATCAGCAACATGAACTTTATTACCATTTACTAAAAACTCATATACAGGTCTAAAAGCAAAGGATACAGAGGTATTATTAGAATTAATATCTTTTTTAAAATACTGTTCTTGTTTCACTTCTATTATCTTAGCCAATGTCTTGTTTTGACAGTTTTTCTTACTCATCATTTGTATGATTAAAAAAACAACCGCTAACAAGATAATTAAAACCCCAATAACTACTAATTCCATATTATCATTCCTTTACTTTACCATTATACCATATCTATTTCTTATTGTATTTTATTTTTTTTGTGTTATCATATATTTAGTTACTTAGCTTTAGGAGTGTTTTGATGGAAGTATTAGAAAACATAATCAATTTTATTGGAAGTGGCTTCAATAGTTTTAGAAGTGTTAATGCTATTATAACTGATGTATTTGTTATAATGTTGACTTATAAAACCTTGTGGTGGATTATAGGCATATTTTTCACAAGAAAATTTAAGCCTGCAAAAAAGAATCATAAATATGCGATTATGATTGCAGCCAGGAATGAAGAAAAAGTTATTGGTAATCTGCTGGATAGTATTAATAGACAAGATTATGATATGAGTTTAGTAACTGTCTTTGTGGTCGCTGATAATTGCACCGATGCTACTGCAAGTGTCGCTAGAAGTAATGGGGCAATATGCTATGAAAGATTTAATGATGAGAAAAAAACTAAAGGATTTGCACTAGAATTCTTATGCGATAAAATTGAAGAAGATTTTGGTAGAATGTCTTTTGAAGGATATTTTATATTTGATGCTGACAATCTTTTAAAAAAAGATTACATTTCTAGAATGAATGATTCGTTTGATGCAGGTTCAAAAATCACTACATCATATCGCAATACTAAGAATTTTGATGAGAATTGGATTGCTTCTACTTATGCCCTTCACTGGCTAAGATCAATTAGATGTAATCATAGAGCAAGATCTGTTTTAAGGCTTGCTACTAATATTCAAGGAACAGGTTTCTTATTTACGAATGAAATAATTAAAAATGGATGGCACTATACCTCTCTTACTGAAGATAGAGCGCTTACTGCCGATGCTGTTGCCCAAGGATATCAAATATCTTATAATAATGCTGCTGAGTTTTTCGATGAACAACCAACTAGTTTGAAAATTGCTTTAAGACAACGACTTCGTTGGTCAAGAGGCCATTTAGAGGCTTTTGTTGAAACTGGTCCATTGCTATTTTTAAATATATTTTTTGGAAAACTTTTTGTAAGAACTAGATGGCAAGAAAAAAAGAAGAGAAAAAAACTAACTTTTAAAAGATTCTTACTAGGAATTGTTGAATCAATTCGCCATAGGATTGCATCATATGATACATTAATGCAACTTTTACCTTTTTCAGTTATTAATACTTTTAGATGGTTACTAGTATCCGTAATAATGTATTCTTGTTATGCTTTTGGTCATGGTATTAATGGGACTAATATTTTCAGTGGTGGTACATATCTAGCTCAAGGATTAAGAGAACTGTTTAATTTTGAAGTTGTCATTTCTCCTGGAGTAATGGCACTTATATATGGAGCACTGATTACTATCTGGATTAGAATACTTTACCGTATTGGAGCTTATATTGAAAATATATGGGTTGCAATATATGTATTTATTGCAGAAAGAAAAAGAATTATTAAAATTCCATTTATAAAAAAAGTGCTATTCTGTTTTACATGGCCAACGTTTGACATAATTGGTCGATATACACAATATATTGCAGTATTTAAAAAAGTCACTTGGAAACCAATTCCACATGAATCAAAAGTCACAATTGATGATTTAAAAAAATAGGAATTAATTCCTATTTTTTAGTTTTAAAGTAATTATACTTTAATGTTAAATCATTCTTTCTAGCTAAATAATTTATAAGTTCATTCTTTCTCTCTAGTTCAGATTCGCTAATTTTTTTCTTGTTAGTTACTTCTCCATCTTCTACATAGACATTACCATCATACCAAGAATAATCACTAAAGAATACTAACGATTCATATGATTTGCCTAGTGCATCAGTTCCTATATAGTTATTAGGATCATACGAAATACCAAATAGATTTAACACTGTTGGGAGAATACTTAATTGTGATGTTACTTTGTTAAAATTAACCTTCTTCATGCCATTACTCCATATAAAAAATGGAGTTTTGTTTACTAAATTATTTGATGTTGTTTTATATTTTTCAAGAATAGACTCATCTTCTAAAGTATATAAGTAATGATCGGTAAATACTACAATAACAGTCTCGTCAAGAATCTTTTTTTCTTTAAGCTTGCTCAGCAATAAACTAACCATATAATCAGTCTCTTGAACTTGTCTTTTAACGCATTCTTCCTCTGTCATTTCCATAAATTCTACAACTTCGTTTTCTGCATTATCGAGATCATACAATTGTTTACAAACACCCTTAGTATTTGTGAATGGCAAATGTGATGAATAAGTAATTATATAATCAATAAATTTAGTATCCTCTGGGAACATTAAATTAGAAAACTCAGTATTTTCAATTAATTCTCTATCCAATCTATATTCATAATTTTTATATTCATACATGTCTAACAGGCCATAATAATTATCAAATCCCCAGTTTTTATAATTAATTGTTCTTGAATAATACTCTCCATAATTCATATGAAAAGCATTAATGGCATAACCTTCGTTTTTAAACATATTAGGCATCGAATATGGAAAAAAGTTTTTGTTGAATGAATAAGCATTTTGAGTATATGAAAGCGGAGAGATAAACCCAGCATTAACTGCAAACTCAGAATTAAAAGTAGAACCGCCTCCTGTGTAAAAAGAATAATGATTATTAAAATTAATTGAATTATTCATCATCTTATATAAAGTTGGAGTTGTCTCTTTTGAAATTAGCCAATTATCAATACCTTCCAATTGTAAAAAGATGACATTTTTCCCTTCAAAAATACCAGTGTAACTATTTGGTTGTGCTATTGTCTTCTCTTGATAAACTTCTTGTAAAAATTCAAGCTCATCTTTGTTTTTATCTTGGCCTTTGAAATAAGTAATATATATCCCCCTTACGCTATATTCTAAGAGGCCACTAACTCTCATACTTTTATTGCTGTCATTAAAAAGATTGTAAACATTTCTCGGATTCTTCCAAGTGCTCCAGACTAAATCAGAATTTGCTCTACCTAAAAAAAGTGGTGTTACACTATGAAGGGCAATAAATATTATAACTACTTTAGCCCATCTATATTTATCTGTATTTAAATTTTTAGGAAAACTTTTAAATCCAAAAATAGTTAATCCAATTATCAGTATAAAACATAAATATACCCATATATCACAATTCTTAATAGCATCTATTATATAAGGGGATCCTTCGCTAGTAGATTCTAGCAAACTAAAATTGAAAAAATTATTTGTCATTGAATAATAAACATTATTTAAAAGATAAAAAATCATAAATATTATATTAAATGATAAATATACCCATCTACCAATTTTTCTTTTAAAACATAATGATATTCCTACAAATAGAAAAGCCCATATAATCGTAAAAAAGTTAGGAACAAAGCGATATGTTTGATAAAAATTAATATTGCTCCCTAATATTCTTGTAATTAAGTCCATCGCAATAAAAGGTAATAACATATATATTATGCCAATATTGCCTAATAAAAATTTAGAAACTAACAAAAAATATTTTTTTATTAGTTTAGATATATTTATAAAGATTTCTCTTAACTTTTTCATTAACTTCACCATGTATCACATTATAACATTTTTCACATTTGATGTAAATATTGGAATATTCTAGTTAATAATTTTTTGACAAAAAAATTCATCTTTTGCAAGATGAATCAAATATTTATTGGAGGGGCTAACCAGATTTGAACTGGTGATCAAGGTTTTGCAGACCCACGCCTTACCACTTGGCTATAACCCCATCAACTGCTACAATTGTATCATTTCCAAGCACTATTTTCAAGCATTTGTTAGAAAAAATGTTTTACATTTTATTTACGTGCAATTCTTTGTAAAGTGTTTCATATATTTTTAGTATTTGATATACTATAGATACAATAGATAATGAAATAGGAGGTGTTATATTTATGAAGAAAATTATAAGTTTTATTTTAATTTTCTATTTTTTAATATCGCCTATTCTATTTATATTAGATGTTGATGCTATAACTTATGTTACAGGATCAACTACTGGAGCAACAAAAATTAAAAACGGTCCTGGTAATAATTACATTGATATAGCTGTCTTATCACTTGGCACTACCGTTAATCTAATTAGTACCACTAAGATAACTAGTGAAAAAGGATGTAGTGCTGGATGGTATAAAATTAATTATAATGACACAGTGCAATATATATGCAGTTCTAATGTTAATATTGCTAATGAAACTAACCATTATTACACATCACCTTCTTGGACATATAGAACAACTGCCAATAGTCTTTCAGTAAGAAGTAAAGCTTCTACTAGTGGAACATACATAACAGCTCTTTCTTTTGGAACTGAAGTTAATCTAATTAGTGTCGCAAGTAGTGGAAATGGTTGTTCAAATTCATGGTATAAAGTAAGTTATCATAATAATCAAACTGGATATATTTGTTCCACATACGTTTCAAAATACAGTAATATTACTAGTTCTGATGAGGAATATAGTATTGTCCTAAAAAATGCCGGGTTTCCTGAATCATATTGGCCTTATTTAACATACTTACATAAATTACATCCTACTTGGACATTTAATGCAATTCAAACTAAGATGACATTTAAAAAAGCTGTTGATGGTGAGGAAGGTAAAAACTTGATGCAAACAAGTGTTGCATCATATAAGACATCTTCAAAACCAGCTGAAGGAACATCTTGGTATCGTGTTACAACTGGTGTCATCGCCTATTACTTAGATTCAAGAAACTTTCTAACAGAAAAAACAATATTTATGTTTGAAAACTTAGGTTATGATGAAGAGCATCATACATATAACGTTGTAAAATCTGTCATGGGCGATGGTAAACTATCTGATGATTTATATATAAATGCCTTTGTAACTGCTGGAATAAATAATAAAATAAGTCCTGTTCATTTAGCCAGTAGAGTAAGGCAAGAAGTAGGCGCTGATGGTGGAACAGCCACAAGTGGCGCTGAATTTACTTGGAATGGCAAAACATATTCTGGTTATTATAATTTCTTTAATATTGGTGCTTATGGTACTAATCCTGTTATTAGGGGTTTAGCATATGCAGCTGGTCTTCTTAGTAATACCTCATATGGAGTCCCATGGAACACAGTAGAAAAATCAATCAATGGTGGTGCTAGTTTCTTAGCAAACTCTTATATTAATAAAGGTCAATATACATTATATTTTCAAAAATTCAATGTATCCCCTACTGCTTCAAATTCATCATATACTCATCAATATATGACCAATGTAAACGCTCCAACAGCTGAGGGAATGAGTACTTATTCTTCATATGATAATATTAAAATATTAGATACTCCTTTTGTATTTTCAATTCCAGTATATCAAGAAATGCCAGATGATGTTGTAACACTTCCTCCTGTAGGAGACACTGATAATAATTTGTCTAATATAACTATCAATGGAATATCATTATACAATTTTGATTCCGATGTAATAGAATATAATTATAATGTCAGCAATAGTCTTAATAATGTAACAATCTCATCTACCGCTTCAAGTTCTAAAGCAACAATATCAGGTAATGGTGAATATACTCTTGAAAATGATGCTACTAATATTCAAATTATTGTAACATCTGAAACAGGATCAACCAAAACCTATAATATTACAATTAATAAAGTGGAACCTACTAATTTAGGAATTGAAGAGATAATGATTCTAAGTAATTTAAAAATGGATAATGGATTTGTTACCGGTATTCAAGTAACTACTACTGCTGCTAAATTAATATCAACAATTACTGAAAAAGTTAATTCAATAACTATACAAATTAAAAATGCTGCTGGTGTTTTAAAAACAAGTGAGATTTTAGCAACAGGAGATACTATTACAATTACTAAATCAGATAATGCAACTAATACATTTACTATAGCTATTAAAGGAGATGTCAGTGGAGATGGAAAAATTAGTATCCTAGATCTACTTCAAGTTCAAAAACATCTACTAAAATATACATCATTAACCAATAATTATAAGGTGGCAGCAGATGCTAATTATGATGGAAATGTTACTATTCTTGATCTATTATTGATACAAAAACACATCTTAGGATATAGTACAATTAAATAAGGAGGATATATGAAAAATAAAATAATTTATACAATTACACTATTATTTATATTAGGAATAATGTTATTACCACTTCCAACATTAGCATCGAGTGCAGCAATTAAGGTAACATCATCATCAACTAGTGTCCTAGTTGGTAATACTTTTAAAGTTACGGTTAAAATATCATCATCCGCTGCAATGGGAGCATATAATTACACTTTAAGTTATGATAGTAGTAAATTAAAATTAACTAGCGGTGATTCTTCTGTTGTTGGTTGGTCTAATAATAATAGTACTAAATCTTTTACTAATACTTTTACTTTTAAAGCAGTTGGCTCTGGCTCATCAAAAATATCAGTTAAATCTTATGAAGTTCTTGATTTTGCTACTAATACTATGAGTATTAGTCTATCACCAGTAACAATTCAAGCACTTACACAGTCACAATTAGAAGCAACATATAGCGATAATAATTATCTATCATCATTAAGTGTGAAAGGTTACAATCTATCTCCTTCATTTAATAAGAATACTTTAGAGTATAAAGTTACCTTAGACCCAGACGTTGAGTCAATTGTAATAAGTGCTACAAAAGAGCATAATAAGGCAACTATATCTGGGACTGGTACTATCACTGTTAGTGAAGGTGACAATAAAATTGAAATAAAAGTTACATCGCAGAAAGGCACTACTAAGATATATACACTAATTGCAACAGTGATAGATAAAAATCCAATAAATGTTACTGTCGATAATGAAACATATACAATTGTTAAAAAAAGTAGCATCCTACAAGCACCAGAAACTTATGAAGAAAAAGAAATTGTAATTGAAGGAGAAAGCATTCCATCTTTTTTTAGCGAGATAACTGGATATAATCTAGTAGGTTTAAAAGCTAATAATGGAGATGTTAAGTTATATATATATGACAGTACTAACAATAGTTACACACTATATAACGAAATAAAATTTTCTAATATAACTTTTTATCCTCTTAAATTTAAAGAACCTATTGCTTTATATCAAAAGGTTAATGTAATTGTCAACGATATTACTATTGAAAGTTATAAGTTTGATAAAGATTCTAAATATGCATTAATTTATGGTGTTAATATTGAAACTGGCGAAGAATCTATTTATATGTATGATGAATCAGAAAATACTATTCAAAAATTTAATACTGAACATATTAATTATTTAGAAGAAGAAATTAAAGATAAAGATTTTATCAACAAAATACTAATAATTGGTATAATTGTTGAATTCTTGCTAATTTCCATTACTTCAATGATAAGATTAGCAAATAGAAGTACTAAAAAAAAGAAAAAGTTAGAGCATGAAAAAAAGAAAGAGAAAGTTATTTCAAAAGATGTGCCTAAAGATATCGAAAAAACGAAACCTATAGAAAAAGTTATAAAGGATAAAAAGAAGAACTGATTTCTCAATTCTTTTTTTGATATTTACATATTTTTTTTAATTCGCACATATCACAATGTGGTTTTAGTGCTGTACAATGATATCTTCCGAACATAACAAGTTGTAAATGCATCTTGCTCCATCTATCCTTAGGCACCTTTTTCTTTAATTTAGATTCAACATCTAAAACAGAATCTTTTTCTTTAGCGATGCCTAGCCTTTTGCTAACTCTTTCAACATGAGTATCAACCGCGATATTAGGAATTTTAAACCATTCGCTCAAAACTACATTTGTTGTCTTTCTCCCAACCATTGGCATTGCCTCAAGAGCAGTCCTTTTAGGAGGAACCAATCCATTATATTTATCAAGCAATGTCTTAGAAATGGTTATTATAGCATTAGCTTTTTTACAATAATTGCCGATTGATCTAATAATATTTTTAATATCATCAATATCTGCAACAGCCAGTTTATCTAAACTATCATATTTTGAAAACAACTCTTTAGTAACCATATTCACTCTTTTATCAGTAGTTTGAGCGCTTAACATAACCGCAATTAAAAGTTCATAATCTTTATGATAATCTAATTCGCACCTTGGATTAGGATATAAAATATCCAAATACCTTAATATATCATTCATCTTCATCTAACCAGTTATAATCAAATAATTCAATTTCTTCTTCTTTACTTTTATTTTTATCTATTCTCTTATACCCATTCTTTCCCCATTCATATAAAATTCTATCAATATATTTGATGTTAAATACTCCATTTAATACAGCCTCTTTTAAAGCTTCTTTAACAATTGTTTCTTTTATGCCACTATCTAGCCATCTTTTAATAGTCTCATACTCTATCGGGCTTAATACTCTACCAAACTCTTTCTCTATTTGACTATATATTTCAGTATTCTTTGACTCATCTACATTTGGTTTATCCAAAGTAAGTGATAAAATTTTGTTATTAAACATCGCAATTTTTAAGAACTCTTCACTAATTCCTTTATCATTTCTAACTATATTTGTCTCAATTAATTTTTTATCTGATAGATTTGATATAAGTTCAAGAATATCTTCTACAGAGAATTTTGTTTCATTATGAAAAAGTTCAATATCAAGAGGAATACTTTCTCCATAAGTTAATAAATAACATAAAAATATTAACTCTTTTTCACTTATATTAAGCTCTTTATAATATTCTAATATATAAGTTGGGATAACTATATTTTTTGATTTAATTATATTTAGCACACCTCTATTTTTCATATATCCTCCTACTTTATATATCTATCTATCAAATACTTTTCTATCTCTTTTTGCTCATTTGCAAGTTTATCCATAACAATTTTATATTCTAAATCTTTAAATATATCTTTTAAAAATGCCCCTGGTTCTCTTCCTAACAAACTACAAACATCAGATGCACTTATTTTAATGTTTTTAATATTTTGAATTTGTAATTTATCGTAACGTTCCATATATTCTTTTTTATTTAGTTTTCTTAAATCACACATAACTGATATTACATAACTACCATATTTATATAATGATATATTATTAGGTTTTTTCTCTTTTAAAGATTCCCTAATACTTGTAATAATACTTTTTTCTCCTTTAGTAAATTGATACTTGTCCCCTTCATCAATTACTGCCCAAATACCTAATAAATCATTAGTTAGAAGAGCTTTGTCAATATTCTTTAAGCAAAGAGGTTTAATTAAGTTAAGTTCTTTTAATAACTTAATCCCATACTTCTTATTTTCACTCATAAATATTCTATTTAACTCATCTTTTTTTCTTTCATAAGAAAGAGATAATAATAAGTTCTTATTTTTGCTTATTGATTTTCTTAATGATTTATCTATCTTAAAATTTAACACAGTTGCAAATCTAACCGCTCTTAATATTCTAAGTGAATCTTCTTTAATTTTCTTATCAGGATCCCCCACTGTCTTAATTAAACATTTTTCTATGTCTTCTTTCCCATTTAACAAATCAATTATGTTTTCATCTTTATCCATACATAATGTATTAATAGTAAAATCTCTTCTTAGAAGATCTTCTTTTAGATCATCTATATACTCTATCTCTACTGGTTTCCTATTATTTTCATATTTTATTTCTTTTCTAAACGTGGTAATTTCATAATCTATATTTTTATTTTTTAAACAAATAGAACCATATTCAAAAGATGAAATCTTAGCATCTTTGAAAATCTTTTGAATATCTTTGGGTTTAGCATTTGTACATATATCAACATCTAAAGTATTTTTGCCAATAAGTAAGTCTCTTACATATCCACCTACTATATAAGCTTGGTAACCTTGACTAACTAGTTTATTTAATATATTTAAACTATTTTCTTTCATATAAACATCTATCACCATCCAAGAGTATTATATCAAAAAAAAATATAAATTCCTACATTTTCACAAGATTTTCTTATTTGATTTAAAGATATATCTAATATATAATTACATTGGTGATAGAAATGTATAAATTAAAGATTTTAGGAAGTGTTTCGCCCTACTCTAAAGGATCTACTAATTGTCCTGGGTATTTATTATTTAATGATAGAAATAATATTCTTTTAGATTGTGGTAGCGGTATTACAAGATATATGAATTTTCCAAATGACTTAAATAATTTAAGTATTATCATATCTCATCTTCACAAAGATCATTTTAGTGATTTATTTTCTATTGGTTATGCTTATCAAGTATATAAAAAGCTAGGATATGTCAAAGAAAAGCCAATTTTATATCTCCCTACTATTAATAAAGATGAGGATACCTACATAGACTATGTATATTTAAAAGAAGTTTTAAAAGATAAATTTAATATATTAGAATATAATGAAAAAAGCATACTTAAAATAGATGATTTAAGTATCAAATTTAGATTAAATATTCATTTTGTAAGAACTTACAGTATTTCTTTAGAAAGCCAGGATATGAAGGTTTCTTATACTTCTGATACCGGATATAGTAAAAAGGATGAATTAATTGGCTTTGTAAAAGATTCAGATTTATTAATTATTGAATCTTCATTTATAAAAGAACACAAAGCAATAAATGATGGTCACTTATGTGCATGGGAAGCTGCTACAATCGCTAAAGAGGCAAACATAAAAAAATTATTACTAACTCACTTTTGGCCAGAAGAAGATAAATTTAACTATTTAAAAGAGGCAAAAGAAGTATTCAATAATAGTATGGTTTCAATAGAAGATGAAATAATAAATATACAATGATATAACTTTATGTTATTGTATTCTTGTGCCGATGTAGTTTAGTGGTAAAACAGATGCATGGTAAGCATCAGAGGACAGTTCAATTCTGTCTTTCGGCACCATAATGATAAGAAACTCGAACTTTTGATTTTATAATTAATATTCGAGTTTTAATATACTTAAAAATATGATATAATTTATGTAATAAATCACATACACTGTTGTAATTGCCAATAGTGTAGTGTGTTATTACTTAATTGTCATCAAGGAGAAAATAAATGAAAATATTTTTAATTAGACATGGTGAATCCATGCAAAACACTAAGGAAAATTTTGATTTGAAAATTCCTGATCATCTTGTATGTTTAACAAGTAATGGCATTGAGCAAGCAAAGCAAACAGGTTTGCTTTTAAAAAATTATATTGAACAAAATAATATTGAAATTGATAATGCAACTCTATGGGTTAGTCCATATGAGAGAACTAGACAAACCGCTAAGATAGTAAATCAACATTTACAAATTTCGGATATAAAGGAAGATATAACGCTAATAGAGCAAAGATATGGGTTGTTTAGTGATACTCCTATTGAAGAGTGTAAAAAAAAATATCCCGAACAATTTGAATTTTATGATAGATATTATCAAAATGATGGGAAGTTTTACGCAAAACTACCACAAGGTGAGAGTCCATATGATGTTGCAATTAGAGTAAAACTATTTATTGATACAATTTTTAGAGATTTGAATAATGGGAAAGAAAATATTTTTTTAGTTACACATGGCACTGTAATTAGGACTTTTGTTTTAGACTGGTTTCATTATTCGCCAGAATGGTTTAACGCAGAACCAAATATGGAAAATTGTTCTGTTAGACTAATAGAAAAGAAATTTGATACTAGCGAAGAACACTATATAAAAGGTGGCCCAATTAAAGTTCTAAAAAAATGAAAAGTTATAGGACTTCCATCCTAAGGGCACCAGAAATAATTTATAATAGAGCAAATAGTGAAAAAAAAATATATGGGATTAACAACATGGGAAAATGCACCTAATGGTAAAATATTAAAAACAGATGTAGTTATTGCTAAGAATTATTTATCTTTAAAAGAAGTAACTGCTTTAGATAAACTAGTTTCAATGTATTTGGATTTTGCAGAAAGACAAGCAGAACTTAATAATCTTTTATCTATGGAAGATTGGAAAGAAAAATTAGAAATATTCTTAAAAATAAACGAATATGGGATATTGAAAGGAAATAGTAAAATAAAAAGAGAAATCGCTGATGAGCTTGCATCGACAGAATATGAAAAATGCAGGGTAAAACAAGATTTAGAATATTCATCAGATTTTGACATATTGGTTAATAAAATTAAAAATGGGGATAAAATTGATAAATAATAAAACTATTATGAAAATGCAAAAAGAAGTTATTGATATTATTTATGACAAGCGTGGCAAATAAAGTTAGAAAAAGTTTATGGTAAAGACAATAACAGATTTACACGAAAATAAAGTTATTCAACTTTTATCATAAGGACGCCATTAGATATTAACTCGAATTGCTTCAAGTTATTCGTTTTTATTTATAAGTCTCAAATTTATATATATAATAATTGGCTAGGGGGTGAATTTATCATGAATATAGTACATTTAACTACCAAAGAAGTAATATTCTTAATGTCTGATAAAGAAAAAATTATTGGACAAGGAGCATATGGAATAGTTGTGCCTTATGATGAAAAAAATCTTATTAAGATTTACTATAAAAAAATATTTGATGGCTTCTACTATTTAAATGAAAAAAAACTGGCAGATGAAATTATAAGAAATCAAAGAATTATGGAAGATATGTTAAAAAGCTCGCGTGGCGTGGACTACGAAAACTTATCCAGAAGGAAACAAAAAAAATTGGAAATATTAGAGCGTATTGGTTTAGTAACTGGTAAAGCTTTTTGTGATGACTACTTGGTAGGTGTTTTGCTAAATTATTATTGTGAATATGCTGAAGTCAGTAATATTTACGGATAATTAAACCCAAGCGAAAGAAAGATAGCATTAAGTAGAATGAAACAATACTTGGATTATTTAATATCTAGTAATATTTATCCCCAAGATGTAAAAGAGAATAATATATTACTTAGAAAAAGGGATTTAGATGTTAAGTTTATTGACTTGGATGATGATGAGACAAGATATGAACAAAAAGAATATATAGAGAAATTTCCACACGTTTTAAGGACACCGCTTACACAATTTGATGATATGTGCAAGAGATTAACTAGGAGATGCTCATAATAAATAAAATTGTACTATTTATTTTTATAAAACAAGAAGGCTTTTTTAGAAAGATATTGCATGAAAAACGACGAAATTAAAAAATATTTCTTAGTTAGAAGGGGGAAATAAAAAATAATATGGAGAATATAAATTTAGAGAAGGAGTATTGTTATCTTTTAAATAGTATGTTAGAAAGTAGTGAACTTTTCGAATATTTAGAACAAATCCAAAAAAATATTGAAAAAGAGCTGCTTGGCATAGATAATCGACTATCAGAACCGAGCCATCACTATAAAGCATCTAAAAAATATGCAATCATATGTGGTTTTGTTCTTTGTGCTAACGCAGTAGGAGTTGCCACAATTATAGATTATTTTGTAACAAGTGAATCCCCTTTACAAAAAACTTTTTTAGGCATTTTATATACTACCACTATAATGATACCCGCCTTAATGATACCTGTAATACATTATAAAGATAAGGAGAAATTTGACAGATTTTTTGAATTAAGAAGAGAATATCTTTTAGATAATAAATATTTGTTAGAGTATGCTCAATGGCTCAATGATGTTAAAATGAATGGCGAAGATTTTTACAATTCTATTTGGAATGGTGGTTTAACCGATGATGAATGGAATAGATTTGAACTATTAGAAGAAAAATTTGTTTTGGCAAGAAAAAGAGATTAATTAAATCTCTTTCTTGTTTTATTTTGCTTTTTTTAATTCATACACAATATCTACACCATCGGCGATATCCTTAGAATGAGTTACAATTATTATGCATTTGTTTTCATCTTTAGCAAGGCTTTTAAATATATTTAATATTTCTTGTTCTGTTTCAGAATCTAGGTTTCCTGTTGGTTCATCTGCCAAAATAATATCTGGATTATATGATAAACTTCTTGCAATTGCCACTCTTTGCTGTTCTCCGCCTGATAGTTTTAATATTCTTCTTTTTGCTGTTTGTTTATTTATGCCGACACTTTTTAAAAGCTCTAAAGCTTTTTCTTTTTTTTGCTTTTCACTTAGTTTTAATTTGCTAATATTCATTGACATGATGACATTTTCAATCGCATTTAATGTAGGAAGTAAATTATAAGATTGAAATATAATTCCAACATTAGTATTACGATATTTATCTAAATCCATTTTGCTTAAGTCTTTATCTTTATAATAAATATGCCCTTCTCTACATCTCTCTAAGCCACTTATAAGTGATAATAGTGTTGTTTTTCCACTACCACTTTTGCCTTTTATTGCATAAGTTTTTCCTTTTTGAAATTCATACGATATATCTTCTAAAACATATTCATCTTTATCAGCATCAGCATATCTATAACTAACTTTATCTATTTTTAATACAACATCTTTCATTAGCTTCTCTCCTTTAGTATCTTAAGTGGTGAAAAATTAGCAATACTTATCATGGCTGCTGAACTGCTTATTAGGGTTAAGAATACTCCTATTGCAAGTAATTCAAGTAATACTTTCCAATCAACAACAGCATCCATACTATCAAACTCGCTTATTTCTGCTACTCCACCTATATTAGGATCAATATTATCTTCCTTTTCCTCATTATCTTCTTCAGTAGTTTCTGTATCCTCATCTGCTGACTTAGTTTCTTCTAAAGAACTAGGTTTAGTATTTCTATCCCCAAAATTATTCATAATATTAGTTTTTTGTTCTGCTAGCGAAGATATCTCATTTTCAAGTAACTTGTTAGCAACTTTAACGCTAGAAGCTGCACCAATTCCTGCACCAATAATAAGCCCAATTATTGCCACTATTAAAAGTTCAAATACAAATTGTGATACAACAAGAGATTTTTTCATGCCTATTGTTCTTAGAACACCTATCTCATATTTTCTTTCTCTAATGTTAATCATATTGATTACAAATAATACTACCCCACCTATTGCCAGTGTTATAAGTAAGAAAGTAAGGGCAAATGTTGAAACATTTCTTACTGATTCTGTCTCACTATCAATATCATCTATATTACTTGTTACAGTATAGTTTTCACTTAATCCTTTTTCGGTAACCTCAGCACTAAATGCTTCGAAGTTATCTTTATCTTTTAAAACATATTTTGGTGTTATATCTAGATTGATATCTTCATCATCTGTAAGTATTGTCTCTATAAAATTATTATTAGTAATAATTGTATTAACGCTAGATGAATACATACTCATTCCACTACTTTCAGTAGAATTATCTTCATAAATCCCTGTAATTACGAGTTTGTATGTTTTACTGCTATCATCTGGATTAACAAGTGCTATAGTATCACCTAATTCTAATTCATTTAGCGTTGCTAATTCACTATTTATAACGCAAGAATTAGATGTAAAGTCATCATCTACATATCCTGATGTAATAGTATAGTCTCCATTTATAAAGTTGCTCATACTAGCATAAGAACTATAACCTACGATACTAAACTCGCCATCTACTATATTAGAGTTGGTAATCTGTTCTTTTTTTGTTTTAGTTGTCGTTGTTGTACTAGATTCTCCACCAAATCCTGGTGGCATGTTTGGCCTACTTCCACTATATTGTTTCTTGGTAGTAGTTGTCTCAGTAGTTGTTTTTTCAATTTTATCAGTTGCCTCATCAATATTTGAAGAATCCATTCCAATAGTGTAAGTATAATAATATGATGATAAGTAATTACTATCTCCATAAGTATTTATCTCATCTACAGTAAGGTTTTCTATTTCATTGAACTTTTCAATATTGTCTTCCCAACTATCATCTCCACTTTCAAAATTAGATACAATACTTTGCCTATCTAAAGTAATAGTTGCCTCATAGTTGTTCTTATCTTCATAAGCTTTGACAATAGTTTGAGCTGAATTTCTAATTGCAAGTCCAGTTGTACAAGCTGCTGCTATAACTGTGATGATTATAGCGATTAAGATGTTTCTTGATTTGTTTCTCCATATTGAAACAAATGCATTTTTAAAAATATACATAATTTTCTTCCTTTCTACATCTAAATAATAGTTTTAAAATGTGAAGAGATTGTGTCCAGAATAAAAAAAATGAGTAAAACTCATTTATAACTTTTTGGTACCAGTTAGATAGAAGTTGTTACCCCCTATCTCTTGATAAGTTATTATTATTATACAACAATAAAATCATTTTGAAAATACATTAATCTTTTTTATTCAAATTTATTCCTAATGATATCTTGTTCATATTGTAAATAATATCTATATTTGTATTATTTGCCATGCAAACAGCATCATAAATATCATCATAATCTTTTTCTGACAAAACTTTCTTTAATTCTAATTTTCTAATATGACCACTATAATCTAATATATTTTTATTAATGACATTTAACTGTTCATTTAAAAAACGCAATCTTATTAATTGCACATTTTTAAGATTAGTAACAAGCAGTAATACTATTCCTGTGACTATACCAGTAAATATGTTACTAAATATAGAAGAATTAAAATTATTATCCATATCATTATAATATTTGGACAATAATAACGATATAAAACACAATATCAACAACATCAATGCCACCCAAACATAACTGAAAGAAAATATGTTCTTTATAAAATCCCTTGTTTTCCTAATAAATTGTTTTATAGAGTACTTTATACTTTTTATCATAACTACTACCCCTTACATATCTATTATACCATGTCCTAATTATAATTAATTTAAATTTACTACTCCGATTATTGACTTAACGACTTATAACATCAAAAAAAGAAATTCATTTACGAAATTTCTTCTTTCTTTTTTAATCTTTTATAAACATCAAAATTTTTGTTATGTTGATTCATAATTGTGCTTTTCAAATCCTTTTTCATTGAAATTCCAAACCCACTAAAAGTCTTACCACCAATTATGGTATAAGGAACTCCACTTACTTCTTCACCTAATTCATCAGCTAACTCTATCATAAAATCTGCATTATCTTGATTATACCAAACTTCAAAGGCATAAATATTACAATATTTTTTATATTCATCATATATGCTTTCTAAAAATTCCAGTTCCTCTTTGCAATGAGGACAGCCATCTCCCCAAAATAGATAAATATTAACTTTATTTTCTTCAAAAACAATATCTTCTATTTTAAAATTACGATTTATTTCACTTTTATTATTAGAAGAATAGTCAATCATTACAATTATTAATACTACTATTAAAATTGCTATTAATAAAATAATTATTTTGTTTCTCATTCTAAATTATCTCTCAATAGAACATATTTTGTTAACCATTTTTTAAGATTTTCAACAGATTCGTAATAAACAGCATCCTTATCCGAATCAGCATCTAAATAAGCAATAATTTTTCCATTACGATAAATAACTACTGATGGGCAATATTTGACATAATCAGCTATACTAGTATCTTTAATACTTGAAAATAAGATTTTGTAAAAACCCATTTTATAAGTATCTAAAAATTCTGTCACATAATTATTAAGATCATAAGAAGTAGAACAAAGTGGCTGATAAACAAAAACAACAAATGTTTTTTTATCTTTCTCTAAAGTTTTTAGTTTTTCACTATCGATTTCTATTAAAGAACTATTACCATAATATTCATCATTTAAATAAAATTGTTGAGCTTGTTGAGATTTTGTTATTAATAGAAAAATAATTATTACTAACAATAATATAAAGGGAATTAAAATTAATAATGCCTTTTTCATCAATTTACCTTATGTAAGATATTAAAATCAATATCATGATAAGTTACTTTCCAAAAGTCATAACTAACTTCACCAGAAGAAGTATTTTTAATGGCAATATTATTATTACCTTTATAATACCAATGCCCACCAGTATTATATATTCTATCTTTATCCCAGCCAAGAGCAATTAGCATAGATTTCATCATACCAGAATATCCACCACCGCCACACATTAGAAATATATATTTATCTTTAGGAAAATAGTATTCTAAATATTCCATAGATTCTTCATAATTAGCAATATATTCCCCATCCTCAGTTAAAGTAAATAAAGTTGTTCCTTGATAAGTATTGCCAACTTCTTCTGGTAATCCAGTCACATTCACTATTAATGGAAAAGGGACTGCTTCAAATCCTTTAATAATTCCAGATAAATATGAATCTCCACCAATACTTTCATAATCGCCTTCATCAATTAACATTCTCATATCACGATAAACACTATCATCACGATTTAAATAATTATCAATAGTTTCTTCATTTATATTTTTATCAATTCCAAAACTCGTTCCACGAACCCCATCTGTAATTTCAGGTTTTGGTAACTCCTGCTTTTTAATGACCTCATTATTATTAAATACCAAATACGAAGTTACACCACCGGCAACAAATGTTAATAAAATAACAATAATTACAATTAAATTCTTATTTTTCATATATCTTATTTTTCCTCCAAATATTATTCACTAAATCTCTTACAGTTCTTTCTATTGCAGTATTTTCCATGTGGCATATTATTACATAAGTGATAATTTCCACCCTCTATTTTTAATGTTCTACCATTTACTAGAGCATCGGCTATTTTCCCTCTTGCATCATCATATATCTTTTGTACGGTTGTTCTAGCAACCCCCATAAAACTAGCACATTCCTCTTGAGTCAAATTGTTATAGTCAATTAATCTAATTGCTTCAAATTCTTCTAAACTCATATCAACATAGATTTCTTCGCTAAGGTTTCTTGGTCCAAATATATTTATTTTAGGTTCTGAACAAATAGTTCTTGATTTTACTGGTCTTGCCATATATATTACTCCTTATCTAGCCCTATTACGAAATCCTCTACCATTTCTACGTCCTAATCCTAGTCCACGACCGAGCAGTGGTTTTTTAGATATAACTTGATTAGTTGATTGATTATCATTTTTTTGTTCTTCGTTGTTAGTTTTAACATTTTCTTGATTAGGATTACAATTTCCTAAACCTCTTCCAGTTTTTGATCCTTCACCATTAGGACCTGTTCCATCTAATCTTGGCATAATATCACTCCTTTCTTTTATAAAATTTAATACTAATCATTACAATTTCCATCAAATTCATGTTTATTACATACACTCTTATCTGATACTAAACTTCCATCTATATAACTTTTAATAATTTTGTCTAAACTACCTTCACAGCCAACTATTACCTCGATACTTTTCTCTTTAAATAATTTCTGAGCAGAACTTCCCATACCTGAAGAGATTATAATGTTTACCCCTCTGCCACTTAAATAATTTGGTAAAAAACCTGGTTTATGTCCTGAATTTTTTATAAAATCCTCATGCTCGATTTTTCCATTTACTACATCATAAAGTTTAAATCCTTCACAATGACCAAAATGATCACTACATTGATTATTATCAGTTGCTATTGCTATTTTCATAAATATTCCTCCTTATAAATTTTAAATATTTTTTCAGCTATTTTCTTTATTTCTCTACCCGCCCTGCTTGTTTGATACGAAATAATTGGCTTTAAATCATTAATTGATTTAATTACCATATCATCATACGGAATCAGACCTATAATTTCAATATTTCTCTCTTTACAATAATCTTTAACTTTTTCAGTCATATTGCAATTTATATCATATTTGTTTATACAAACCAATGACTTTATTTTAAAACTATTGATTAGCTCTAATAACCTTTCTAAATCATTTAACCCAGATAATGTCGGTTCAGTTACAATAAGACAAAAATCAGTATCAGTGACAGATGATATTACTGGACAACCTATTCCAGGGGAACCATCAACAATAATGATTTCATTATTATTTTTTACTTTACTTCTTAATTTTGTTATAAGCCTTCCCGACCCATCAGCACCAATTTCCATATCCGCTCTTATCAAATTACCATTTTTTATTTTTTCTTCTATAATATCAGCAACATGATTATCAAACATTTCAATTGCACCAACTGGGCATACCAATTTACAAATTCCACAGCCTTCACATTTTAAACTATCAACTTTATAATCTTTAATAGCATCAAATTTACAATTTCTAAAGCATTTACCACACCTTATACATTTATCTGAATTAATTCTTGCTGTTTTACCAGAATAAAACGATTCTTTTTCTGTCTGTTTTCCTTTATAGTATAAATACATATTGGCTGCATCAACATCACAATCAATTTTTATACTATTCTTAATTGTTTCAGCTATTCCAACAGCTATTGTCGTTTTTCCGGTTCCACCTTTTCCGCTTAATACTGTTACCTGCATAATAAATGCTCCTTTATATTTTTGCTTAAATCAATAAATACTTTTTTATAACTATCATTATCAATTAATAAATTGCCATTAGAATATAATTCAGCTATTTTTTTATCATAATTTATTTCGCCTAATATTTTTATATTTTTATTTTCACAATATTTTTTTATAATATTGTCGTGTTTAATAACTCTGTTGATAACAACTCCAAAAGGTATTTTTAAATTTTCAACCAATGTGATAGCTCTTTTTAAATCGTGTAATCCAAATTCTGTAGGTTCTGTGACTAATATAGCACAACCGGCATAACTTAGTGTATTTACAACATTACAAGATGTGCCGGGGGCTGAATCAATAATATTAATTTCTGAACTTAAATTACTTAATAGTTTTTTTACTAATGAAGAAGATATTGCTTCACCAATATTTAGAACTCCTCTAAGACATTTTATATTACGACAAGTTCCTTTTTCAATAATTCCAATTTTTTTCTTTTTATAACTAATAGCTCCATAATCACATACTATTTTACAGCCACCACAACTATGGCAGAGTTTATCAAAAACTAATATATCATCTTTTGCTATGGCAAGAGCATTAAAGTCACAAAAACTTACACACTTATAGCACTTCTGACACCTATTAGTATCAATGCTCGGTATATCAACTTCTACATTGTCAATGTTTTCAATTTTAGGTTTAAGAAAGATAAAACCATTGGGTTCTTCAACATCAGCATCTACATAATTAGCTTCCATACATAATGCTAAATTAGTAGATACTAAAGTTTTTCCCGTTCCGCCTTTACCACTAAGCACTACAATATTAATTTATAGCACCACCTTTCTTATAACCAAAAAATATATTAATTATTAAATTCTTTTAACTTATTTCCTTTATATTCATTAATAATATCCGAAATCTTTTTTACATCAGAAGTAAATATTTTTATATTTGATCTTTTTAATACTTCATTCGCATGTGGACCAATATTTCCTGTTACAATAGCATCTATGTTTTCTTTTAAAACTAAATTAGCCGCTTCAATTCCAGCTCCAGCATTTGAATTTATGGCGGTATTCTCAATTACTTTAAAGCCATCATCTTCTATATCATAAATGCAAAAATATTCACACCTCCCAAATCTTGAATCCATTAAACTGTTCTCTTCTTTTCCTTGTGATGAAATAGCTATTTTCATACATTTTCCTCCTTTATTTTTTCAAAATCATTGAAAATATCCTTTATTGCATAATCTTCAATATCTCCATTATTAATAATTTCTGTTAATTTAACATCAATTGGAACCTTATCTATAACTATGGTTTCTAATTTTTCAGCAATATCATCTATTTTGCTTTCGCCAAATAAGTTTATTTTATTATTACATTTGTCACAAACTAAATAACTCATATTTTCAATTAATCCTAATATTTTTATATTCATTTTTTTAGACATATTATAAAATTTCTTTACAATCATATTAACTAAATCCTGCGGTGTAGTAACAATAACTACACCATCAATAGGTAAAGATTGATATAAGGTAATTGCAATATCACTTGTTCCGGGAGGCATATCAACTATCAAATAATCAAGTTCACCCCATGATGTATCATTATATAATTGCATTAATACATTAGATAAAAGTGGTCCTCTCCAAATCGTAGGATCCTCCTCATTTTCTAAAAACATATTAACCGACACAATTTCTATACCTAGTTTAGATACTAAAGGTAAAAGTCCTTCTTCAACTACTTTGCCTTTATTTTTTAAACCAAACATATTTTGAATTGAGGGCCCAGTAATATCAGCATCTAAAATACCAACCTTAAATCCTTCATTTCTTAATTTAATAGCTAATAAAGATGAAATAACTGATTTTCCAACCCCACCTTTGCCACTTCCAACAGCTATTATTTTACTAATAAAATTAGACTTATCATTCAACATAAATACCTCCAAATTAAAAATAATATTTTTCTATCTATACAAATTTAGTATATAGCAATTATTGACATATGTCAATAATTGTATTGTAACAAAAAAGGTTATGTCATCAAACATAACTTTCGCTTTATTTATTATTAAAGACTATAATCGTCATCTTTTCTTTTTTCCTTTTCTTGTTCAAATAATTGATGAAACTGTTCACTTGCTTTATCCATTTCACGACTTATCTTTTTAAGCGAATTTTCAATTTCATACTTAGCAGAAAATTTTGCTTTATTAGTACTACCGGTAAAGTAACTATTCAATATCACTTTTCTCATTACTTTCTTATTAGAAAAACTGTGCTTTCGCCACGCAAGACAAGCAGATGATTTTATAAGATCATTTACATCAATCTTATCTTTTTGGTTTGAAGAATCTAACTTTCTATCCTTAGCATGATTGATAATTGCATTTAAAATATAATTGTCTAAATATCTTTCTTTACTGTCCAACAAGCCCTTATTATGATAATTTTCAATTTTGTTGGATTTGTTTAGCTCTATATAATATTTATTCAAATTCTTTAAGTCTTTATCAATAATACCTTTATATACTCTTAAATCAGATTTTTTGTCATTAAACAAGTATTCTTTTATCTCGTTAGTTAATTTTTTAATTTCATTGTTTCTAATTGAATTATATTTAACTTTGTTATAATTGTCAGCACCTTGATATTTACTAACTAAATCACCAAGTCTAAATATCTTTTCTTCTAAGAAGATATCTTTCTTATTCTTTAATGTGAAATTCTTATCTTTAGGATTGAAATATGATTTTAAGTAATCAATATCTTTATTAGTTTTAGTTAATAGATTAGTATAATAATTCCCTCTTTCAACTGATAATATAACTTGATCTTTCAAATAATTCATTTCCCTTTGAGATAGTTGTCCTTTTGTTCTATATGAAAATTTATTTTGTTTAGTAACATAATTAGGTTTCTTCTCAATAAAAGAGAAGTGAAAGTGATAGTTATCAGTATCGGTATGTAATGCTACTTGATATGACATATTACTTGTATTTTTAAATCCACATTCTTTAAAAAATCTAGGTAGTACTTCACTTATCATTTTCTTTTCTAAATCTTCTAATGAGATATTAGAATCAATATAATCATTGTTAAAACTTACTATACCCTTCCATAAATTAGATTTCTTAAGATATTTTTGATAATCAGTTTTTCTTTTATCAATTTCTTTTTTAGTAGCATAACTACCATCTTCTAGCACTAAATTAAATTTTTTATTCTTAAGTGTTCCATCATAATAGTCAAACATATTTTCAGCTTGCTTTATTGGATTAGAGTAATAATCAAACATACCATTAATGTTGTTTATCATCTTATCTGATATTTTTTTATTATTCAAAGCTAAATGGAATTGTGTTTTCAAAACAACTTTAGGACTAGTCATGGAAGTCATTATTCTTATTCCTAATAAGTTCTTGTAAACAAACATCATTATATGGATTCATGTTATCAGCAAATCCCATGTTAGCAAATAATTGTTTCAATATCTTATATTGAACATTACTAAAATTACTTAACTTATTAAGTTCTTTAATTGTCTTTTCAAGCAGATTATTAGTATCCTCACTTAAACCAAGCGCATCATTTTTTACTAAATTAGAAATATAATTGTTAATTGATATTTTTTCTTTTTGACTAGACAACTTGTCCTTTAACTGATTATACAATGACTCTTCAATTCTAAATGTTACTTTCTTGATCAACATTATCAACCTCCTTCATTCTGATATTTAAATTGTCTTTCATACTATTTAAAAAATTAACATAGGCATATTTTAACATCTCGAGTATTTGTTCATTCATACTGATATGGTTATGTTTCGCTAGTAATTTAATTCCATCTTTTAAATCTTTCTGAAGTCTTAAAGTAGTTCTTGCATTATTACTTACTCTCGTATTTATTTCCTCCTTTCTTTATACTAAATCGGCACTATGACATATAAATATTTAATAATGAGCATAAGAGAGTGACACCTACAAATCGATTATTATCAATAAACATTGATAATTTTTCAGTGTCACAAGATTTCGCACTTGCGAAATCTACCGACTTTTACTTTTATTTCCCTATATTAATTGGTAATTATTATTTATAACCAGTAGTCATTAGTTTAAAAGTGCCGACTTTCCAATTCTTAATTATTTTCATATGTTTTAATGCTTGTTGGTAAGGTTAAGGAATGAAATGTTCCTTAACCCTGATCAATTGTATAGTCAATAACAATTTTTCAAGAGTCCAGATGAGCAACAAAGTTGCTCTTGAAAAATTATTATTTAACTCGGTACTACTATCTTGAAATTACTTATTTCCTTATCAGTTTTTATAGCATATATGAGTAATGTTTTGTTCCCTTTTAGTTGTTCCAATTCAGTTAATTGATTTTCACATTCATACGTTCTTGCCTTAACTATTTCTTCAAAGTCAAATACTGCCTTTGGCTTTATTATCTTTATTACTTCTTCAAATTCTGATTCTCTATAAGTACCTTTGATTTCAAATGTATTATTTCTTTCATTAGCTTTTTCAATTAGATATTCACTAAAACTGAATAAATCGTTTTGTAAGAAGTCATTATAGAAGATTACTTTTTCGATTGTTATTTCATAATTGTCATCTATCTTAACTTCAATCTCTTTAACATATTTTTGAATAATATCTCGTTTAGCATGTCTAGTTAAGATGTTCCAGATGTTAGATATTTCATAGTTAGGTTGTTGTTCTCGTTTTTCAAATAATTCTTCAATATCGTCATCGTATCTAAACATTTTTTCATCACTTAATTTGACCATCTTATTATTAATATTCTCTCGTTCTTTGATAATTTGACTTATTTTGGTATCTAATAATTCCTTATTCAAGCGACTATCAGCGAATAAAGATATGATATTATTCTCTTTCTTAACCAATTCATCTAATGCTTTTTCTAATGATAATAGTTCATTCTTACCTTTTAAATTAGGTATATTGATTATATTATCGTTAAGTATGGAAAACACACACAAGTCTTGCAATAAAGGCAATAGTTCTCTTTCAATTTTACCTGTATTATATAGTTTCTTATAATCTTCACAATTTCTATTGTGACAAGTTAAGTAATAGGTTAGTTTTATCCGTTTTCCTTTATGTTTCCTTGAAAAGTAATTACTCATCGGTTGATGACACTTAGGACATTTAATTATCCCTCTAAATATGTGAACCTTTTCACCATAACCACCATTTGTATTTCTTATAATTTGATCTTGCGCCTTTTCCCACACTTCTTTCGAAACAAGTGGTATATGGTGATTCTCAAAATTTAAAATCTCTTCTTTTTTTCTTTTAGTATGTCCCCAGATTAAATCACCCTTATAAACTGGGTTTTTGATAATTCCTATTATCGTATGTGGTCTTATACTAAAGTAATCAGTATATCTATTATCATATTTTAACTTGTCCATAATACCAGCACTAGACATACCATTTAAGTACATACTATAAATATCTTTTACAACAAGCGAAGTAATTGGATCTGGTATTAATGTACTATCTTCATCCTTTTGATAACCATAAGGAGCTCTACTTGGGTATTTACCCTGTCTTACAGCTTCTTCCATACCTCGTTTTGTTCTTCCTGCAATTTCTCGCCTTTCTCTTTGAGCGAATAACACATTCATTCCATACAACATTTCACCATTTGGAGTATTTATATCATAGTTTTCATATAACAAATCAATTGCACAATCATTTTCTTTACAATACTTTAAAAACCAATGTCCATCATAACCTTCACGAGTTAATCTATCTACTTTAATCGCTACTACTACATCAATAACACTTTTTTCAATATCATCTAACATTCGTTCCATGTTTGGTCTTTTTAAATCTTTGGCACTATGCCCCGCATCATTATAAATATCTACAATTACATAATTTTTCCTTTTACAATAATCTTTCAACTCTCTTATTTGTCCGTCAATTGAATAACCATAATCTCTTTGTTCTTCAGTTGATACCCTAACATATATTCCTGCTTTTAAATTCATTCAATCCTCTCTCTTTCTGTTTCATATTTTTTAAAAGAAAAAGGCAAAGACAGTATATAGTTTATACATACTACTTCACCTTTTCAAAGAACATATTCTCGTTAATTGTCTATTTATTATAGACTTTTTTCTTCATTTGTCAAGGTTAGTAGTAAGCATATTTCTAATGATCTCTTTTATTTGATTTAAAGTATAAGACTTTTTATAGTTGGGTATGTAGTATCTTTTATTGTTTAGATTATCACAAGCATAATGATAAATGACTAGATTAAGATCTGATATTTCATAGATAATTGGCTTAATAGTTTTAATATTAGTTTTCTTTATTTCTAATATTGCGCCATCTGTTATTTTGATAATAGGCTTGTTTTTGCCTATAAAGTCTAAAAACTCCTTATCTGCCTTTAATTGTCTTATGATTTTAAATTCCAACATAAAAATAGATTGCTCCTTTCTTTAGGTAACAATCTATTTCTAACTGTTTAATATATTTGTAATGCTTTCCCCTTATAATTATTACTAATCATAGGGGGTAGCAAGTTCCTCATATTTGGTAGCCTGTATGGGACTTGAACCCACGAATACCGCCTTGAGAGGGCGGCGTGTTAAACCACTTCACCAACAGGCCATAAAAAGAAAACTCTTACTAGAGTTAAATTTAATTGGTAGCGAGAGAGGGGGTCGAACCCACGACCTTCCGGGTATGAACCGGACGCTCTAGCCAACTGAGCTATCTCGCCATAAAAGTAAGCAATATCATTATATCAACGATATTGCTTATTTTCAACTTTTTTTTATTACTTTATTCTTCTAAGCGCCAAATTCGTATCCTCTCGGCTACAAATATTTGCTTGGGTGTTTTTAATAATTGCATAGCCATATGCAATTAACGCTACTCCTCCTGCAATTGCAAGATTCGTAATACCCGCATCTTTATGATTAACTATTTGGTTATAAACTAAACAACTAGCATATGCAACTGGTATAGTTCCTAATAATGCGCTCCCTGCTGCTTTAACTCTAGCAACACGCTCTTTCATTATAAAATAGTTATGCATTCCCATATCAACTACTTCTCTAGATCTAGATTCCAAAGATTCATATTCAACTGACGATATTTGGTTAATGCTTTCCTCAGTAAGACTAATATTATTCTTTAAAAACGTTTTATGAACTCTTTTTACTTCTTGGTCAAAACTGCCATCTTTTTCACGTTTAAACATATTTATACCTTGATAATCTATTGGTACAATTGTACGAACAGTTTTAGTCTTAGTAGCAATTTGTCCATCTTTTGTAACTTTACCTTTTTTAGATATTTCAGCTATTAATACTTCGCATGTTTCATCACCATACACTGGAAAATCACAAACTAATGTAACTTTTTTAGCTTTTTTCATTTTTTTCTCCCCCTTTATAAAGAACAGGCTAATTATAGCATATTAGGAAAGAAAAGTCAATTATTTTCTTGTCCTACTTTTTGCTCCTATGATTAATCTATGATAATGTCTTAGGTGTTATTCCGGGAAAATGTCCCAAC
>DAOPMC010000010.1:0-36115 GCA_035392025.1 Bacilli bacterium
TCACCTTATAGATAGTCTCTTTATTAAAGAACCCATCATCCATATTTTTATAGTTTTTCTTTATCTCCATGTTATATGTTCTAAGCCACGCGTCATCTAAATCACCATGAATTCCTTTAGCATAAAGGTCTAAAATATCCATAAATTTGATATGACTAATTAAATATTCATCCATAATAACATACCCAATATTTGCCTGTTTCAGTTTATTAATTTCCATTATTCCATTTAATATATTACTAGAATAAATCATCGTCCCTTCAATATTTTCTATTATTGGATAACTTTCTTCAGATTTTTCATCTGTTATTAAATACATTTTATTAGTTTTACTCTTTTTATGATATTTAAAATAATTAGTAAGTAGTTCCCTTTTAGAAAAAGAAGCCATTTGGTATCCAAATATATTAACAAAAAATGATATATTTTTAAGTTTATGTGCTATTGCAACCATGTCCTTGGTTGTTATAACATTAGCTAAAACTGTGCCTTTTATTCCTTTAGAAATATAATAATTAATGGTTTCATAATTTGTTGCCATAAAACTTTGATCCCATATTAAATCAGTTTTCAAATCAAGTCGCGTTGCAATATTTAGTACTGCAACATCATGAAAAAAAATACCGTCAAATTTCATTGTATCAAGTTTTATCAATAACTTTTCTAAAGAGGCAAGTTCCTTATTAGAAAAAATCTTATCTAATTCTATAAACATTGGCTTATCATCACCAATCATATTTTTAATTATTTGTAGTGAAGCTGTCGTTAAGGCACATCTATTGTTAATTGAAAATCCTTTTATGCCAAAAAGAAACGCATCTGCGCCCTTTTTAATATAACTATTCAATATATTTATATCTGGGTTTTTAACAATTATTTTCATATTACAACCTCTTTTCAGAAACTGCTATACCATCACCAACATCATATATTTTAGTCTTATATCGAATATTATTTTCCAAAAAATATATATATTCTTTTATTTTTCTTACTAACGATCTAATGTTTTTACTTTCAATTTTCTTTTCTTCTTGGGCAACATATCCGTGGAATGCCATATTGTCAGTAATAACATATCCGCTTGTATTTAAATTCTTCTCAAAGTGTGTGAAAAATTCTTTATTTTTGCCTTTAGCGGCATCAATGAATATTAAATCAAATTTATCTGCTAATCTTACTGTCAAAGCATCTTTATAAATTAAAGTTATTCGCTCTTCTTGTTTAAATTTTTTAACATTTTTTAGTGCCTCAAAGTATCTTTCTTTATTTTTTTCAATAGTGGTTATTTTTAGATTAGGCTGTGAAAGAGCCATCATAATTGATGAATATCCTGTTCCTGTGCCTATTTCCAAAATACTCCTGATATCGTGAGTATCAATAAAATTAATCATAAAATCAATTCCATCATCTACCATAATTGGAATATTATCATCTAATGCTTTCTTTTTCATTTCTCTAATCTTATTATATATATTTTCCATATGATGCCCTCCTACATATCACACCAATTGCCTTCACTTTTAAGTGTGGCAATAGTATTATTATGCCCTGACTCTGTTTTATTTAAATATGTATTTCCTTTACAGTCTGCTACAAAATAATAGTAAGAATGTGATGTTGGGTATAGTGTTGCTCTAATAGATGCTTCCCCAGAATTACAAATTGGACCTACTGGTAATTTAGATACACATGTTCCTCTAGTATTATAAGCATTGCAATCGTTTATATGGCTACCTAACCCTTTAGTCCAATCGTCCATTTTAGCACCATAATATCCGGTTACATCGCTTCCTAAAGTCCATCCTGATTTCAATCTATTGTAAAATACTCCTGCTACTTTGGCTCTGTCATTAGAAGATGCCCCCTCTAACTCAACAATTGATGCGAGTGTCAATATTTCATGAATTGAATAATCACTTGTTTCTATTTTACTTTTATATTTTTCTAAAATAATGCTTGTATGGTCAAGCATTTTCTCAAATATAGTTGCAACTGATGAATCTTCATATATTCTATACGTCTCGGGGAACAAATATCCTTCAAGTGGATAATAGATATCTTCATCTAAAATTTCATCTTCCAAAAACCAATATTTATCTATTAATTTTTTCAAATAATCTTTATCAGCAATTTTATTCATAACTTCATCATAAGAATTAAAAGTGTTGTTTTCAATTATTCTTGCCACAGCACGCATATTTAATCCTTCTCTAAAAGTTATATTGACTTCTTCTCTTCCCACTCCACCTTCTAGTAGAGTTGCTACCATTTTTTTAACACCCATATCTGGCGTAAGTTTATATGACGCAGCCTCTATTTCTGTAATATTATTTAATTTTAAATACAAATTAAAGAAAAATGCTGATTTAATTAACTCTTTTTCTTCTAAAATATCTCCTATATCATTAAGCACAGTTCCCACTGGAATTGCTACTTTAACTACTTCGTCACTATTACTTATTGGTGCCAGTTTAACATTATATGTAATACCGAACGTAACTATTATAACTGCTACTAAAATTAATATAGTTAGTGCTATATTCCTAAATCTTTTCATATACTACTCCTTCATGTTAATTTTCGTCTTCTTTATTCTTTTTTGCTTGTTCCTCTTGAATAGTATTCAATATTGTTTCAACTATTTTCCATTCCTTTTCTGTTTCTACTGGATATAACTTAGTATCTTTACCCGTTGGATCATATGTTGATGCATATACTTGAACATTCCCGCTATCATCCTTAGTATTATCTGTATATGCGATATAACTCTTATTAGTTTCTTTAGAATCAAAAGTAAAAAGTACTTGGCATTCTACTTCTTCTCCCTTATCATTAATTATCTTAAAAAAATCTTTTTTATCTTCCATATTTATGCTTCCTTTCTTCTATCTAAATATGATTGGAGTATTATTATTGCCGATACACCATCAACCACTTTTTTTCTTTTCTTTCGCGACAAATCTGCATCTATTAAAACAGACTCTGCTAATTTAGTTGTCAATCTTTCGTCTTCTAATACTACCTCGCATGCCAGTATTTGTTCTAGCATATTTTTAAATTCTAAAGTTTTTTGTCCTCGTTCACCAACTGTATTATTCATATTTTTAGGCCAACCTAAAACTATTTTTGCAATATCTTCTTTTTTTACTATTTCACAAATTATATCTATTAAACATTCATAATTACCATTATAAGATATATTTTTATAAAAAGATGCAATCATTCTAGTTTTGTCTGAAATTGCAATTCCTAAACTTCTAGCACCTAAATCAAGTCCTAAATATCTCATTTGTCAATGTTTAAATAATTATCCAACAATACTTCTAGTATTTGTTCGCGATCTAATTTTTGGATCTTTTTTCTAGCTTCTAAATGATTAGAAATATATCCTACATCACCACTTACTAAGTATCCAACTATCTGAACTATTGGATCATATCCTCTTTCTTCTAATGCATCATATACTTCAAATAAAATATCTTTAACAGCTTGTTTGCTTAACTCTTTAGAATCAAAAATTATAGTATTATTAACTTCCAATATCCCACCTCTTTTAATATATTTATTTTACCATTACTGACAAATATAATCAAATATTTTTAATAATAAAAACTAGTGTAAATATTCACTAGTCTTTGTATTTAGTTTTAAATCTGTAAAAATGCCTTTTTGATATAGAAAATATCCCGCTACAGCAACCATTACCGCATTATCAGTACAATTAACAATGCTTGGATAAGAAAAATTAAAATTGTTCTTTTCCCCAAGTTTGCTAAATTCATCTCTTAAACCACTATTTGCAGCAACACCACCAGCTAATATTAAATTGTTGACATCATATTGTTTCATTGCTCTCAATGTTTTACTTGTAAGAGATTTAATAACTACCTCTTGGAAAGATGATGCTAAATTATTATTATTAATTTCATTACCCATTTTATGCTCTTTATTTACTAAATTAATAACAGCACTCTTCAAGCCACTAAAACTGAAATTAAAACTATCATCATCAAGTGGAACAGGCAATTTGTAAAGTGAAGTGCCGACTTTCGCCATTTTGTCAATTATTGGTCCTCCTGGATATCCAACTCCCATAACACGTGCAACTTTATCGTAGCACTCTCCAACCGCATCATCAAGCGTTCCACCGATTCGTTCAAAATTATAGTGCTCTCTCATAATAATTAAATCTGTATGTCCTCCACTAATAACAAGTGCTATAAGTGGAAATTCTAAATCTTTCTCAATATTGTTTGCATAAATATGACCTGCAATATGATGCACTGGAATAAGAGGTTTTGCCGTTACCATACTCATAGTTTTGGCAGCTTCAACTCCGACAAGCAAACTACCATTTAATCCAGGACCATATGTAACTGCTATTGCATCAATATCTTGTATTTTCATATTGGCATCCTTTAAACACTTATCTAAAACATCAGTAATATTAAAAACATGATTACGACTTGCAATTTCAGGAACTACCCCACCATATAGCGTATGAATATCTATTTGACTAAGTATTACAGAAGATAGAACTTCCTTACCATTTTTAACTATTGCTGCACTGGTCTCATCGCAACTAGATTCGATCCCTAATATATATACATCTTTCATACTATATCACCTTCTCCATTAATATTCCATCTATCCCATTATAATATTTCTCTCTTACTGCAACTTTTTTAAAACCAAATTTTTCATATAAATGAATTGCAATTTTATTTATAGAATTAACCTCTAAAGTAATATTAGTTTTATTATTATTCTTAGCATAATCAATAATATAATTCATTAGATTAGATGCTATTTTTTGATTACGATATTGTTCATTTACAAATATATTTACAATCTCAATACGATCATATATATCACTAATTTCAATATATCCTTTATTTTCATATTCAAAAACTTTAAGGAATGGATTATTACTATCGTTAACTTTCTCTTTTATCATTTTTCTCTAAGTTTTCCTCTGCTTCTGTCTTTTTTAAATAATTTGGCACAAATAAATTAGCATCAACTGAATCATTTTTAAAATTATCAACAACATTATTAATGCTAGGAATGTATTCTAAAACACTTAAATTATCAAAAGTATCATTAGAAATGTAAACTTTAATGCCGTCTATTTCATTTGCTTTTTTTATTAGGTCGTCTAATTTAATATAGCAATCATTAAGAATAACTTCCTTGTTTTTATATATTCCAGCGTAAACATATCCTCTTCTAGCATCTATAATGGGTACTGCAATTAGATCCTTACTCGCTGTACATGACATAGCATATAGACTAGATATTGGATAAACTTTAATATTATTTAGCCATGCAAAAGTTTTAGCAATCGTAACACCAATTCTTATACCCGTAAAAGAACCAGGCCCATTTATGCAATATATTTTTTCAATGTCTTTAGGTTTTACCCCATTTTTTAGAAGTAATTCATTTATATCATTGACAGTATATGTTGACAGATCATTATGAGATCTTCTATCAATACTGTCAATTAACTTCTCATCTTTTAGTAAACCAATTGTCAAAAAAGATGATGAAGTATCCAAAAAAAGGCTCATCATAAAACGGCCTCGCAAACATCTTCATACATTTTACCAATAGGTTTAATAATAAATACTCTAACATCATCATCAATAATAGCGATTTTTACTTCCAGTCGTTCGCTTGGAAGTTCATCTCTTATCATATCTGCCCATTCAATAATCGTTACTCCATTTTTGTGAAAATATTCATCAAAATTTATATCTTTTGGACCATCTTCTAATCTATAAACATCCATGTGGTATAATGGCATTTCACCATCTTCATATTCTTTAATAATTGTAAAAGTTGGAGAGGTAATTACATCTTGAATACCAAGTGCCCCAGCGAATCCTTTAGTAAAGGTTGTCTTTCCACTTCCCAAATCCCCAATTAAACAAATAACCATATTAGGAAATTTCTCTGATTCAAAATTTTGTGCTAATTCAATTGTTTCACTTTCACTCCTAGAAGTTATTCTATATTCCATTTCTATCACCAAATTAATTTTAGCAAACAAGTAAAAATAGTTCAACATGTTTTTAAAATAAAATATTGTTTTACATATTTTATTGATGATATAATGTCTATAGGTGATAGTGTGAAAAAGTTAAATGAATTATTGGATACTAATTTAGATATTGAAATAGAATCAATTGAAGAAGATTCTAGAATAAAAGGAAAAAATATTTTGTTTTGTTGTATTAAAGGCCTAAGAGTAGATGGTCATGATTATGTGGAACAAGCTATCAAAAATGGTGCTGTAGCAATTTTGTGTGAAAAAAAATTAGATATTGATATTCCTCAAATAGTTGTTGATAATACGTCTTATTATATGAATGTGGCTCTTAATAATTTTTATAATAAACCAACGGATGATTTCAAACTTGTCGCTGTCACAGGTACAGATGGAAAGACAACCATTGCTAATATGATTTACCAGATTATCAATTATTTTGAAATTGGTGGAATGATTGGAACCGAAATGGTTATGTGTCCTGGGTTCAGTGAGTTTCAAACGTTTACTACTCCATTTCCAAAAGACTTATATAGATATTTTGACACGTTTAATAAACTTGGCTGCAAAAAAGTAGTAATGGAGGCTTCATCTGACAGATTAGGAACCGGCAGACTAGATTCAGTTAATTTTGACATATCAATATATACAAATTTAAAAAGAGAGCACCTAGACAATCATGGTACTTTTGAAAACTATTTAGAAGCAAAAACAAAATTATTTCAATATACGAAAAAAAATGGTGCATGTATCATTAATAATGATGATGAATATAATGAATATTTTAAAGATGCAGCAAATGCAAAAATTATAACATATGGCATAAACACAAAAGCCGACTTGGTAGCACAAAATATTGTCATCGAATTTGGAAAACTTTTTTTTGAAATTGATGGATATCTTGGACATCATAAAATATATTGTCCTCTATCTGGAAAATTTAATGTATCAAATTTGCTTGCTGTAATTATTGCAACTACCCAATTAGGATATGATATCGAAGAAGTTATTAAAGCCATAAGATATTTAAAAACAGTCCCCGGTAGACAAGAAATAATTGATCTTGGTCAACCCTTTAGAGTGATGATTGATCTGGTTGTTACTGGTCAAGGATGGGAAAAACTATATGAATATGTAAAACCTTTTACTTCCGGTAAAATAATTGCAGTTTTAGGTGCTAAAGGTGAAAGATATGAAGGACGTCACATTGATTTAGGAAATGCCGTTTCAAAATATGCCGATTATGCTATATTGACATCAGAAAATCCCAAATCACAAGATCCTTATAAACTGATTACTGATGTTTTATTAAGAGAATCTAAACCTAGACAGTATGAGATCATAATTGATAGAGATCAAGCTATTAAGAAAGCAATAAGTATTGCCCAACCAGGAGATAGCGTTTTGATAACTGGCAAGGCGCATGAAAACTATCAAGAGATAAAAGGAGAATTTGTCCCATACGCAGGAGATACCGCAACAGCACAAAAATATATAAAACAATTCTTTGTAACAAACAAATAGCAGCCTTTGCTGCTATTTTTATTTAATTTCAATTTTCTTTTTATTATCGATGACTTCTTTTTTAGGAATTACAATATTTAGTGTTCCATCTTTAAACTCTGCATCAATTTTCTCACTATCAGCATCGCCAATGTAAAATCTTCTTTGATAAGATCCAAATATTCTTTCCTTCCTAATATAGTTTGCTTTTTCTTCATCAATGTTATTCTCTTTAGAGGCTGATATTGTTAAGTAATTATCATCACAATCAATGTTAATATCCTCTTTTGAAAAACCTGGAATATCCATTACGATATGATATTTATTATCCTTCTCATAAATGTCACATTTCAAACTATTAACGGTTTTTTCTGGGAAAAAATCATCAAAAAAATCATCTAAATAATATTTTTTTGGTATTAAATTCATAATACACCTCTCCTTTCATTATTAATTATATTACTGCAATTAGCGCTTGTCAATACTAAGTGCTAATTATTTTTATTTTTATTGGCAAAACTCACTATAAAGTTTATAATTAATGTAGAGGTGTCGGTACATGAACAAAAGCATTAATGACAAAATCTTACCAAATATTACTATAATGTTTTTGTGTACAATACTATTAATAGCAATATTACTATTAAGCAGTTCTTATTTTTTGAACACTTTAACAAGTAGGAGAAGCATAACTCAGATGGTAGACGAAATAAACATATACGAAATACCAATAGAAAGTATTATAACCTCTAACATCACTAACACTCCTTTAGAAAAAAATAGTAATGTTCACGATGTACTAACTTATATATCTAAAGAAAATGATATTAATATGAAATTTTTTCGTGACATATTTGATGACAATAGATTATATAACCAAATAAAAAAAGAATTATACAGTAATGCCAAACTTCTCTATAACAATAAAACTTATTTTTCAACTAACGAATCTAACGATAATTTAATTGCCAAAATCATTAGCACTAGTGAAATAAAAAATAATGTTTCTCTTACTAAAGATGTTAAAAGTCAAATAACGACTATTCTATCTAATTTTATTTATAATGCTGATATTATGATGAATACTAACAATGAAAATATAGAAATATTGTATAATCCTTCTTTCATTATAATTTTTGTAACAATAATGATTTCATGTATGCTTGGTCTTATATTAATTAACAAAAATATTAACACACCTCTATATTATTTATCTACTATATGTTTATATGTTTCTGTACTTATAATAATTTATGCTTTTATTCAGAAAGCATTGATAATGGGCTTGCAATGGTTAATTAACAACTATAATTATAAGGCAAATGCCATAAGTAGTAGTATGTTTGTTGCAATGATTGAAATAGGAGTATCTTTATTATTATTGGCGTTGATTAATAGAATTATTAGTAAAGAAAAGTTTAAAAGTAACTTTTTATCTTGTAAGAAAAAAAGAAAAAAGAAAAAGAAATCAAAAAGAAAAACTAATAAAGCAAAAACATATAAAACTAAAAAAGCAAGCAAAAAGAAAAAAAGTATTAAAAAAATGCTTAAATATGTCAAATATAAAATTAAAACTATAATTGAAAAAATTAAATTAAAAAAAGAGAAGAAAGATATCAACTCATAAATTTCTTACTCTTTTTTATTTGTTTTTTAATAAGCTTATATAATGCAAAAACAAACGCTATAATCGTTATTATTTTAATAATCAGGCTATCTGATTCTATATTATCAGACCACATTCCTAGCTTGTTTTCTTTAGCATATTCTAAATCTTTATATAAATCTTCGGTATACTTATAGTCCCCATATAAATATGCAATTTCTGCATATCCATTTTTTATAATCTTAGATTGAAGTAAAGTATCATCAACAAATACCCATACCAAGTGTCTATTATATTTATCAAGTTTATTACTATTGTCATCATACTCTAACAATATTTGGATAGCATTTTTAAGCTCATTACAAGTATAATCACTAGCTTCTTTGCCATAAGGCTCTACTTCACCACTAATTTCCGGTGTATCTATTGCTAAAAATCTTGTTTTAAGTACTTCTCCTTTATAATTAAAATATGCTGTATCGCCATCTACACACTTATTTAAAGTAACCAATATTTTTTTTTCAGCATACACGTTACAAATAGAAAACAAAAAGATCATTGTAATAAATATTATTTTTTTTATATTCATATGTTAATTCCTTACAATATTAGTATAACATAAATACAAATTTTATAAATAAAAAAAGCTAATGCTTTTTATATATTCCCACAGAATTTCTTTCAACTTTGCTTTCATACAATGCCACATCAGCTCGTTTTTTAGCCGTTGGATAATCACAATCTTCTTGATTACAAAAAGCTATACCAAAACTCATTGTAACTGGTTCTTGTAAACCAAATTTTATATGAACTGTATCCTCAATTTTTTCTCTTATGGTTTCCACTTTAACTTGAGCATTGTCAACATCACAGTTTTTGAGTAACATTTGGAACTCATCCCCACCCAATCTACCAGCGGTATCACTACCTCTAACAGAAGCCTGAAGGATTTGTCCTACCTCTATCAAAACCCTATCACCCATATCATGACCATAAGTATCATTGATTTCCTTAAAATTATCTATATCTCCTAATACAACAGAAAATGATTCTTTGTCAGAAGTTAAACCATCTATATCTCCCCTTAATCCGCGACGATTAGGCAAGCCAGTTAATGAATCTGTAAGAGCTTTCTCACGTAATTCACCATTTTCTTTACGCAGTTTATCATTTACTTTATGCAGTGCATTTGATAATTCTATCAAATCTTCTCTACTCATATTTTCTATTTTTGCCAAAAATTCATCAGTTTTATCATTTGCCATATACAATTCTCCTCGCTTGTATTATACATAAATATCAATAAAAATCAAGTCCTATCCTAATATTTCTTTATCTATTGCCTTTTCTCTAATTCTATCTTCATCCTCCTTTTTGTACTTCTCTGGTATCCTATATTTATTAATTACATAGTTTTTAACGTTGCCTATTTCTTGTTTTAAAGATTTCATATCTTCTTTTGTAAGAGTTGGACAAAGCGTAGTTCTTACTTGAAAATCTACATTTGACTTCTTCAAAATATTTATGGTGTTTAATACATCTTTTGAATCAGCATTTTTACCACATATTTCTTTATACTTTTTTGATGGGGCTTTATAATCAATTGCTACATAATCAAGTAAATTTTTTTTTAAAAGTCCTTCTATAACATTAGGATTAGAACCATTAGAATCTAGTTTTACTAAAAAACCAATATTCTTTACTTTTATTATAAATCTTTCTAAGTCTTTTTGTAAAGTAGGTTCTCCTCCAGAAATCACGACACCTTCTAACATTCCACGTCTTTTTTGCAAAAAATCTAGCACTTCATTTTCATCAATAAATTGTTGAGGATTTTCAATTAGTTCTCTATTATGGCAGTAGAAGCAGTCATAATTGCAAAAAGGTGTAAATATAACTGCTGCTAAATGCCCCGGAAAATCCACAAAAGAGTTTTTTACTAAACCACTTATTTGCATATTTGTTCAGCTTTAATTTTGTATTTTAATCTGTCTTTGTACTCAGCTTTTTTGCCCTTGTTATAATTTTGCACTGGTCGCAAATATCCAACTACTCTACTATATACTTCTGTTGGGCATCCACATTCAGGGCACTCAAATTGCTCTCCATTTATATACCCATGCTCTTTACATATTGAAAATGTTGGAGTAAAAGATATATATGGTAATTTATAATTAGTAAATATTTTCTTTAATAAAGTTTTAGTTATCTCTATATCATTAATTTGTTCACCAAGATAGAAATGAAGCACTGTCCCACCAGTATAAAGAGATTGTAATTCATCTTGTAAATCTAGTGTTTCAAATATATCATCTGTATATCCAACAGGTAACTGACTAGAGTTTGTATAATATGGAACATCATCTCCTGCTGTTATAATATCAGGATATTTTTCTTTATCTTTAGCCGCTAATCTATAACTTGTTCCTTCAGCCGGTGTTGCTTCTAGATTATACACATGGCCTGTTTCTTCTTGAATTTCTTGAATTTTGTTTCTCATATATTCAAGTGTATCAATTGCAAACTTTTGGCCTTTTTTAGTTGTTATGTCAGTATTATATAAATTACGGCAAGCCTCATTCATTCCAATTAACCCAATAGTATTAAAATGATTAAACCAATATTCTCCAGTTTTTTCCTTAACACCTTTTAAGTAATTTCTTGAGTATGGATACAATCCTTTTTCAGTTTGCTCTTCAATAACTTTTCTTTTTAGTTCAAGACTTTCTTTGGCAATTTCCATTTGCTCCCATAACATAATTTTAAATTCACTTAAACTTTTAGCAAGATATCCAAGTCTTGGTAAATTAATTGTAACAACTCCAATTGACCCAGTAAGAGGATTTGATCCAAATAATCCACCTCCTCTTTTTCTAAGTTCTTTTGTATCAAGTCTTAGTCTACAGCACATAGATAGTGCATCTTCTGGAGATAAATCACTATTAATATAATTTGAGAAATATGGTATTCCATATTTACAAGTCATTTCCATTATTTTATTAGTAACTGGACTATTCCACTCAAAATCTTTTGTTATATTGATTGTTGGTATTGGAAACGTAAATACTCTGCCTTTAGCATCTCCTTCTTGCATTACTTCACAAAATGCTAAATTTATTATATCCATTTCATTTTGAAAATCGCCATACTTATCAGGTTTAATTTCTCCACCCACAATAACATATTCATCTTTTAAGGTACGAGGAACTTTAATATCAAATGTTAAATTAGAGAAAGGGCATTGAAAGCCTACTCTAGTTGGCACATTTAAGTTAAATATAAATTCTTGTATTGCTTGTTTTACTTGTTTATAAGTCATTTTATCATATTTTACAAACGGTGCACAGTAAGTATCAAATGAACTCCAAGCTTGAGCTCCAGCTGTTTCTCCTTGCGTTGTAAAAGTTGAGTTAACAACTTGGCCTAAAAATGCTCTTAAATGCTTTGCAGGCTTACTTTCTACTTTTCCCGGAACTCCACCAAATCCATTAACTAATAATTGTTTTAAATCCCATCCAGCACAATATGGTCCAAAGAATCCTAGGTCATGTAAGTGCATATCACCACTTTCATGAGCTTTTCTAATTTTAGCAGGATAAATTTCATGTAACCAATAATTTTTTGTAAATGCTTCTCTTACATAATTATTAAGTCCATTAATTGATTTTGCAGTATTAGCATTTTCATTTATTCGCCAATCCATATCTTTTAGGTAATTTGAAAACATTTCAATAGTTGCCCCAATCAAAGCATTATTTTCTCTTGCTGATCTTCTTTTCTCACGATACAAAATATATGCTTTAGCTGTTTTAGCATGTCCTCTTTCTATTAAAACTTTTTCTACTATATCTTGAATTGCTTCAACTTCAGCAATTCCACCCGGAAACTTTTCTTCAGCCATTTTAACAACTTCATCTGCTATCTGAATAGTTGTCTCAAAATCGTCTCCTCCTACTTCTTTAACAGCCTTAAATATTGCTATTTGAATTTTTTCAGGTCTAAATGGAACTACCGTTCCGTCTCTTTTAATAATTTTTTTAATCATTTTTCTACTCCTTCTTTCTTTTAAAATCATTAAACCATAAATTCTATATTTAATTTATTTTCTTCTATATATTTAAAAATTTTTTCAACGGCTTCTTCCCCTATTTGTACTTTGGAAATAACTCCTACCCTATTCTCCAACTTCATTCTTTCATAAATATCATCTATATCAATATAGTTGCTATAGCATTGCTTGGAGATGTTGTTATCATTAGATATTGAGAAATAGCAACAAACGTCATCATCAAATACTGGTTGTAATCTAAAATCTAAGTTATCATCATCTGACCATTTTTTAACAACCTTTTTAATTTGACTAAATATTGTCAAAGTATTATCTACACCAACTAAATTAATCATCTCTCTTAGACCACTATACCCTAATGTCAAAGTTGAAAAACCATTCTTCAATAACTTGTCTATTTTTTCTTCACTTATTCTAGCGACTGCTCCATATAAATAATGAATTGGTGAACTCATTGCCAGTGTCCCCATAAGTGAATGATGTTTAAATGTTAATGCTTCATGGCAAAGTTCAAGTCTATCATTTAAAGTATCTATGTTATCTTGATTTATATCCGCTAAGTTAATGCTTACAATTCCTTGATCAAACTTATAACAATTGATCATATTTTTGTTAGTAATTATCTTAATATTCAAGCCTTTTTTAATGTATTTTTTAATTATTTCATTAAAAACATTAGTCGAAAACATAAATATAAGTTTTACGTTACTATTCCAGCTACATTTCAATATTTCCTCATAAAACTTTAAATTTCTTTCTTTTGCCTCGTCTAATTCTAACATCATATTGATGCCTATGGGTTTGCCATATATGGTAACCATATTATTGAATTGAGTTAAAAGAACATTTATTCCTTGCTTTATATCATCATCAGTTTTTAAATATTTCAATAAATGCTTAACTTCTAGAAATACATCTCCATACTGACCATTAGCCACCTCAAATGCAATTTGCGTTGATATTAAACAAGCATCTACAAAATTTTTTATTTTTGTTACTTCGTTGCCATTAACAACAGTCCCATTTATAAGCATGTCATCTAAATTAATATGTGAAGTATTAATTGATGGCTGGATAAATGTATCCATATCATTGAAATATATATATCCTTTCTCATGAGCATCCGCAATTTTTTCTGGTAATAAAACTCTTGTCGTCAAATCTTTTGAAACCAAATCTGCAATTAAGTTTCTTTTTGTCATAACTAGATTACTTCTTTTATCCCAAGAATTACGACTTGAATTTTTTATAATTTCAAGAATAGTTCCATCCGTAAAATTAGATTTCCTAATAAGTGCCCTAGTATAACGATATATAATGTAAACTTTAGCAAGATCATATTTTTTATAATTCATTAATTTTTCTTCAATAATATCTTGAATATCTTCAACTAACATTCTTTTTTTATTAAGAGACTCTATATAAATTATAATTTCATTAATCTTTTTTTTGTCTAATCTTTTGTCTTCAGTTACTTGAGCATTTGCTTTCTCAATTGCAACTCTTATTTTATTACTATCATACTCAACTATTCTTCCATCTCTTTTAACTATTTTAATACTTGTTGCCTCCTTCCTATCTTGCATCTAATTATAGCAACTAGTATTAAAAATAAGTGTTGCATTTGCAACAATTTTAAAATAAAATATAATTAGTTAAAATATTTGACAGAATGGTGGTAAAGTATGATATCAGTTTTTGAAAAAATGAGTGAAGAAGACACAAAAAAGGTAATTACCAATCTAAATTGTAGAAAAAATATTTTTAAAAAAAATAAAACAATACTCTCAAATTTAGAAAACATCGATCAAATATGTATAGTATTATCGGGAACTGCCATCATAACAAAGTATGACTATTATGGGAATAGAATAATAATAGAACATCTACAAAAAAATTCTGTTTTTGGCAAAACTTTTTCTTCAAATGATAATAGTTCTATCATTGTAGAAGCAACCGAGGACTGTGAAGTATTATTTTTAGATTATCTTACTTTTATAGAAAAAATTGCTAAGAATACTATATATAGTACAATCATCGACAATATATTGAAAATACTATCTTCTAAAATTGAAAATAGCAACAATCGAATTGAAATACTTACGAATAGAACCATTAGAGAAAAACTTTTAAATTATTTCAAAATTATGGCAAAGGGGAACATGAACAATACCTTTACTTTACCCTTTACTTTTACCGATCTTGCTGATTATTTAGCAATTGACAGATGTGCTATGATGAGAGAAATTAAATATTTAAAAGAGGAAAAAATTATAAAGTGTGATAAAAGAAAAATAACATTATATGTATATTAAAAAGAGACTTATTTGTCTCTTTCGTTAAAAATATCTGGCAAATCATTTTCAAGTAAAACATAAGTTTTTTTATCTTTAAGTGCCTGAATTAAATTAAATGCTTTCTTTAAATCATTTAGTACATATATGTTTTCTTTTTTAAAACCAGTTTCCTTTAATCCATTATATATAGGTTTTGTCTGCTTTTCACCGACTAATATAACAGCATCTGCTTTCCCCTTCATATAACGCCCAAATTCTTTATTATATTCTTCTTCTTCTTCGCCTAGTTCTATCATACCAGGAGTAACAATTATCCTTTTGCCAGGCATCCTAGATAGTACATCTAGAGCCATTTTAGAACCGACTGGATTTGAATTAAAGGCATCATCGATAATAGTTATATCGCCAGATTGTTTTAACTCAAGTCTATGCTCTACTGATCTTAACTTTTTAACACCCGCTTGCATCTGTTTTACATTAACTCCAAGTTCTTTAGCAAGCGCTAGACTAGATAAAATATTATAGACATTAGCCTCTCCCAAAAGTTGAGTCTTAAACTCATATTTTTCTTTATCGCCTTTAAATGTAACATCAAAGTTCATGCCTTCATAAGTAACATCAATATTGCTTGCTCTTACATCCACATCAGACTCTTTAATGCCAATCCACAGGACCTTCTTATTACCATTCTTGTAGTATTCTTTTTGTATCTCATCATCTTTATTTAATACTCCAACACCATCTTTAGGTAAACAATCTATTAGATGAAATTTAGTCTTGGTAATATTTTCAATAGTTTTAAAAGTCTCAAGATGTGCAACTCCAATTTTAGTAATTATTCCATACTGAGGATGCACCACTCTACACCTACTATTTAAATCGCCAAGTTTTACTGCCCCAATTTCTGCTATAAAAATTTGATCAAATTTATCTATATTTTCATTAACCGTTCGCATAAGTCCATATGGAGTGTTATAACTTTTAGGTGATGCCAGCACTCGATATTTTTCCGACAGAATGGTTGCTAGAATATTTTTTGTACTAGTTTTACCATAACTACCAGTAACTCCAATTACTTTTAAATTAGGCATGCTTTTTAATTTTTTATCAGATTTATTAAGATAATAGAAATAAACTATTTTTTCTATTGGATAATTGATAATATTACATAACATAATAATAAAATATATTAAATATCCATATAAACCCAATATTAAATAATAGATAATTATATCATTTTCTGCAAAATTTAAAATTATGAATGTAAGTATTAACCCGGTAATTATTAAAAAAGTAACAACTAATCTTTTAATTCTAGAAGTATAGTTAAGTGGTTTTTTTACTTGTTCTTTCTTTTGTATACTTGTTGTTTTAACAAAAAGAATCAAGTAAACTAGTCCAATTAAAATATATATAATTTTACTTTGCCAAAATGCAAATGCAATTGGCAAAAATATAAAAACATCAAATGTTAAGAATACCGAAACTGCATTTTTATACATCCATTTAAAATAATGGCCAGTTTCATAAGAATTTTGCTGTAACATGTGCAAAGCCTTTCTCATTCTTGCCCATAAATATAATATATAAAATATTAATGTTATTACAAAATATATCATAATATACCTCCTAATAATATATATGCCAAGTTAATTATAAATTATCATTGCGGAGAAGCAAAATATTTGTTCTTCACCAAACATACCTATACTAACTTGATATTTAATATCTATTATTTCACTATCAATTTCATCTAAGAAATCATTAACCTTATCTTCTAAATCTTTTTCATGATTTTCATCAAATATTTTTACTTGCATATTATCACCAGAATAAGATTATCATAAATTAAAATAATTATTTGTCTTATTTTACTACAATATTAACTATTTTATTCTTTATTACTATTACTTTTACTATCTCTTTTTTATCAATATGTCTCAATACATTTTCTTCTTTTAATGCCTTCTCTTTTACTACATCATCCAAATCATCTATGTTAACTAAAATAGTTCCCCTAAGTTTGCCATTTACTTGTACTGCAATTTCTTTTGTATCATCTTGTAATTTAGATTCATCATATGTAGGCCACATTTCATAAGCGATTGTCTTGTTATGGCCCATCATATTCCATAATTCTTCTGTAATGTAAGGAATTATAGGATTTAGCAATTTTATAAGACCTAATGCATATTCTTTCGGAAAACATTCTTCTTTATAAACTGCATTTACAAATATCATTATTTGACTTATAGCAGTATTAATATTTAATGTTTCATAATCATCTGTTACTTTTTTCACTGTTTGGTTATATATCTTCGTTAAGTTAACGTTTTCCTTATCTTTTATTCTATCTTCTGTATATAAACGATAAACTCTATCAATAAACCTCTTAGCACCTTCTACCCCATCCTGACTCCATGGCTTGTCTGCCTCAAGTGGTCCCATAAACATCTCATATAATCTTAGTGTATCAGCACCATATTTATTTGCAATATCAGTGGGGTTTATGGCATATTCAGGATATCTTTTACCCATTTTAATACCATTTGAGCCAAGTATCATTCCTTGATGAATCAATTTTTTAAATGGTTCCGCAACAGGTGATATTCCTTTGTCATACAAATAATTATTCCACATTCTAGAGAAAAGTAAATGTCCTACCGCATGCTCTGAACCGCCAACATACAAGTCTACTGGCATCCAATGTTCTAATAGCCTTTTATCTGCTAATTCTTCATCATTACAAGGATCAATATATCGTAGAAAATACCAACTTGATCCTGCAGAACTAGGCATAGTACTTGTTTCTCTTTTGCCTTTTTTACCACTTTCTATCACATTAATCCAATCTATTGCCTTTTCCAATGGTGAATCGCCATTTTTATTAGGAGAATAATTTTTGACATTTGGCAAAATAAGCGGTAATTTATCATCTTCAATGACACCTGTAGTACCATCCTCATAATGAATTATAGGAATAGGTTCTCCCCAATATCTTTGTCTGGCAAATATCCATTCATGCAAACGATAATTAATTTTTTTAGAACCAATATTTCGTTCTTCCAACCACTTTATCATTTTTTCAATAGCATCTTCTTTGTTTAAGCCATCAATAAAACCTGAATTAATATGAAACCCATCTTTAACATAGGCTTCTTTTGTAACATCTCCGCCTTCAAGAACAGGTATAATATCTAAATTAAATTTTTTTGCAAAGTCATAATCTCTCTCATCGTGTGCCGGAACTGCCATAATTGCCCCAGTCCCATATGTCATAAGTACATAATCACTAATCCATATTGGAATTTCTTTATTATTGACAGGATTTATTGCATAGGATCCAGTAAATACTCCCGTTTTTTCTTTGCATAATTCAGTTCTTTCTAATTCACTTTTGCTTGCACATATTTTTTTGTATGCCAAAACTTCATTCCTTTTATCATCAGTTACTATTTTATCAATTAACTCATGTTCAGGTGAAAGCACACAATATGTTGCTCCAAATAAAGTATCACATCTAGTTGTAAATACATCAAAACTATAATCAAAATCTTTTATTTTAAAATTTACCAAAGCTCCAATACTTTTCCCAATCCAGTTTCTTTGAATTTCCTTTGTTGACTCTGGCCAATCTAAACCATTAAGTCCATCTAGTAATCTATCCGCATATTTTACAATGTCTATTACCCATTGCTTCATATTCTTTCTTATAACAGGGTAACCACCACGTTCACTTTTGCCATCAATAACTTCATCATTTGATAAGACAGTTCCTAATTCTTCACACCAGTTCACTGGCATATCTAAATATTTTACTAATCCATCTTGGTACAATCTTTTAAATATCCACTGTGTCCACTTATAATATTTAGGGTCACATGTTGATATTTCTTTGCTCCAATCATACGAAAAACCCAAATCCTGTAACTGCTTTCTAAAAATCTTAATATTATTTTCAGTAAAGCCCATAGGATTGTTACCAGTTGATATAGCATATTGCTCTGCTGGGAGTCCAAACGAATCATATCCCATTGGATGTAGAACATTATACCCTTGCATTCTCTTCATTCTTGCAATTATATCAGTCGCAGTATATCCTTCTGGATGTCCCGCATGAAGTCCTACTCCCGATGGATAAGGGAACATATCTAAAACATAATATTTTGGTTTTGAAAAATCCCATACATCTGTTTTAAATGTCTCATTGTCTTTCCAATATTTTTGCCATTTTGATTCTATCTCTTCAAAATTATACATTATTTTGTCCATCCTCTCTTCTTGTAAATTGTGCCCAACATAAAGTTAATACCAAGCACTAGCAAAATAACAAGACCTACTGCGATACCTGCTTTTAACCAAATGCTATCAAAAAATTCAGTCGCCATCATTACCAAGCCTACTCCAAGTGAATTTGTTATGGCTATATGCCAAAGTAATCTTTTATATCCTATCTTTTTAACATCAAGTTTATAAAGATTAACAAGTATTTGAGCTTCCTTTGGTAACATTTGTTCTTTGTTTTTCTTTTTATTACTAATTATAAAAATATAATAGTAAGCAAATATAACAATAAAAGATCCTAATCCTGTAATTAAAAATTTCATATATCCTCCTTATAAAAAAGTCCCTATATATTAAAATATAAGGACGAAATAATCGCGGTACCACCTTAATTCATGAAACCATGCACTCTTTTAGTTTATATAGCAACTACCTCTTTCTTATAAAAGAATAAGTTCGCATAGTTCATATATTAGTTCACACCTATCACTAACTCTCTTAAATACTACACTATGCTACTGATTTCTTTCAAGAAATAATAAACTCATTATACTAAATTTGATTAATATATTCAAGCAATCTTAAAAATAATTTAATGTATATAGATTCTACCCCATATCTTTTTAATTTTCTTATTTCTATCCTTTTTTTATTAACATCATAATCATCAGTAAACATAATTCTACTAATTAGTTCCTTAATGCTAGTATCTATTGGCAAATCCATAAGAATGCTATCTATATCATCGTTTATTAATCTCATTGCTTCTATCTCGAGATCTTTTCCACGGCATGTTACAGTTAGTTGATTTAACGGATCTACTTTTTTAACCTCTACTATAAAATCATTATTTTTAGCATAATTATTAGATTTTACTTCCACATCTTTGGAATGGACAACCACTGAATCTGGTGACTTCATATTTCTAAATACAATTTTATAATCTCTGTAATCAGGCACAATTCCTTTTTTGCCACTAATTGGTTTTACTATTACTGAACAATTATTATCACCACATGTATAATCAATTGAAGAAAGTAGATAATTATCATCAAGATATGAATTAGTGTAGCCATCATCTTCATACATATTGTATGAATTGCTTCTTCCTGGAAATACTTGTATTTCTAGTTGGTTGGGATTGTTAATTCCATCAATATTAGAAAGTGGCACAATAGCACCAGCCTTAGCAAATACTGGATAATCTTCGATTTTATAAAATGAAATATATTTTCTGCCACCAGGATATTTTTTACCAGTTATAAAATCATACCAAATCCCATCTGGCATATAAAATCTATGAATAGTACGATTCATTATACTTTCTTGTTTATCATATAATGGACTTACAAATAGTTCAGTTCCAAAATAATATTCATTTTTATAATGTAGATCATCATATGCTTCTTGGTATTTATAATATAGTGGAATTATTAATGGAATCCCCTGATTAGAATATTTATAAGCCTCAGTATATAAATATGGAACAAGTTTATTTCTTAAATTTAAGTATTCTTTTACAATTGTATATGTCTTAATATCCCATCTCCATGGCTCTCTTTTAACATATTTACCTGGTCCTGCATGAAACCTTAAAATTGGTGAAAAAACACCCAGTTGAACTGCTCTAACATAATTTTCACTTTCTTCAATTCCACCATAGTATCCACCAATATCATGACTCCACCAAGAAATACCAATATTGGTTGATGAAATATTATAGTATGGTATTATTTTTAAATTTTCAAATTTAACATTAGTTCTACCAGAATATAATACTGGATATCTATGGCCTGCAATAAGGGCATTTCTAGCTAGAAGCATAGGTCTTTTATTTTGAACTTGACTAAACTGATAATGCTTCATCATAAATAATTTATTTATATTCTTTTCAGTAGGTAAATAATCAATAAAGAAAAAATCAGTCCCCAAGTCTTCTAAAGACTTAATAAATTTATTATAAAAAACATTTAAAAACTCTGAACTATTTGCATCATACTTTATTTTGTCTGATACATTTGAAATATTATCCTTTAACAAATTATAATTTTCTTCAAGGTTAGTAATTTCATCCTGTGGCCTGATTGCAAGGCCTAATCGTATACCAGCACTATGAATATCATCAATCATTTTTTTAGGGTTTGAAATCAAATTATAATCAAATGTATATCCTAAGTAATAATCATTATTTTTTTTATCCGTGATCTTTTTTCGCCATTTATTATCAAGTATAAGTACTGATAGTGGAATTTGATTGCTTTTAAATTCATTTATATCTTGTATTATTTTTTCTTGACTATATTCTTCATCCTTACACCACCAATTACCTAGTGCATATCTAGGTATTAAAGGAGGATATCCAGTAAGAGTAAAATAATCATTTAAACATAAATTAAAATCTTTATTATAAATAAATACATATATATCTATTCCTTTTGATTTTCTAGGGATAAAGGTATTGGTAAGACTATCATAAATTAAATTTTCACTATCATCAATACTGCTTATTCCACCAAATGAGTACAACCCTTTTTTTAATTTTACTTTACCATCAAAATCTTCAATACTAATACCAGCGCCAGGTAAATTCTTAACTTCAGGACTGCCATAGTACCAATAGTTATCCGTTCCTTCAGCTTTTATGGATAATTTTTTGTTACCAAACTTTTTCTCTTTTTCATAAGATAAGAAAAAGTACTTGCTCTTTATTTCTAAAAAGTTGTTATCTTCTTTAGAGGTAATTTCTGGTATACCAAAAGAACGAGAAACTACTAATTCGGTATTTTCATCTACAAACTTTCCATCCTCGCTATATTCAAGTCTTACCAAACGTGGTGTTAGAACCGTAATTCGGTATTTCTTCCCAATAAAAACTGTTTTGATGTTATCTTCAGGATTATAATACATCAAATCACCCCTATTATTCATATTAATGATAACATACATTTTACATTTATGCTATAATTTTATTGGTGATTAGATGAAACAATTTGAAAATTCTGACTCTAATAAAAGATATTATACTCTAGATTACTATTATCGAAAAAAGTTTAATTCAAAAGTATCGAAAATTAGCCTAAACCAAAACTTAACTTGTCCTAATATTGATGGAACCAAAGGAACTGGTGGTTGTATCTATTGCAAGCATGGTGGAAGTGAGTTTGGTGGCGATAAAGAAAAAAGCATAAAAGAACAATTTGATAAAATAAAAGAAAAATTGCGTAAAAAATGGCCTAATACCAAATATATTGCCTATTTTCAATCAAATACTAATACCTATGGTGATATAAAGAAACTAAAGAAAAATTTCTTTGAGGTATTAACTTATGATGATGTCGTTGGAATAAATATTGCTACCAGATGTGATGCAATTAATGATGAATGCTTAGATCTTTTAGATGAACTGAATAAAAAAACCTACTTAACAATTGAACTTGGTCTTCAAACAATGCATAAAAAAACATCTGATATGATAAATAGAGGCCATAGTTTAAATGAATTTGAAGATATGGTTAAAAAATTACAAGCAAAAGATATTAACATAGTTGTTCATATCATAAACGGATTACCTTATGAAACAAAAGATATGATGATAGAAACTATAAAATACCTAAATAATTTAAAAATAGATGGAATAAAAATACATATGCTTCACATTCTAAAAGACACTGCTATAGAAAAATTATATAAAAAAGAGCATTTTCATATCCTAACAAAAGAAGAATATGTTGATATTGCGGTATCGCAACTAGAATATCTAGACAAAAACATAATAATTCATAGAATAACAGGAGATCCTGATAAAAATGATCTAATAGAACCCACTTGGCTAATTAAAAAGTTTTGTGTTTTAAACGATATAGACAAAGAGCAAGTAAAAAGAGATTCTTGGCAAGGAAAAAAGCTTCAATTTTGAAGCTTTATTTATTACCTAGCCGGCGCTGTCTCTAGAGTAGGTGTTTCTCTCATTGTTGCTTTAAACTCATTCCATCCATTAATCAGTCCTTGCTTGAAATTTTTCATATGACTCAAGCGTTCTTTTAAAGCACTGGTATTCCAACGCTCCTTTAAATTATCTTTTGCCATTTTTAATTTATCAGCAAGCTTATGAGATTCATTCAATATTCCTGTTTTAGTACGCAATGTAGCAATTCTAGCATTCAAACCAATATTTTTTGCCATTACAGGAATTGTATGAAGTTTTCCAGTAAAACCTGCATTAGAAAGACCCTCAACAACCGCTCTATTGTTATCTCTCTCGGTTTTAATATCAGCAATTCGTTTCTCAGTGCTAATGATATCTGCCTGATATTTCACACTTTGAAATATTTTATTGCATCCTTTTCTAGCATTACGATCAACTATTTTTGTCTGTGATGTTAAAATACCAGCATTCTTTTCCTGTAATTGTTTCAAGCGAGAGTTAACATATTTAGATATACTATGTTTCATTTTTCCTTCTCTCATACTAGCTATACTACTAGACAAATCAGAAAAATTATCCATTTTTGTATCTGTTTTATCCATTCTAACATTATTAAAATCATATATTTTTTTAGCAACCGTATTATCAAGAACTTCTCGTCTTTCAATTATTGAATTATCTCTTTTATTAATAGCCTTATCATTCTTAAGCCTCGCATTGATAGAATCCCTAGTTTCAATTAGTTCGCTAAGTTTAGCAGAAATATCTGCCACTTTCTCAGCACTAAGGCTATCGCTTCCTAATAGTTTTTTACCTGCAACTATAGCACTACTAATTTTGTCTCTTAATTCTACATATCTATTTATAGCTGTTTCATTAATAACTTGTGTCCTACTTTTCTCCATTCTCCATCACCCCATCTGACATATTTTTTGCCAATTCATTAATTTTTGCATTGATAAAATCCATTTCTTCTCCTGATTCAATCTCATTTAGTTCAAAAGTTGTATCACTTTCAACTAAAGTTGAAGCATAAAAATCATCTGTATTAGCATTAGCAAACTTGTAAATTATAAACTCTTTGTTAAATTGAGGAGCTGGTATGATGTCAACCACATCAATTTCTACCATTTGCCCTTCTTTATTTTTAACCTTCAATCTTGTATCTTCATTTTCCATGTTATCCTCCCTTTTTATGCATTAATTTTATCATAAGCATTGCTTTTTGTCAATTTTGCTCACTCCATCAAATCAACATTAGTATAATTTTTACTATCCATATAAATATTAAGTTTTTCATTTATATCCAAGGTGGCTAACATAATAATTTTAACATCTTTACCTTTAATTTTCAATTGCTGCAATAACCACTTTTCATCTTTACCACAATTTTCCAAATTTTTACGCATTATTTTGCCATCAATTATTATATTTGAACATAATCCTACTTTTTCATTTTTTAATTTTAAATCTTTTTTAATTACAGGGCTATATTCACTTGTTGGCAAAATACTTAATTTCCCATTAGCCTCCATAATTGCATATTCTATTTCTTCTAAATTAAAATACCCATTTCCCCTACACTCTTCTAACATATCATTTATATCAAATTTTACCTTCTTCAAATTTTTTTTGATAATGGTGCCGTGTTCTATTAAAACCGTTGGTATTCCCATAAAGTATCGTCTTAAGACGATACTTTTAATTGTTACAACTGATACTAAATATGCTATCAAACCAAATATTAAAACAGCCACAATTCCATTTAAAATAAATGATTCAGTATTGATTGTCATTTCCGCTGCAAAATTACCTATTGATATACCAATTACATAATCAAATAAACTAAGTTGTGATACTTGTTTTTTTCCTAACATTTTAGTAACTAAAAATAATGCAAATAATGAAAGTAACGCCCTTCCTGCAACACCTAATATTTCTTCTAACATGTAAATCACCATTAATATTATTAACAGCTTTGAGCATTATTATGCTACAATTACAATAGGTGATAATATGCCAGTTGTAATACAAATCATTGGGGCAATTGCAGTTATTTTTTGGATACTTAGTGTACAGATGAAACAGAAAAAAAATATTATTTTTTTTCAGCTTATTGCCAATGCCTTTTATAGTGCCCAATATTTTATTTTGCAAGCTCCAAGTGCTGCATTTATGAATCTAATATCAGTTGCAAGATTTTTAGTATTATATCAGTATGATAAAGATAAAAAAATTAAAAATAAGCCAACTATTATTCTATTTTTTTTCATTTTACTAATTGTATTAGTTGGAATATTTTATGTTAAAACACCTCTAGATATTATTCCACTGGGTATTACGTTAGCATATACTCTAAGTACCTGGCAAAACAATAGAAAAGTATTGATATGGACTTTTATAATAGCCGCTTGTATTTGGATATTTTATAATATTTCGGTTGGTGCATATTCTTCTTTAATTGGAAATGCTTTTGAAATTATTTCTGGTGCTATCGCCCTAATACGAATTAAAAATAGCAAAAAGTAATTTGCATATTATTTCAATATTGTTATATAATGAATTGTACGGGGTGACGTTATGTCAAAATCATCAGTAAAAAGTAAAATATTAAACGATAGTTCATTTTTGAACATTGTTGATGATATACTAAATAATAAATGCTTTGATGAACTAAAATATATTGAACAGCACGCAACAACAAGATATTTACATTCTCTGAAAGTTGCACATTTATCATACAAAATTGCTAAACGCCTAGGTCTAGATTATGTTGCAACAGCAAGAGCAGGTCTTCTTCATGATTTTTACAATGAAAAAAAAGAAGAAAAAACCTTTTTAGGTAAACTTAGATTATGTATAGTCGATCACGCAGAACTGGCATCCATCAATTCCAAAGAACTTTTTAAAATAAGTTCTAAGGAAGATAACATTATTAAATCTCATATGTTCCCATTTGGAAAAACCCTGCCAAAACACAAAGAAAGTTTTATAGTTGATTTAGTAGATGACATCATCGCAACTAAAGAATTTGGTAGAAAATATAGAAATGAAATCTCTTATACATTAGGATTAATAATTGTAATACTTAAAAACAGCATTTCATAAAAAAAAGACAAATAATATGTCTTTTTTAATTTGCATAATTATCAAAATAACCTTGAATAAATACCACTGGTGTTCCCTTATCTCCACTACCACTTGTTAAATCGCATAATGAGCCTAACAAATCAGTATATCTTCTAGGAGTTGTCCCTTGAGTAGCCATTTTACCTTTTAAATCATTTTCTTTTTGTAAAATTGCTTCTTTCATTGCATTTTTTAATTCTTCACCATGTAAATCTTTAAACTGATTCTCTGATAAATATTTTAATTTTAATTCATTTGGTGATCCTTCTAATCCACTAGTATAAGCAGGTGATACAACTGGATCAGCAAGCTCCCATATTTTTCCTACAGGATCTTTAAAAGCTCCATCACCATATACCATTACTTCAATCAACTTTCCTGTTTGTTCTTTTAATATTCTTTGTATTTTTTCTACTAATTCTTGCCCAGTTCTTGGAAATAATTTTACTCTCTCTTCAGTTGCTCTATTACTCCCTAACAGACCATATTTTTCGTTATAACCACTACCATCAACACTACTACTTAATATATCAGTCAACATGATTATATTTTGGACACCTTTATCAACTAAAGCTTTTTTAGTATCAAACCTAGTATGTATGTCACATACTATTATATCTTTTGTATATTCTAAAATTGTTTCTGGTTTGTTGGAAAATATCATCTCAAACTCGCAATTTTCTTTTTCTGCTAATTCTTTATATACTTCGTACATATTAACACCTGTAAATAAATGCTTAAAATGTATGTATTTTTCTCTATATTCTTTCTCACTAATTACATCACTTGAAATATTCACATTATTTTTGATCAAATCCTCTTTATATAAGATATCGTTCCCAACTTCATCAGACGGATAACTACATAAAAGGGTTATCTTTTTAGTTGATTTTGCCATAGCACTAAGTAAAACTGAAAAACGATTTCTACTAAGTACTGGATAAACTACTCCTATATGATCTGAATTAAGTTTATTTCTAATATCTTTTGCAATTTGATCTAATGTTGCAAAGTTTCCTTCACTAATTCCAACGACAGCCTCTGTAATTGCAACTATGTCCTTATCATGAAATATAATATTTTCTGATTTTTGTGCTTCTAATATTGAATTAACAACAATTTCAGTTAAATCATCCCCTTCTTTAATAATTGGGGTTCTTATGCCTCTAACAACCGTTCCTACTGTTCTCATATTTCTTTTCCTTTCTTCTGACTTTTATTAACTTTTTTCTCCAGTATAGCGTTTTGTTCCTCTCTTTTTTCTATGTAAGCAATAATCCTATTTTGATTTTTAATCATTTGGTGAACATCATGGTACAATTCTTCTAAAATCAATTCACTTTTAAGATCAACACGATAATCGTTATGTCCTCTCAGGCTATCTTTTTTAGCTTGCCTATTTTGACTCATCATAATAATTGGGGCCTGTAGTGCTGCAATACATGATAAAAATAAATTAAGTAAAATAAACGGATATGGATCCATACCTCTATTATTTAATAATATGACATTTGTCATTATCCATATTATTATAAAAATTGAAAACAATAATATAAAACCCCAACTACCGGCTTTTGCTGATAATTTATCGGCAACTTTCTCACCAAATTTCAATCCTTCTTCTTGCTGTTTATCAATATCAACTGCTATTGGATTATCAACTAATAATTCCATTAGTTCTTCTTCATCACGTTCTTCTAAATCCTGTCTTAATAACTGTTTTACAATGTCTCTTTTGCTCTTACTTCTTTCCATTTTTCTTAACCTCTACTTCCTTTGCCCACCCAACATATGAGCAATATGGGCACGCTAAATACTTTTTATTTTTTTTAAAGCTAAATGACAACAAGCTTTTTCTAAAATCAATTTTAAACTTCTTTTTACACTTAGGGCATTGATATTTATAAAATTTAGACCTATATAAAACTAAAAACAGTAGTAGAACTAATCCTAGAGCAAAAACTAATCCCTGCCACAATCCTCCATATACAAGCGTAAAAACAATACCTAATCCTATTACAAATGATATTGTTATTAAGATGTTTATACCCATATTTTTATTTTCCATATAATCACAATATAATTGTAGCATAAATAAAAGATCGAGACAATTTTAAATTACAAAATATTTGGCCTCGCCCATACTATTTAAAAATTTAGGCATAAATTATTTTAGTTAGGATGATATTATGACTTTTTTTGTTTCTCTTCCTCATTATATCCAGGCCTTGGTTGCAACTTTATTTACATGGGGGATAACCGCTCTAGGAGCAGCACTAGTTTTTTTCTTTAAAAAAGTTAATAAAACTATGATGGATGCCATGCTAGGATTTGCTGCAGGTGTTATGATTGCAGCATCTTTTTGGTCACTTTTATCTCCCGCTATTGATATGGCAAAATCTATGAATATGTGTGCTTGGTTAATAGCATTTGTTGGCTTTTTTGGAGGGGGTTTACTGTTATTTATTGGAGATAAAATATTTAATATTGTTGATAAAAGTATTAGAAAAGGAAAAAATAATAATAGTTTAAAAAGATGCTTAATGTTAATTTTTTCAATTACACTTCATAATATTCCAGAAGGTCTTGCAGTTGGAGTTGCTTTTGGCTCACTTGCCTATAATTTGGATGGTGCTACATTATTATCAGCCTGTATTCTAGCCCTAGGTATTGGACTCCAAAATTTCCCAGAAGGAACTGCTGTAAGTGTTCCATTGCGAAGAGAAGGTCTTTCAAGAGGCAAAGCATTCTTTTTTGGCCAATTAAGTGGTATTGTTGAACCAATTGCAGGAATATTAGGTGCACTTTTAGCTATCAAAGTTAGAACAATGTTGCCATTTTTACTATCATTTGCTGCCGGTGCTATGATTTATGTTGTTGTTCAAGAACTAATCCCTGAAAGCCAAACAAATAAAAAAAAGGACATTATGGCCCTTTTCACACTCATTGGATTCTCTATTATGATGATTCTAGATGTTGCCTTAAGTTAGTGTTTAATTATATATTTTATTCTAAAAATAACACTCCAAATAAGAGACATTCCTATTCCCCAAAAAATGTATATATTTAAAAAATTGTAAATATATTTACCCAACCAAAATGATGGTACAAAACTTAAACAAAACTGTTTTAACCCCCAAGTGACATATGGAATTGCTAAAACTACAATGTAAATTGTCGTTAAACTCATAACTTTAATAGCACTCTTCCTATCTTTTGCAAATGCAATAGTCATCATAATAATAGGTAAGCTAAAGAAAGAATTAAGTAACCCAATCATTAGAATATTTTTAAAAGAAATATCTGATATTTTAAATATTAAAATCAACAAAATAGCATATATAAAAGTAACAATCATACTTACTAATAATCTTAATAATAATTCTTTGAGACTTCTTTTGTTCATTCTCTTATCATCAATAATGTATAAAACTATTATAAAAGAAACACAAATAGCAACTATTAAACCAATTAATGCATCAAATATACGATATATGTTTTGAAAATTAAAAAATGGAATTGTGATTCTAATTAAGACAGTCAATACAACCGGGACAAGTAATACCAATATAGACGTTATGTCTTTTTTTATATCTTTATATAAATTAATAAATACTTTCTTCATAAATACTCCTTTATTTGTGACCTTTGATACCATATTTTTTTGTTATTGGGTCTTTGAAAATAAAATTTTCTGGTGGCATTAAAGTAGCCAATACATAAAAACCAAATAAGATAAATAAAAGAACTATTGATATATATATAATTATGTGTTGTACATCTTTCATATTAAGAACCAAATAAGACAGCATCTGGGCAGCTGTAATTGCTATATAGAATATACTGATATCAATTATTAAAACTGATCTTTTAGTTATTATCTTATATCCATAAAATAAAAGTGGAATAAGTAAAATTATCGTCACTAGTCCAACTAATTTAGCAGGAAAATAATTTACCATTTTCCCAAAAATAAATCCATCTACTATCATCCATAGAAAATATGCCGTAATTGCAATTTTTATATGTTCCCAAGTACTTTCATTAACTGCCGAAAAAAGTGCAATTGTCTTATTGTGATTGCTCCATTCATAAGTAAAATGAAGAACTGTTCCAACAACACTTATAAAAATAATACCAATAATAAATATATTCATATCATCCCTCATTATAATTATATCATTAAAAAGGAATAATATATTAATTATTATTCCTTTTTTCACACAATTTATTTATTTCTTCATCAATAACTTGTTTATCGTATCTTTCATATAATGGTTTAACTTCAGAACTTATATTGACTTTTTCTAATTTTTTGTATTCCCATTTATCTATCGTAGCATTTAAAAATTGATCAACAACCGGTGCCGTAAATGGTAAATATGGTTTTAATAAATTATTTAAATTATAAATTATATTGACACAATTATACAACACATTGTTACATTCTTTGACATCCGTTTTAAATAAATTCCATGGTTCTTTACTGTCAAAATATTTGTTAGCATAACCTACAAAATCAAATATTTTATTGATGCCTTCCTTTATGTTAGCATTATCTATATCATTGCCAACTTCAATATAAAGCGCTTTTAATTCATTTTCTATGTTTACATCAATCGTCGAAATATCGAGCTTTCCACCAAATGATTTATTAACAAACGCAAGATTTCTATTAATAAAGTTACCATACTTTCCTAGTAGTTCTCCATTATGAGTATTAATAAAATCAGTCCATGTAAAGTTAAAATCTCTTTTATCTGGATCATTTGACAACAAATAATATCTAAGTGAGTCAGCAGGATACTTCTCTAATACATCTGCAATTGAAATATAATTCCCTTTACTCTTTGAAAGTTTCTCCCCTTCTATTGTTAAATATTCATCTGAAACAATTTTATCAGGAAGTTTATAGTCTTCTTTTGTTGCTAGAAGTAATGATGGAAAAATTACTGTATGAAAGGGAATATTATCCTTAGCATGAACCAAATAGATCTTGTTATCATGTCCTTGCTTCCAAAAATCTTCCCAATCCCAATTTCGACTTTCACAATATTTTTTAGAGGCTGAAACATATCCCCAAACATTTTCAAACCAACCATATATCTTCTTATCTTCATATCCTTTAATTGGAATATCTATTCCCCAATTGAGACTGCGAGACGCACATCTATCAGGAATTCCTTCAGATAAGTACCTTTCAGTAAATAAAACAGCATTTTCTCTCCAATCATTTTTATGAGAATCAACAAGTTTCTTAATATCATTTTGAAATTTTGACAATGAAAAATATAAGTTCTTAGTACTTTTGACAGCAGCCTTTTCGCCACAAATAGCACATTTTACTTCTTTTACTTCGCCTATAGTTAGCAGGCTACCGCATTTTTCGCATTCATCGCCCTTTACTTCAGCTCCGCACTTAGGACAAATTCCAATTACATAGCGGTCTGCTAAAAACAAGTTACACTTGTCACAATATAATTGTTGCTCATCTTTTTCATAAAGGGATCCATACTCATAATATTTTTTAAATTGCTCACGTACAAATTCTTTATGATAAGGATCATCAGTTCTATCAAAAATATCATAATCAAGTCCAATATTCTCCCAATCTCTTCTAAAAGTTTCATCACAAACATCAACAATTTCTTTAGCAGTTTTGTGCTCTTTTAGTGCTTTCACATCAATTGGCGTGCCATGACAATCTGTTCCAGAAACTAAAATTACCTTATTTCCCTTTAATTTGTGATATCTTGCAATTACATCACCTGATAAACTGCTTGCAGCGTGTCCCAAATGCAAATCTCCGTTGGCAAAAGGCCAACTTATTCCTATTAAAACATTCATAATTATTCTCCTTTCAATAAAAAACCTCTTAGAAACTCTAAGAGGTAATAAAAATTACGATTCCACTCTTAACATCAGTATATTACTATACTGATCTCACTAACACAAATATGTGTATATGCTATAACAGGCATTCCTGGAACTATTTACTTAATTTCAACAATTCTCCTATAAGGGCCATGTTCATAAATCATACATCCACTTTTTCACCAAATAAGTGTTCTCTACAATGCTAAATCTATTACTTCTTCCTCTCATTGGATTTAATGTGATAATTATAACTATTTAAATAGTTTATGTCAACATTTTTAATATTAGATTTGCAAACAAATATAATGGATGCTATAATTGTTTTGGCAATGACAACCTGCATAGTTTGGCAACAAAGGAGGTTTATTATGAGTAACTTTAAAAACAAGATAAATACAATAACTAATTTGCTTGCCATTAAAAATGCTAAATTATCTGAATTTAGTGGAATAGATCCATCTACCATATCAAGATACAAAAACGGCACCAGAAAGCCATATAAAAATAGTAAAGAAATAACTAAACTAGCAAACACAATTATCCATTTATCAGAAAATAAACAGGATATTCTTTTAAACTTTTTAGATTGTAAAAATCCGAAAAATTTAGAAGCCCTACTATGTCAATATTTAAATACAGATGATTTGAAAATTAAAAAATTTGAAACCAAAAAGAAGAGGAAAACTATTTTATTAAAACTTGGTCCTAAACTGGATTCTGCTATGCAACTACTAAATATATCCAATCTTGAATTAGCCCAAGCCATTAAAATTGACACTTCGTTAATTAGTAGATATCGTAATAAACTACGATTTTTAAATGCCAACGCTCAAATAATCGATGATATAGCAGCTTTTTTAGTAAGTCGTGCCAAAGAAACAAAAAGAGCACACGATTTATACAGGCTCTTAAAAACAACAGACAAATTTAGTGAAAAAATATTAGTAGCACAAGTTATCCGTTGGTTGAACAGCAACGAAGATAGTATTAACGATAGCCACATTGAAAAGTTTTTAAGAAGTATTTCAGAATATGATTACAGCCAAACAGTTTCTTGCAAGATAAAACAAATTAAAAATTGTGAACACTATTGGGGTGTAGATGGACTAATCACTGCTTTTAACAACTTTTTGTATTTATCTAGTAAAAGTATTAAACCAACTGATATATTTATATATACAAATTATTCACAAGAACAATTATTATCAAATCAAGATTTTAAACAAAATTCTTTAAATATGATGAGTTGCTTGTTGTCTAAAGGTAATAATATTACTATATATCAAGATACCAACAATAGTATTGAAGAAATTATAAATAATATTGGTATTTGGCTTCCATTATTTTTTACTACAAAATGTAAATACAAATACATTCTAAAAGTTAGCAATCCAAAATTTGTTCAAACAGTCGCATTGGCCCAAAACATCTGTGTATTAACATCTGTTGGGGTAATGCATGCTGAAAAATATATTGAACATAATTTAAGCACAGATGCACAAAAAATTGAAAATTATAATTATCAATTTGAAGAACTTAAAAAATTATCTTTTCCTTTAGTGGAAACATATGATTACAGCAGCAAAGAAGATTATATAACAAAATATAAGTATTTTCACAATGCTCCTGGAGACATAATTGACTATGTATCAGCACCACTTTTGGGTACTATGCCTTTGGATTTATTAAAAAAAATATTGTCAAGATATGACATACCTAAGTATAAATACAAAAGAATTTTAAACTTTCATAATTTAAAATCTCAAACTTTAATAAAAGCATTAACAAATAATACTATTACTGAATATATTTCAATAGACAATCCAGCTCCTACAGTAAACATGTCAGGAACCTTTTTAAATATTGATATTAAATACACTACGGAAGAATATAAACAGCATTTAAACTATTTAAAACAATTATCAAAGTTAAATAAAAATTACAAATTTAATTTGATAAAAAGCTTACCTTTTTCTAATATTAGATTACTAATTAAAAAAGGTATCGGAACTCTAATCATAAGAAATGATGGGAACTTTAAAATAGTTTTTGTTCTACAGCATAGTATCTTAAATGAAGCATTCGAAAGTTATGTTTCCTCATTTATAAACAAAAAATAAATACTGAATTTCAGTATTTATTTTGTTGCTTTAATTTTCTTTCTTTTATCTTGGGAATAATAATGAGTTTGAATATTGCAACAATTACCACTAGACTAATCAATAAAATCTTTCTTGTCTCATCACTCATATCATAATAGAAATTGCTACTTTTGCTTTCTTCTACCGCCGTATTTGAAAGAGTTGAATTATCTTTATTTTCATTTGATTTTTCATATTTTGCAATCAATATAACATCTGAAGTAATAAGTGTTCCCATATCAAATACTTCATCTTCATAATACCATCCTAAAAAGTCTTTTTCTATAATTGGTATTGCAGTAGTCTCGATTGGTTCTCCGCATATCACCTCTATTGTCTTAGTCTCATCGTATTGAAAAGTAACATAACATTTTTCTTCTGCATACACATTAATAGTAAAAAGAGAAATAAATAAAAATAATAATTTCTTCATAATATCACCAAATACATTATATCAAATAAAAAAAGAAATACCTAATTTTCTCCATTTAATATTTCTTTTATTTTATTAGCATTTTTTTTCACTAGTTCTTCCATAACAATCTTAAATTCTTCTTCATTAGGGCTTTTAAAATATACATCATTATTAGTTTTTTCTTCTTTTACTAATGCTATATTATCCTGATCATCATCACTTACTAAGTAAAGATATTGCTCATCTTTGTAAATGACAGTATCCACTATTATATATGCTTTTTTATTCTCAAGTTCAATTCTATCATATTTATAATACATACTCTATCACCTATTTGCTCTTCTCATTATTATTAGACAATGAATTAAATAAATCCTGAACTACGGTAGGCATTTCTCTAACATTTGCCTCAAATCTGCTTAACTCTTCACCTTCAATATCATACACCATATCTGGGCCATAGCTGTGATAGGAATTAGCTGAAGACACATTATATGGATCACCATATTTTTTCTTTACTTGGTAATCTGCTATTAAATACCAAATTGTTGTAATTCCTAATAATGCAATAGAAGTTCTAACTAAAGTTCTTTTAGTCGCTGCTCTTTTGCTTTCAACTTTCAGTAATTTTTGTCTTTTCTCAAAGTCTTCTTCATCTTTCAAAATTTTTTTAGAAGATGAATTGATATGCTTAATCATTCCTTTGCTACTTTCCCATAGCTTATCAGCCTCTTCATTTGTCATATCTTATCACCTATAATAATTGTACCAAATTTCTAACGAAAAGTCATTAATTTGAGCCAAAAATCAATTTTTT
>DAOPMC010000011.1:0-34083 GCA_035392025.1 Bacilli bacterium
ATTTTCCCGTTAATGTTTAAATATTTTTGGGACATTTTCCCAAACTATTGACAATATAAAAGTATCAACTACCCTATATTTTTTCATGTTTCATTATCTTATTATAAATCTAAAAATTTGAAAGGGAAAATTGTATAATTAATTATACTATTCGCTGATTGTTTATTTTTAAAATAAACTAGTTCTTTATCATAAGTATAATTTAAAAAGTAAAAATACTATCATTACTTATAATTGAAATAATGATAGTATATAACTTTATTCTACTTATGCATTAGATACATTAAAAACCGCCATTTTTTTATTTTCTACATGTTATATATCCACTGATAGTTGAAGCACAAGAATTCATACCTGAGATCACTACAAATCCGGTTTGACAATTACATGCTCCATTATTACCACATGTCCCGGCTTTACGTATGTGCGTTGTTTTATTCACACATGTACAACTTCCTGTGATTTTTGAAGAACAATTACTTGATATATATTTATATCCACTTGGACATGTATTTTGCACATTCATAATATTAGCTGTTGCGCATTTAATATATGAATATGTTGATTTATTAGAACCAGTGCAAGTAGTTTTAGTTTTTGTAGTATCAATTGCACACTGTGCACTTGGAGCACCAGTAGTAGACCAAATATAATTGCAGCCTTGACTGCTACCACAACAATAACATTTACCTGCACCGCCGTTGTCGGGTGGCGTGCTACCAGTAACAGTAATCTTAGTTGTTGCGGTTTTACCACCATCTGTAGAAGTAGCTGTTAATATTGTCTCACCTGCTGCAACACCAGTTACAATACATGAATTACCATTAACTATAGCAGTTGTAATCTTTGTATTATCTGAAACACAAGATTTAAGTGTTTTATTTGTTGCATTTGTTGGTTTAAATACCACTCCTGCGGTTACTTTAGCCCCAACAGTTGTAGAATATGAAGCTTGAGCAAATTCAATACTAGTAACTGCAATAGTTTTATCAGTTGTTGGCGTTGGTGTTGATGCTTTAACAACATTTACTGTTACAATTGCTGTTTTATCGCTTCCATCAAGAGCCATCACTGTTATTGTTGCTTTTCCTACTGCTCTTGCTTTAATTACACCAGTTTGACTAACTGTTGCAACTGAAGGTTTACTAGAACTATAACTGACACTCTTATTTGTTGCATTTACTGGTTTAATGGTTGGTTTAATTTGTTTCGTTTTTCCAACTACTAATGTCACTACTGTTGGTTTAACAGTAAGCGATGTCGCTAACACTACAGCATTTGGATCTGTTACAACAACAGTAAACTCTTTTTCATTCTCACCATCGCTTATTACTAAAGTAGTAGTTCCACCCGTAATACCTGTAATATTTAAATCATCATCAATTGTTGCAATTCCTTCTGTACCAAATGTAGTTGAAATCATTGCATAACATCTAGAATCATCCCCTAAGTTTAATTCTAATTTCTTAGTCTCAGAAACTTTAACATTTATTGTGTTTTCAGCAATGCCGCTAACATCAAGTCTATCACAGACAACAACAGTAACTTCTTTTTCAAATTTATTTTTGCCAAGTTCTGCTTCAATATTTAATGTTGTTTGGCCTACTTTTAAGCCTTTAACTTCATTTTCGACTATATCACCAATCTGTTCATCATTGTCAATTTCAGCAATATCATCATCATCTATCTTAAAAGTAAATACTGTTTTGGATCTATCCCCAGAACCAATTGTAGATGCTTCAATATCTCTTTTTTCATCAACATATGTTATTAATTCATCATTAGCATTAATACCACCTGTTAACTTTATTCCTGTGAGTTTTCCTCCACCACAGAATTTTAAAAGCAATAAGATAATGATGATAATTATTATTATGCCAAAAATAATAAGAATTGTTTTTATAATTCCACGATTATCTTTTTGATTAAATGCTTGATTTCCTTCATCATTGTAAACATATGAACTATTATCATATTGATTCTGCACAGGCGTTATATTTTGCTGTGCTGGCTGCACTGGTTGATTTGCCTGATAATCAGTAAATGAAGTATTTTCATTATTGTTTACTTGATTAAAATTTTCATTCATAATAAACACTCCTTCTATACTAGATTCATTATAACACCAGTAAATATTAAAAATCAACCTGTATTTTAAAAAAATGAGAATTCAATTTTCATTAAATCTCTCATTTTTTTCTATTTCTTTAGTTTTTAAATCGTCATTATCTAATTCATCCAATAACTGTTTTTGATTTCTTGATAGTTTTTGTGGAATTATAACTTTTATTACAATATACATGTCGCCATAAAAACTTTGGTTAACATCTTTAATTCCTTTCCCTTTTAAACGGTGCTTATCTCCAGTTTCTGATCCTGATGGTACAGTTAGGATTATGGAACCATGCAGTGTTTTAATTGTTTTCTTACACCCTAATATAGCTTCTTTAATTGTAATAGGGAGTTCCATATATATATCATTTTCATCTCTTTGATAAAAGTCATGATCACTAACCTCAAATTCTAAATATAAATCTCCTGGAATACCTTTTTTAGAAACTTCACCTTTTCCTGTTATTCTTAATCTATTTCCTGTATCAACTCCTTCAGGGATAGTTACACTAATTTCTTTTTTTGTCTTAATTCTTCCCGCTCCTCTACATGTTGAACAAGTCTCTTTATATGTTTTACCAGTGCCGCCACAATTATTACAAGTTGTTTTTGTTAAAAAACTCCCAAATATTGTCCTTTGCTCGCTTGTTATTGTGCCACTACCATGACAAACATTACAAGTTTCTTCACCAAATCCTCCTGCACCATGACAATCTTTGCAAGTATCATGCATTGATAGTTCAATATTTTTTCCACAGCCTAATACTGCTTCCATAAAAGATAGTTTTATGTTTACTAATACATCTTTACCTTTAATATTTTCTTCTCTTCTTGGGCCTCCACCGAATCCAAAACTTCCTCCAAAACTAGATCCGCCAAAAATATTATCAAATATATCAGAAAAATCGAACCCCGAGAAATCATATCCGCCTTGAGGATTACCACCACTTGATGTATTTTTGAAAGCGTCATGACCAAACTGATCATATTTTCTTCTTCTATCCGCATCCGATAATACGGCATATGCTTCTTGTACTTCTTTAAACTTAGCTTCAGCATCTGGTTCTTTAGAAACATCTGGATGATATTTTTTTGCTAATTTTTTAAATGCAGATTTAATTTCATCAACAGTTGCAGTCTTACTAACTCCCAAAACCTCATAATAATCTTTTTTTGCCATACTACCTATCTCCTATTTATCATTATAAATTTTTATAAACTCATTCAAAGTTTCTTCAAACACATCAAGTGCCTTATCAATTGTATCATCATTTAGAATATCAATTCCACATTTTTTTAATATTTCAAGTGGGTAGTTGCTACTACCTGATTTTAGAAATTTCAAATAGTTTTCAAGTGCTCCTTCTTTTTTACCTAGAATATCGCTTGCTATACGTGTTGCTACCGCTATTCCTGTCGCATATTGATATACATAAAAACTAGTATAAAAGTGTGGAATTCTCATCCATTCATATTTTATTTCTTTATCATGAACAATATTTTTACCATAATATTTTTTATTTAATTTTAAATATAATTTAGCGATAGACTCTTCAGTAAGAATCTCTTTTTGTTCTTTTTCATATAATAATTTTTCAAATTCTGCAAACATTGTCTGTCTAAACAATGTTGCTCTAAAACTCTCTAATAAATCATTAAGATACATTAGTTTTTCTTCTTTTGAAGTGCTTTTACTATATAAATATTTATTTAAAAGTATTTCATTTACAGTAGATGCTATCTCTGCTAGAAATATACTATAACCACTATATTGATATTCTTGGGTATGATTAGAATAATATGAATGCATTGAATGTCCTAATTCATGTGCTAAAGTTGATACACTATTTAGTGTCCCTTCATAATTTAGTAATAAATATGGTTTTGTATCATATGATCCCCATGAATAAGCTCCTGACTTTTTACCTAGATTATAGTATATATCAATCCAAGAATTACTGAAGGCTTGCTTTAAATCATTAATATATTTATCACCTAGTGGACTAAGCGCTTTAATAACAATATCTTTAGCTTCATCAAATGAATATTTTTTATTAATATCTTTAACTAGTGGTACATATAAATCATACATATGTATTTTATCAAGTTTAAGAATATCTTTTCTTAAACTAATATACTTATAGGATAAATCTATTCTATTATTTACTGTTTTAATTAATTTATCATATAATTTAGGATCTATATTATTGTTATATAAAGACATCTGAAGTGGACTATCATATTTTCTAGTCTTAGATATAAAATAGTCCACTTTGATATTGTCAACTAAACATTTAGTGATAGTATTTTTAAGTGATGTATAGCTTTTATATAGTTTTTTAAATACTGTTTTTCTGACTCTTCTATCATAAGACTCTATATATTTTGAATAATTACTATGATTTAAAGTTACTATATTACCGGTCTCATCTTTAAATTTAGAAAAAGTAATATCACTATTATTTAATAAATCAAATATGTCACTAGGAGCATCTAATATTTCATTTAATCTAGCAATTAGTTCTTCTTCTGCAAGTGGCAATATATGTTTTTTTGATCTAAATAGATCTTCAAAATAGAAACTATACTTCTTTAATTTTGTATTTTCACTTAAATATTTTAAAACTAAATTATATTCTCCACTTAATAATTCGGTCTGAAAAAAAGCAGTTTTTTCATTAGTCGTAGTAATTAATTGATCTATTTCTCCAACGAGTGATAAATTTTTATTATTAGTCATATCCTCATTTGATAACATTACTGTATATACATATAGTTTAGATATCATCTTAGATATTTTTAAATCTAACTCTAATGACTCTAAAAGATTGTTGGCATTTTTCAAAACAACACCTTTATATTTCATAAGATATTCAGTACTTTTTATTACTTCAGCTATGTCATTTTTAAAGCCATCACCCTGATAAATTTTATCTACATCCCACTTATATGCATCTTCTACTTCTTCTCTTTTCAAATTATTCATATCTTCTCCTAAATATTAAGTTCTAGTAAAACTAGAACTTAATTCATTATTTATTATTTTTTTTCTTCGTAATTTGCTTCTTTAACATTATCTTCTTTTGGTGCCTCTCTTCCTTCTTCTGGTGATGGCCCTTTATTTTCATAAAGTTTTGCTGCTAAAGCATATACTTTTTCTTGAAGTTTTTCTTTCTTTTCTTTAATTTCATCAAGTGAATTCTTTTCAAGTGCTTCTTTTAAATCTTTAATAGCATCTTCTGCATCTGATTTTTCTTTTTCTTCAATCTTATCTCCAAGATCTTTAATAGTTTTTTCTGTTTGAAAAATCATTTGTTCTGCTTCATTTTTAAGATCTATTTCTTCTTTTTTCTTATTATCTGCTTCTTTATTAGCTTCAGCTTCTTTAACCATCTTATCTATTTCATCATCAGATAATGCAGTGTTTGATGTAATAGTAATTGACTGTTCTTTGCCTGTTCCTAAATCTTTAGCATTAACATTTACAATACCATTAGCATCAATGTCAAATTTAACTTCAATTTGTGGAACTCCTCTTGGTGCCGATGGAATATTAGATAATTGAAATCTTCCTAATGTTTTATTATCTGCTGCCATTGGACGTTCTCCTTGAAGAACATGAATATCAACGGCTGGCTGATTATCTGCTGCTGTTGAGAATACTTGTGACTTTGATGTTGGAATTGTTGTATTTCTGTCAATTAAAACAGTCATAACTCCGCCAAGAGTCTCAATTCCAAGTGATAGTGGTGTAACATCAAGAAGTACTATATCGTTAACATCTCCAGTTAGCACTCCTCCTTGAATTGCTGCTCCCATTGCAACAACTTCATCTGGATTAACTTCTTTAGATGGTTCTTTTCCTAATTCTTTCTTAACTAATTCTTGCACATATGGAATCCTTGTAGATCCACCTACTAAAATTACTTTATCTATATCTTTCTTTGCCATTTTAGCATCTTTTAAAGCATTTCTAACTGGTTCTAGTGTACTATCAAGTAAATCTCTAACCAAGTCTTCAAATTTTGCCCTAGTAAGGTTTAAATCTAAGTGAAGTGGTCCACTATCTCCTTGTGTTATAAATGGACAAGATATTTGAGTTGAAGATACACCGGATAAATCTTTTTTAGCTTTTTCTGCAGCATCTTTTAATCTTTGCATTGCCATTTTATCTTTTGATAAGTCAATGCCATTCTCTTTTCCAAATATTTCAACTAGATAATCAACTATTCTCTTATCAAAATCATCTCCACCTAATTTATTATTACCAGCTGTTGATTTAACTTCAAACACGCCATCGCCTATTTCTAGAATTGAAACATCAAATGTTCCCCCACCTAAGTCATATACTAAAATGTTTTCTGTTTTATCTTGTTTATCAAGACCATATGCAAGTGCTGCTGCTGTTGGTTCATTGATAATTCTTTCTACTTCAAGTCCTGCAATCTTACCAGCATTTTTAGTTGCTTGTCTTTGAGCATCGTTGAAATATGCTGGAACAGTAATAACTGCTTTTGTTACTTTCTCTCCTAAATAAGCTTCCGCTGTATCTTTTAGATTGCCTAAAATGATTGCGCTTATCTCTTCAGGAGTATATTTTTTACCTTCTGCTTCTACTTTTTCTTTAGTACCCATTAATCTTTTGATACTTGATATAGTATTAATATTTGTTACTGCTTGACGTTTTGCAACATCTCCAACTAATCTTTCTCCATTTTTAAATGATACTACTGAAGGAGTTGTTCTATTTCCTTCTGGATTTGCGATAACTTTAGCCTCCCCTGCTTCTAAGACTGCAACACAACTATTTGTTGTACCCAAGTCTATACCTATTATTTTACTCATATTTAATCATTCCTTTCTCTTTCTCTTTTTAAATTTTCATCTTGAGCATTGATAATTTTTTCATAATCTTTAACTATAAATCTTTGCTGGTCTTCATCTAACTTCCAAAATCGCGTTTGAAATTCTCTAAGCATTTCTTGTTCTTGTTCATCATTTTCTGGTATCATCATATAAAAATATAAATATGTTTGGCACTCAGCTACATCCTCATTCATATAATGTTTCATCTCATAAACAGAAACCTCACCCTTATCATCATAGGGATCAATACCATTCATCATTGCCATCAAACTAAATAATTGATTCTTCATTATTCTTTTCCTCCAATTTATTAACTTTCACAGATGCACATCGTAATACCTTATCTTTATATATATATCCTTTTAATAATACATCTAGAATTATATCATCTTCTTTGGTAGGATCATTATCTGTAAATAAACAATCATGATATCTTGAATCAAACTTTTCCCCAAGGCATTTCATCTCAGAAATACCAGCTTTTTCAAGAATATCTTTCATTCCTGCATATATCATTTTAAATCCAGATAGAAATTTTGATAATTCATCTGATAAGTTATTATCGTCTAATACAATTGCTCTTTCAAAATTGTCAATTATTGGTAATAGTTCATATATCAGATCAGCATTAGCATAATTTTTAAAATCCGATACTTCTTCATCTTTTCTTTTGCGATAATTTATTAAATCTGCTTTAGCTCTCAAAACTTCTTCCTGAAGACGAACGTTTTCTTCTTCCAGATCTTTTAATTTATTTTTTTTCTCTTTTATCTCTTCCATATTATCTATCCTTTACTAATGTATTATTTTTTATTAATAATTCGCCTGCAGCTTCTAAACCCTTGGCTGCTTCTTCATAATTATCATCTTTAGTCATAAGATATTCATTATGATATAAAGCACTAATTATTTTAAAGCGCTGTTCTAAAGTTATAGTCTCATCTGAAATTACCCTATTAACAATTTTATCTAGTGGTACAGGTTCAAAATCTTTCACATCATCACTTCCTCTTATCAATATTTTTCTTTATATAATCTAGTAGACTAACGACTCTATCATATTCCATTCTTTTAGGCCCAATAATTGCTATTGTTCCCTCTTCACCATTATAATTATATGAAGTTTTTATAACAGTTACATCATCATCTATTTCATTTTCTTTTCCTATGTATACTTTTATTTCATTCTCATCACTTTCAATGGAATCAATTATATCTTCTGAATCTAATTTTTCAATAATGCTTTTAACTTTTTCTACACTATTAAATTCTGGTTGTTTTAGCATATTACTTCTTCCAACAAATGAGACATTCTTATTTGAAAAGTCACTAAATGCATCATAAAATGCATTATATAAAACCTCATGTTGTGTTACATATTTAGCAATAATTGGTTTTACTTCAAACTCTAGTTTTGATGATATTTCATCAATCGGAGTGCCTATTAATAATTTATTAATCAAATCTACTGTCTTTTTTACTTCTTCAAGAGAAACATCTTTAATCATCATATTTTTACTTTCAACATGACCTTTATCAGTAACAACAATTGCTATTAAATTTTCATCATCAACCGGCACAACCTCAACTTGTTTCAGTTTATTGTTACTAGAGTTCTTCCCTAGCACAACTGATGCACAATTAGTAATTTCTGATATTATTTCAAGGCTTCTTTTTATGTAATCATTTAGTGCAATTGATTGATTATTAAGTATTATTTGAAACTTTAATAAATCTTCTCCGCTTATTTCCTTTGGTTTCATTAAATTATCTACATAATATCGATATCCAAGTTCACTGGGTATTCGACCAGATGAAATATGGTTTTTTTCTAAATATCCCAATTCTTCTAAAGTTGCCATCTCATTTCTTATCGTAGCACTAGAACAATTTAATTCTTTACAAATAAGTTTTGAACCTACCGGCTTAGCATCTTTTACATAGTAGTAGACAATTTTACTAAGTAACTCTTTCTGTCTAGTTGTTAGCATATCCACCTCCTGGCACTGCTTTTCTTTAAGTGCTAAATCCATTATATTATTATATTATAGCATTGTCAATATATGAGTGCTAATTTTTTATCAAATAAAAAAATCTCATTTTCATGAGATAATTTTAGTAAAATATTCACCCAAAAATAGCACAATAATACTTCCTGCTACTAAAAATGGTCCAAATGGTACAACATTATCCCTAGTCTTAAAAATTACTATTAAAGATGCAACAAGTGCTAACACTGCTCCAACAAAAAGTGCCATAAAACTATTTATTAGAGGCATTGTCATCCCTAGTACAAACATTAATTTTACATCTCCACCGCCCAAAGACTCTTTTTTAAATATATAATTTCCTAGTTTTAATAGTAAGAACATAATAATAAACAAAACTGCGCCATTTATAAAAGAAACTAAACCATCCATATATCCAAGGCATACAAAGTTTAAAACTATTAAAAAAATACTGAAAAAGATAATTACTTCATCTGGAATAATCAAATAATTTAAATCGCTGACAAGTATAATAATAAAAAGTGAAGATAAAGTAAGCGCTATGGCTAAATCATAACTAAAACCAAAAACATAATAACTAAGTGCAAATAAAAATCCACATCCAATTTCCGTAATTGGATAAAATAGTGATATTCTTGCTTTACAACTTTTACATTTACCTCCTAAAAATATGAAAGAAAAAACTGGTATTAGCTCATACCATTTTAAAGTCTTTCCACAATTAGGGCACATACTTCTAGGTTTTACAATAGATAGATTGTTAGGAAGTCTATCTCCTACTACATTATAAAATGACCCAAAGAATAGTCCAAATACAAAGAAAATAATAATATAAACTGCATCCATATTTATCCACCAATCTGCCCATAGAAATCAAACATTGGAATAATAATTGACATAATAATTAAGCCTACTGATCCTGACAAGAAAATAATCATGATTGGTTCAATAAAGGTTGTCAGTCTTTTAGTCGTATTGGCATGTAATTCTTGATAATAATTGCCAACATATGACATCATTGTTGCAAGTTGCCCTGTATTTTCACCTGTAACTAACATCTCGTATGCAACAACTGGAAAACACCATTTGCCTCTAAATGCATCGGATATTTTTTTACCTCTTGCAAGATTATCCATGCATTCTCCAATCATTTCTTTATAAATTTCATTATCAGATACTCTATTTAGTATAGCCATACTATCCGTTATAAAAACATTATGAGCAAGTAGTGATGCAAATGTTTTAGTAAACATTGTTATTTCATTATAAATAATAATATTACCAACGATTGGCAATCTCATAGAAAATGCTTGCATAAATCTTTTAAATGCTTTTACATTTTTAATTACAAGCTTATATATTAATAAAATCCCAAGTAATATTCCTGCAATAATTAAATAATTATCCTTCATAAATTTACTGATATTGACAATAACTTTTGTGATAGTAGGAAGTTCTGCATTATTTTGTTGAAATAAATCAACAAATTTTGGAACAACATAAATCAAAACGAAACTTATTACGACAATTGAAAATCCTAATATTATAAGAGGATACATCATTGCACTTACCATTTGCTTTTTGGTTTTATCAAGTGCTGCATAATAGTCATTCATATCATCAAGCACACCTGGCAAATCGCCAGTCATTTCCGATGTTTTAACCATATTAACTAATAATTTAGGAAACACATCGCCTTGTTTTTGTAGTGCTGCTGAAAAAGTTTCACCTTTAATTAGTTCATATATAATGTTAGAGAAAACCTTTCTCTTTGTTGCCTTAGTTGTTTGTTTTTCAAGAATTCTTACTGCATCAATTAGTGAAATACCTGCTTTAATATAAGTAGATAATTGAGTTAAAACAAATGACAACTCACTATAACTCATCTTAGAACTGCCTATATTCAAATCAATATCTTTAGACAAAGTGATGCTTTTGATCTTATAACCTTCATTATTTAAATAAATTTCAACATCTTTTTTTTCTACTGCATCAAAAAGCCCTTTAATGATTTCTCCTTGAGTATTGATAACTACATATCTAAATTTTTTCTTCTTTTCCTCAACTACTACTTCTTCATCGGCTAATCCAGTCCCAAATTTTTCTGCTACTTCTTTAATGACACGAGCATCTTCTTCTTTACGAGCTTTTTCTGCTGCCGCAAGTATCTTAGCTTTTCGCATACTTTCGATTTTTTCAGCCTCTTCGCTTGCTCTATTTTCACGTTCTTTTTTTTCTTTTTCTTCTTTTTCTAATTTTAATCTTTTTTCTTCTTCAATTTTTGCCAATCTAAAAGCTTCTTCTCTTTTTAAACGTTTTGCTTTTTCATCTTCTAGTGCTGCATCTTTTAATTCGTCAACTTTTTTATGTAAATCTTTACTTTTTACTATCGCTTCTTCTAATTGATTTGCATCATTAAAAGTAGTTAGTTCTGTTTTTAAATTATCAATGTCACTAACCAGTTCCTCTTTTAAAGATTCAACTGTTTCCTCAGGTTTTTTATTATCTGTTTTATCTTCATTTTTCCAATCAAATAGGCCCATATATCTTACCCCTTTAATATCATACATTTATAATATAACATTAAAACTAAAATTTATCTAGTATTTTATAACAAAAACAAACATTTATCATATATTAAAATAGGAGGAAAAAATATGAATGGCAATTACTTTAGAAACACGCCTTATAATAGTTTTATGCCTTACGCTAGACAAGCCGCTAGGCCTGGACTATTGAGTTTTCTTACTGGAGGCCAATCATTTGCTAATACCGCAGGGCTTACTGGTGGAAAGTTATCATTTGGTAGCATTTTAAATGGTGCATCTAAAACACTAAACTTCGTTAATCAGGCAATTCCCGTCTATTATCAAATAAAACCAATGTGGAATAATGCCAAAACAATGTTTAAAGTAGCGCGTGCAGTAAATGATTCCAACACGGAAACAGTTACCATTAATAAAACAACTAAAAATGAGCAAAGTAATAAGAATAATATAGAAAATAGTAATAATCCTACTTTCTTTATATAAAAAAAATTATATGATACGTTTAATATCTATAATTTCTTTTTTTAATTTTATTTTTTTTATTAAATATTTCTTAGGTAACTTTGATAATACTTTTTCTACTTTTGCTAAATCTTTTAATAAATATTTCTTATATAAATCATCTTTTCTAAGAGATAAACTTCCATATTTTATAGCATTACTTGAAAGTTTTTTATTACCCCTAACAGCTTTCATAATTATATATATTATATTTTTTTCTAGTATTAAAGATTCCTTCTCTAATTCAAATCCAATTTTATTAAGATGCTTCCTTACTTTAGAAATACCATTGTTAGGAGATAAAATTATACATTTAATATTTTTAAGATGTTTTTTTTCTAATATTTTATTTATTGTAACTCCACCCATTCCGGAAATCACAATAGTATCAATATCGTTATCTAATATTTTAAGTCCATCTCCATGCCTTAAAACTATTTTATCTTGCATTTTATAGTCATCTATATTTTTCTTAGCGCCTATTAATGGTCCTTTATTTATATCAGATGCAATAATCTTACCGACTTTTCTAGTTTTAGCAACAAATATATCAAGCAGTGCATGATCACAACCAATATCCATTATATTTGCATCTTCATCAATTACGCTTGCAACAGCCTTTAATCTATCATTAATCATATTAATCAGTTAAGAAATCTTTTAATTTTTTAGATCTTGATGGATGACGCATTTTTCTCAAAGCTTTTGCTTCAATTTGTCTAATACGTTCCCTCGTTACTCCAAATATCTGACCAACTTCTTCTAGTGTACGGCATTGCCCATCTTCAAGTCCAAATCTAAGTTTTAGCACCTTTTCTTCTCTTTCTGTAAGAGTTAATAAAACGTTCTCTAGTTCTTCTTTCAAAAGTTCTGCTGTTGCATATTCTTCTGGTGACATAGAACTAGCATCAGGTACAAAATCACCTAAATGACTATCTTCTTCTTCACCAATTGGAGTTTCTAGTGATACTGGCTCTTGTGATATTTTATAAACTTCTCTAATTTTTTCTGGTGTCAAACCTAGTTTTTCAGCAAGTTCATCTTCTGTTGGCTCACGGTTTAATTCTTGAGTCATCTGTCGTTGTACACGAGCAAGTTTATTAATTGTTTCAACCATATGAACTGGAACTCTAATAGTTCTTGCTTGATCCGCAATTGCTCTTGTTATAGCCTGTCTTATCCACCAAGTAGCATATGTTGAAAACTTATAACCTTTATCTGGATTAAATTTATCAACTGCTTTCATTAGGCCAATATTTCCTTCTTGAATCAAATCAAGAAATTGCATACCACGACCTACATATCTTTTAGCAATTGATACAACAAGTCTTAAATTTGACTCAGCAAGAACTCTTTTAGCATCTGCATTACCCTCTTCAGCTAAAACAGCATATTCATGTTCCTCACTTGCTGTAAGCAAATTAATTCTACCAATTTCTTTTAAATACATTCTAACAGGATCATTAATCTTAATATCTCTATTTCCAGATATTTCTTCAACTTCTATCTCATCATCTTCTACTACTTTACCGCCATCATCTTCCGCCTCGCCAGTAGTAATTTCAATATTATTAGTAATAAACATATTATATAGATCATCAAGAGCATCGCTATCTGGTTCAATTCCTTTTAGTTCTTCTGCAATTTGGTCATATGTAACATATCCTTGTTTTTTACCTAGTTCTAGTAATTCTTCTTTTCTTTCATCAAAAGTTTTTATTTCATTAACCATGATTTTTTCAACTCCCCATTTTGATAAGCCTAATTTTATCTGCTAATTTAGCTTTTTCTAAAGGATCGGATTCTTTTTTCATTAATTCCTTTAACCTTTTAATTTCTAGGTTACAATTATATTCCTCAATCACTTTAAAATAATCATCAACTGAATTAACATCATCAAGTTTAGCAAAATCATTCTGCAATACATTATCAAGCACTGTTTTTAACTCAGGTTTATCCTGCAAATAAGTATAAAAATCTGCTAGTTCAATCTCTCCAATAGTTTTATTATAGTAAATAATCTCATTAGCTAAATATCTTTCTTCGACAAATGGTAAGAAATTTAGTTTTTTTTGATAAAGTTTAACAACACTATAATCATTTAACATATAATAAATAATGGCATATGATGCTTTTTTATATTTATCCAATTTTGCTATTTTTACAGGTACCTGTTCAAACGTTTCAATTTTACTATATTTTTTGAACTTTTGCAACTGATTTTTAAGTATTTCTACATCTAATTCTGCATCTTTTGATAATTTATCCAGCAACAATTCCTGTTTTATAGTATCACTTTCTTTATTAATTTCTTCTAACACAGTATTTATATACTTAGTCTTTTCATCAATATTTGTAAAATCTACATCTTTTTTTAAATATTTGGTTTTATACTCGCCAAATGAAATTGCAGCATCAATTAAGTTAATATAACTATCTTTCCCTTTTTCCACTATGTAGCTATCTGGATCATAATCATTATTTAGTTCAATCACTTTTAAATCAATTTTTTCTTTTTCAAGCATCAAGCCAACATTATAATTAGCACTCTTACCAGGATTATCACCATCTAATGATAAATAAACTTTATGAGATAATTTTTTAATAAGAGAAAGCTGTTGCTTAGTAAGTGAAGTACCCATAAGTGCAATGACATTATATATTCCAGATATATACAATCTAATTACATCCATAAATCCTTCTACTACAATTAAATATTTTTCTTTTCTAACACTCTCTTTAGCATTATGATAATTATATAATATTTCTCCTTTAGTAAATATCACAGTCTCCTTTGTATTTACATATTTAGAATCAGATTTACTATTATATATTCTACCACTAAAGCCAACTACTTTACCACTAAGATCAAACAAAGGAAACATGATACGATTAATAAATAAATCTTTATTATTTAAACTTAAGCCCAATGCTTCCATTTCCTTGATACTATATTTTTTAGTGAGTAATATTTTTACTAATGAATCTTGTTCTTTTGAAGAAACCCCAATTTTAAAATATTTAATAGCATCCTCACTAATACTTCTTTTCTCAAGATAAATTCTGGCCTCCGCTCCTAACGATGTATTCAAATTATTTTGATATAATTTTGATGCAATATCATACATATCATAAAAATTATCAAATTTATTAGTTGTTTTGATACTAATATGATCAAGTATAACACCTGCTCTTCTTGCAAGGAGTTCTAGTGCTTCCTTAAACTCAATATGTTCATATTCCATTATAAAATTAAAAACATTTCCACTTGCGCCACATGAAAAACATTTATATATTTGCTTTTCTTCTGAAACACTCATAGAAGGATTATTATCATCATGAAAAGGACAAATACCAAAATAATTTTTGCCTTTTTTAACTAGTGGAATATATGAAGATATAACATCTACAATATTATTTGCCTGTCTCACTTCATTAATTTTATCCATATTATTCATCCAAACACCCCACTATATTAAACTTTTTCTAGTAAATATATCCGTTTCTTTATTAATCCAAATAATCAGTTTACATTCATCAATAACCTTAATAAAACCTAACCCATTGATTACAACATCTTCTCTATATTTTACATCAATCTCTTTTCTCATTAAATCTTTTAAAATTGGTTTATTAAAATTAATTTTCTTTATTTTTATATCATTACTCATAAAAAATATAATACTATTTCTATCACCTATAGCATAATCAACTCGCATAATATCGTCTATTAATATTGACTGGTTTTTCTTTATTTGAAAAATCCTTGGTTTGATTTCTTTTTTAGGAGAAATTTTTTTCAGCATGTCAGCATCAACATAATTAATAATATTTTCACTATCAACTAAACCTGGGGTATCTATTATAAAGAAATCCCCAATCTCAAGTTTAATTTCATTTAAAGTAGTGGATGGCATAGCAGATATCGATAATATCTCATCTCCTGCCATATAATTTTTTATGAATTTATTAATTAGCATACTTTTACCAGCATTAGTATTACCAACTACATACACATTTTTAGTAGTACGATATTTATTTATCATTGAATAAAGCAAATCTAAATTATAATTGGTTAATGCACTTATCATTATTACATCTAGAAATCCTAAATTCATATTTTTAAAATAATCGATAATTTTGTTTTCAATCACTGACTTAGGCAACAAATCGCTTTTATTTAATACTAATATTATATCATTATTAGGCATATATTCCTTGATATTAGAAATATTTTTGGGAATATTTAAAACATCTACAACATATATAACTAGACTTCTGGTAGTACCAATATTTTTGATAATCTCAATAAATTCATCATTTGATTTAACTACTAACTGATATTCTCCATAATGCTTCATTCTAAAACACCTAGCACAATAATCATTAGTAAGATTAGTCGTAAAACCTTCTAATAATACATTATTATCTTGTAATCCAACCCCACATCCTTTACACTTTTTACCCATAATACTTCCCCTTTTTAAATATATTTAATTTATTATATCTTATCATAATTATTCTTTCTATAAATCTATTAAATAAAGTAAACAAAGCATCTTTTTTACCAAGTCTATCCACTAAAACTACTTTTATACCAAATGTTTTAGCCCCCAGAACATCAGTAAGCATCTGATCCCCTATTAAACATAAATCCTTTTTATTATTAGCCTCTCTTACTGCCTTTTTAAAACCCACATGAAATGGTTTTCTTGCTCCCGTAATTGCTTCTACTTTATAATAAGTTGCATAAAATTTGACCTTATCAGCCGAAGCATTATTAGACATTATAAATATTCTAAAATCCTTTTTTAAATTAGCAAATAGTTTCAAAATATCATCACGAGTATCATATTGTTTTAATTCTTTGATTGTATGATTAATATCTCTAATTGTATTATCAAGGTCAAAAAGAAGTATTTTAACTCCATCTTTTTTTAATTTATCATAATTGATACTAAATACATCTTTAGCATACATATCAGGTAAAAATTTTCTCATCTCATATTACTCCTTTATACAATAATAAACATTATAGCACATAAAATATTAAAAACCTATCTATTAAAATATCTCCTTATCAAAATTATAATTTTAAAATAACATTAGCAACGAGCTGATAATCATTGTACCTCTTCTCTACCTTTCCATTAATTTTTAGAATATCTCCTTTTTTAATACTTACATTTTTTAATATCTTAGGAAATATTGTTATGGAAGCACTTGAAAAGGCATCACTACCATTAACAAACGCCATCTCTTCCCCATTTTTTGTAGTCACATTTTTTATTTTGTCAACACAAATTATAATGCTTATTATTTTGTTAAAATAATTGTCAATATCACAAGTATCAATGATATTATTATTTAATAATTTAAACTTCTCAGTTTTATGTGAAGTAACATAGAAACCAAAAATTTCTTTCTCTTGTTCTAACAAATAATCATTATCAAATTCATCATATATTTTTATAATAGGTTTTTCAATGTCATTACTGCCCAAATCTTTTACTAAATCTACATAATTGCAAATAATATCTTTATTTTCTATTAAAGTCCTGCAATTTAGATTAAAGTTTTTAAAAAATGAGGCAAATACCAATGATTCATATATTTTTTTATTATTAGTTTTATCATAAGTTCTAATCAAAAAATCATAAATATCAGTAAAATTATTATTATTTCTCTCATTAATGATATAGTTTGCAATCACACTACCAACATTCCTGATCATCGATATTGGTAAAATTAAGTCATTATTATATATTTCATACTTATTAGTACTCAATCTAACATCAGGAGTTAGAATATTTAATCCTAATTTTTTTGCTTCATTAATATATTCTTTTGTCTTAGATTCACTTCCTATATGACCAGTTAATAAATTTTTATAGAAATATTTCTTATAATAATATTTTAGATATGCCATCTTATAGGAAACAATTGCATATGATACCGAATGACTCTTATTAAACCCATAGCCAGCAAATTTCAAAATAGTATTAAATATATTAATGCTAACTTCCTTACTATAACCCTTATCTATTGCCCCATTTATGAATTTTTTTTCTTCATTTTTTAACACATCAAGTTTCTTTTTACTCATTGCTTTTCGTAATATGTCTGCCTCACCTAAACTATATCCTGCCATTTGATTAGCAATTTGCATAATTTGCTCCTGATATATGATAATTCCATATGTTGATGCTAAAATATTTAATAAGCTATCATCAAAATAGCTAATACGCTCTTTACCATGCTTTCTGTTAATATAAGATGGAATATTTGACGCTGGCCCTGGTCTATAAAGAGCTATTGCAGCTACTAAGTCATTAAAAGTAGTTGGTTTTAGTTCCTTCAAAAACTTCTTCATGCCATCAGATTCGAATTGAAATATACCTGCAGTATCACCTAATCTAAATACTTCATATACATTATCATCATCAAGTGGAATATTTCGAAAAATTATTCTTTTATTTTCATATTTCAAAATATCATCAAGAATATTTTTAATTGTTGTTAGATGCCTAATACCAAGGAAATCCATCTTAATAAGTCCATTTTCCTCTAAATAATCCATAGTAAATTCTGTCTGTAACATATCATCGACTACCATTACTGGTACTATCTCATCAAGCTTTTTTTTACTTATAACAATCCCTGCGGCATGAGTAGATGTATGCCTTTTATTATTTTCAAATAATTGTGCAAGCTGATACAAAAGTTTCAACATCTCATCATTTTCTATATAATTTAAAATAGTCTTATCTTCTTTTAATACTCTTAACTGATCATTAAATCCCAAATGCTTACATAAATAATCAATGTCTTTAATTGGAATATTTAATACTCTGCCAATATCTCTTAAAGCTTGCTTTGCACCAAGCGTTCCAAATGTTACAATACTTCCAACATTATCATTGCCATATTTTTCTTTCACATAATCGATTACTTTTTCTCTATCTATATCTGGAAAATCAGTATCAATATCTGGCATTGAAATTCGCTCTGGATTTAAAAACCTTTCAAACAAAAGATCATACTTAATTGAATCTACATCAGTGATGCCTAGTGAAAAAGAAACTAATGAGCCCGCTGCACTACCTCTACCTGGGCCCACCAAGATATCATTATTTTTTGCATATTTTATATAATCATAAACAACCAAAAAGTAATCCTCATACCCCATTTTCTTTATTATGTCAAGTTCTCTATCAATCCTATCAATATATATTTTAGTCAAATCATCGCCAAGTCTTTTTTTAATACCAGCATAACATAGTTTCTTTAAATATTTAAAAGCTTCCATATCACCATCAATATTATACTTAGGCATATATATTTCTCTACTTGCCAAATTAACATTACACATATCGCCAACTAACAAGGTGTTATTTAATACTTTATTGCTTACAAACTTTGATACTTCCTCACCAAATAAATAATTATTTTTATATATAAAGTTTATCCCTTCGGTAATATCTTTTGAATCTCGTATCATTAAAAGATATGGTAAATATTTATATTGATACTTTTCTAAATATAGTGTTTCATTTATAAAAACATAGTTATATTTATTATCTTTCATTTCTTCTTCGTGTGATATTCCCAAATATAAATTATTAAATATTTCAGAATATGTTTGATATTTTGCAATATTTCTATATTTTAATATTGCAATTAAATTCTCACTATATTTTTTCAATTTTTCAATATTTAATTCTTTCTTATTTTTTAATGTCTCCAATTTAATCAAATTTTTATAGCCTAAATTATTTTTAGCATATAAAAGTATCTCTTCTCCATTAAATATCAAATCGAGACCAATAATAGGCTTTATTTTATTTTTAGTGCATTTATTATAGAATTCCATAACTCCACAAAGATTATCATCACATATTGCGATAGAAGTAATATGCAGTTCTATACATTTATTTATAAGTTCATCAATTGTAATCATACTTGATAATAAACTATAATCAGTTTTTACATATAATGGTATATACATAACAATTACCTCCTATTAACATATTATCATATTTTGTTTGACTTATCGATAAAATTATGATAAAGTTAATTAGCGAAAACAAGGGAGTGGATATCATGGCAGTTAATGTATCAAATAGAAAACCTAACATTAAAAATTTAAGATCACATGCACTTAATACAAGTAAGAAAAAACAAAAATTAAACTTACAAACTATTAAATTAGATGATGGATCTAAAGTTAGAGTTTCTACAAAAGAATTAAGAACAATGAAAAAAAATTAGTTAATAACTAATTTTTTTATGCATTTTTTAAAATGTCGATGTTATTATAGTCTTCTAAAACATAACTACAACTTACTAATATATCAGCATTCTTAACATAATCTAAAACTTGATTATTAATTCCTCCGTCAACACTTATCTTAACATTTAAGTTGCGTCTTTTTATTTCACTACGCAACTTGTCTATTTTTTCTTTTGTGCTGGGAATGAACTCTTGTCCAGATAATCCTGGTTCAACACTCATAATTAGAACCACGGATATATCATTCAATAAATCATATATTGCTTCTACTGGGGTCTTTGGTTTTATTGATATTCCAGCTTTAAACCCATAATTTTTAATCATATCAATATATTTTTTATAATCTTTTATTTCAAAATGAACTGTAATATAACTAACATTATATAAAGCCATCTTCTTTATATATAATTCCGGATTTTCCACCATTAAGTGAGCATCAATCTTTTTAGTAATTTTGTCTAAAACTTTTAGAGTTTCCCCAACTGTTAAAAATTTATTTGGTACAAATTTATTATCCATAATATCTAAATGAATATAATCAGTATTGCTTTTATTTAAATCATCTATTAATTTAAAAATATTCTTTTTACTTAGTATTGAAGCTGATACTTCTTTCATATTATCACCTGAATTTTTCTACAAATTTTTTATAATTATCATATCTTGATTTCAAAATATTACCCATTTCTACCTGTTTAATTATTTCACAATCCTTCTCATTAATATGATTGCAATCTTTAAATGGGCAGGAATATTTTCCAAATTCTATAAATAAATCTTTGATATTTGAAACATTTGATAAATCAATACTTGAAAATCCTGGAGTATCTAATATCTTGCCACCTGATACCTCTACCAGTTCAATATGCCTAGTAGTATGTTTTCCTCGTCCTAATGCTTTAGATGTCTCATTTGTTTCAAAATTTAGACGCTTATCAAGTTTATTCATGAGTGTTGATTTACCACTACCTGTCTGTCCAGTAAACACCGTTGTTTTATTCTTAAACAATTTTTTTATTTTTCTTAATTCATCATTAAAAATTACCTTATATCCTATTTTATTATAATATTTGACTATCTTTTTGTAACCTTTATAGCTTTTTCTATCAAGCAAATCCTTCTTAGTAAAGCAAATAATTGGTTCTATGTTATTTGCTTCCAATATTACTAAAAACTTATCTAATAAATCACTTGAAAATTCTGGATCAGCAAAACTAGTTACAACAAAAGATTGATCAATATTGGCAACAGCTGGTCTTACTAAACTGTTTTTCCGTGGTAATATTTCTAATATATAATTGTATTTATTATCAAATAACACATAATCTCCTACTAAAGGGGTTATATTATCTTTACGAAATCTACCTCTACTTTTGCAAATAAAGACATCATTATCGCATAGTACAAAATAGTCATTGCTAAGTATTTTAACTATTTGGCCACGCATTATTCTCCAATACCTTCCTCATTATTTTCCCCGCCTTCATCCGGATTTTCTTCCACCACTGGTATAGCCTTTGCTACTACAATTGTTAATGTTGAATTTTCTAATATTTCCGATTTTGCTGCTCTGCTTTGAGAAAGAATAGTTCCTTCGGTGCTTTCATTAGTTTCTTTATAAGAAACAGTTAAAATTATATTATACTTGTTAGTAAATGTACGAACCTCTTCAACACTCCACTTATCTTTTACAAAATTGGGATATTCATTTATTTCTTTTGGAATATATAAAATTATTGTATCTTCTTTTGTCATTACTGTCCCTGGATCAACGCTTTGTCCAATAATTTCTTGACTATCATAATCTGGAATTTCTCCGCCTTCTTCAGCAGCCTCTACTATTTTTTCTTCTATCGTTACAACGAGACCATATACATTTTCCAAAAGCGTCTTTACTTCAATATAATTTTTCCCAGTCAGATCTTCCACCGTATATTTAATCACTCCCGTTGAAACATACAACGTTATCTCTGTGCCTTTTTTTACCGTTCTACCTATAGTTGGGCTTGTCTTTACAACTAAGCCATCTGCTAATTCCTCATCTTCTATTTTTAACACATCAAGTGCAACAATTAACCCTTGCTTTTCTAACATAGATTCAGCTGCTTCTATTGTTAAACCCTTGACATCAGGAATTTTTGTTTCTGTAGTTTTTGTTAAAGCAGGATATATAAAAAATGCCCCAATTACGCCTAAAAACAAAACTCCGAGGATAATAAATAACCATCCTAAATTTTTACCTTCTTTTTTATCATCTTCCATAACTTGTTTCACAATACTATTTTCTACATCTCCCGCCAATTCTAATATTTTTGTATCACTTGCATCAAGATTATCATGTTTTAATTCTCTTTTAGGTTCATTTAATCTTTCTTTATTCAAGCAAGTATTTAAATCTTCATACATTTCTCTTGCATTATTATATCTATTCTTTGGATTTTTTGCTGCAGCTTTTCTAATTATGTTGTCAATGCTTTGAGGAACATTTGGATCTATTTCTTTTACAGATGGAAGTTCATCTTTTAAATGTTTAAGAGCTATTTCAACCGCGTTTTCTCCTTTAAAAGGAAGTCTTCCTGTAACAAGTTCATACATCATAATACCCAGAGAATATATATCACTTTTAAGAGTTGCGCCCTTCCCACTAGCTTGTTCTGGTGGCAAGTAATGAACTGATCCCATAACTGAATTAGTTTGAGTAAGCTGTGTGCTATTAAGTGCCATTGCAATACCAAAATCAGTTATTTTGATACCGCCATCTTCTTTTATCATAATATTTTGTGGTTTTAAATCTCTATGGATTATTAAAGCATCATGAGCAGTTGCCATAGCATCAGTAATTTGAAGCATAATATCAACCACTTCTTCAATCGTTAAATGATCTCTTTTTTTAATTAGTTGTTTTAAAGTTTTCCCTTCAACAAATTCCATAACAATATAGTAATTGCCATCATCTTCGCCAACATCATACATTTCAACTATGTTTGGATGAGACAAACTAGAAGCTGCTAAGGCTTCTCTTTGAAAGCGTCGTACAAATTTTTCATCATTTGCAAGGTCTCCTCTTAAAACCTTAATTGCCACCAACCTATCTAAAATAGCATCTTGTGCTAGATAGACGTTTGCCATTCCACCTTCACCAATATTTTTTAAGATCTCATAACGATCATTAATTTTTTGCCCCTTTACAATCATTTTATTCACATCCCTCATCTATAATTAAATATGCGATAGAAATATTATCATTTCCACCTCTATTATTTGCTTTTCTAATCAGTTTTATGACTTTTTCTTCAATTTCATTTTCTTCCAGTAAGACCTTTTCTATTTGTTCATCATCTAGCATCGTTGTTAGCCCATCACTACATAACATGACTGATCTAATTCCCATATTGCAATCAAATACATCAATATCAATTGGATCATTAATTCCAAGTGCTTTCATCAATACATTTTTTCTAGGATGATTTTTAGCTTCTTCTGCGGTAAGTTCTCCTGCTGTAACCAACAGATTAACTAAAGTATGATCATGCGTAACTTTGTGCATCGCATTATCTTTAATAACATACCCTGAACTATCTCCAATATTACCAAATAATATATAGTCCTTACCTACTATAGCAATAACTAAAGTAGTCCCCATACCTTTACTTTCAGGATTTTCTTCAGTATATTTGAAAATTAAACTATTTATCTCTGATACGCTATCTCTAATCCAGTCAACCGCCATCATCTTGTCTAAATGTAAAAAACTTTCATGGAATCTCTTGCCTAAATAACTAATGGCAATTGATGAGGCAACTTCTCCTGCTGAATGCCCCCCCATACCATCAGCAACTGCCATCAAATAACAACCTTCCATATTTTCAACAATTATGACACTATCTTCATTATGCTCCCTTAATTTTCCTTTATCAGTAAGATAAAATGACTTCATAAGATCACTCCTTATTACTTCTTAGTTGACCACAAGCAGCTGAAATTTTCTTTCCAAATTCTTTTCTTATAGTCACATTGATGCCTTCTTTTTTAAGTATATCATAAAACTTATTAATTTTTAAGTCATTACTTCTTTTATATGTCAAATTAACTGTCTCATTATAAGGTATTAAATTGACATAAGCATTCATTCCTCTTATCAATTTAGCAAGTTCTAAAGCGCATTCCTTAGTATCATTTACGCCGTCAAGCATAATATATTCAAATGTAACCCTTCTGTTTGTTACTTTAATATACTTTTTAACAGCATCAATTAGACTTTTTAAATCATAAACTTTACTAATTGGCATAAGTCCATTTCTAAGTACATCGTTTGGAGCGTGTAAACTTATTGCTAAATTAACCTGATACTTAAAATCACTAAATTCTAATATCTTAGGAACTATACCACATGTTGAAACTGTAATGTGACGAGAACCAATATTTAAACCAAACGGATTATTAATAATTTTTATAAAATTACAAATATTATCATAGTTATCAAATGGTTCTCCAATGCCCATTATAACAATATGTGATATTCTCTTTTTTATATCTTTTTCAACTTTTAATATCTGCAAAATTATTTCGCTTGGAGATAAATTTCTCACTTTTTTCAGCGTTCCACTATTGCAAAATACACATCCCATATTACATCCTACTTGACTAGAAACACATAGACTTATTCCATAATCATGAAACATGACAACACTTTCAATAAACTCTTCATCTTCTAATTTGAACAAGTATTTAATAACGCCTTCATCTTCTTCTTTTTTTATTAAAGAAATATCACTAATTGAAAAACTATTTTCTAATTTGCTAATTAAATCCTTGCTTAAATTACTCATATTAGCAAAAGTATTTACCCTCTTGACATATAGCCAATCGAATAGCTGCCTACCACGATACTTTTTTTCTGAATTATCGAGTAACCATCTTTCTAAATCTTCTTGTGTATAATTAAATATATTACCCATTTTATCACCTTATTTATTAAATTTTTGGTTTAATATAACATCTTTATTTATGCCATTTAAATAATCTTTAACTAGCATTTTTTTCTTTCCAGATACTTGAATAGATTCAATAATTATTTCACCATCGTTAGTTGCTATTCCAAAGCCATCTGAATAAAGTTTAAAAATAACTCCTGGTTCACTATAAGTATTACTTCCTATTCTACAATCAAATAATTTTACATATTCATTGTTTAATACTGCGTATGCACCAGGAAAAGGATTTAAACCTCTAATATGATTAAATATTTCTTTAGTGGTTCTATTAAAGTCAATATATTCTTCATCTCTATCTATAACATATCCATATGTTGCTTCCTTAGAATCCTGCTTTACCCTAGTTATTTTATTACTAAATATCATTGGCAATGTCTTTTCAAGTAAATGAGCCCCAATTAAACTCAATTTATCATGCAGTGTTCCAACTGTGTCAGATTCTAAAATATTAATAGATTCTTGAGTAATAATATCTCCAGTATCCATCTTTTCATCCATGAACATAATTGTCACTCCCGTTTCATCATATCCATCAATTAATGCGTGATGAATTGGTGCTCCACCTCTTAATTTAGGCAATAAAGAAGCATGGACATTAATACAACCATATTCAGGACACTCTAGTATCTCTTTAGGTATAATTTGGCCATAAGCACAAGTAATAATAATATCAGGATTTAACGATAAAATTATATCAAAATCATTTCGTATTTTATTTGGTTGAAATACTTCAATTTCATTTTTTAATGCTAATTTTTTTATTTCAGAAAAAACAATTTCTTTTTTGCGACCTACTTCTTTGTCAGGCTGAGTAACAACTAAAACGACATTATATTCATCTATTAACGTTTGTAATACTGGCACACTAAACTTTGGAGTACCCATAAATATTACTTTTTTATTTTTCATTTATATCACCAGCTTAATAATAACAAAAAAACTATGAAATTTCCATAGTTTTATTATATTTGTCTAATAGTTTCCGTAACATAAGGAATTGAATCCAATGATTCAAAATTTGTCATTCTCATAAACGTATCTTTTGTCGCTTCTGGTACCTTTAACTTTCTAATCAATCGTTTCTTGGCATCATATTCCATGTTCACAAATTCATTATGTCCCACTAACGCATAAAGTAAATTCAAATGCATGCTTACATTATCTATATTCAAAGAAACAGGGGTATTAAAAAAGTTCATCATATATAACATGTATAAACGAAAATCATATTCATTTAACAAAAATTTATCAAATTGCCCATTTACTAAATCAATAATATGCGGTAAATAATGATTATCTAGCAATAAATTAGTTGGATTTAAATCGCAAGAAACGATTCCAATTTTATGCATAGTTTTTACAATACTATCAAATCTTTTTAATATTTCTAATTTCGTAGATAAATCTGCTTCCCCTTCACATATACTCATAAAATCCCAAGGATCTATAATACGTGTTAAAACATATCCACAATACTTACCATCAACCAAAACACTTCTTTTTGGAATATTTATATTTTTACAAGTCATATTTTCGTTAATATTATAAAGTGTTGATAATCTATCTAACATTTCTTTATCTAAATAATTTGATCTTTCTGAAAAACAAACAACTAACTCCTGATGATCATAGGGATTAATATATATCTTTTTATCGCCAACAAACAAAAAATGGTTTTTAGAATTTAACATTCGTGAAGAAATACATAATTCATTCATACTATCGCCTCTAGAGGCATATTATATCACAAATCCTATCCTTTTTCAATAGTATCAGCAACTTCATTAAAAATAAAAATGATGATTTTTTCAAAACTTCCTTCTATTTTGGAAGATAGACTATTCATTCTCTTAGAAAATAAATTGCTGTAATCTATGTACTCATCTACCAAATAATCTTCAATATCGACTTCTAATCCTTCTGCAATGTCTTGTTCAAATTTTAATATTTGTTCATTAGTTAAAATCATTCTCTCTTTATTTTTTATTTCATAATAACCAGTTGCAGTTATTAAAAATATTCCAGTAAATAATATAATTATTATAAGAATTAAATATTTGATAAGTTTTTCTTTATTCATCTTTTGCTCCTAAATAATCCAATAAAATCTGGCAAAATAAATGCGTTGTGTTATAAACTTCATCAACTGTATTATCAACTCCACCAATTTCAATTAAAATCGCATTAGTGCTTATATCTTGATTATATGTGGCATTTCTTTTATAAACTCCCCTACTTAACTTTTCATTGAATTGATTAAATCCATTATTAAGTGCTTTCATTAATGATAAGTTTTTTTGATATTCTTTATTGTTTATTCCAATTACAAACATTGGTCTTGCATAAGTTTTATCATCTATAATTATCTTTGAATTATCTCCACTAACAGAATCTCTATGAATATCTATATAATAATTTAACGTTGGATACTCTTGCTTTCTTTTTAATAAAAGTTCTCTTGATAATTGGTAACTTTTGTCATAGGAAAGATTTCTTTCACTGAGAAATCTTCTCATATTAGTCTCTTCCACTACTGCGTACACAGAATTATCTTCTAAACACTCTTTTAGAATATAGCTGGAAGTTAGTACCGTTAACTCGATATTATAATCTTTTAAATTAGCTGAATCATATTGCTCTTGTTGATGAGTATTATAAATATATATTGTAGGACTTGATACTAATTTAGTCATATCACTTGATATGTTATCATTCCTAATATCTTTAAATGAATTAGAAATAAATGTTATTGGATTAGAAATATTAACATTAGAAATAGATGATACAATATTTTTAAATATTTTAGTTTTGCTTGTACTGTTAAATGAATTAGGATCATCCATGATTATTGATACAAATTCCTCGTTTGTAAGATTAAATTTAACAGTATTCAAGGTTTTAAAGGTGTAAAATCCTACTATCAATGTTATTAAAAAATAAAAAAATATTTTTAATTTCTTTTTCATATGGTCTCACCTCTAAAATAATTATATTTGAAATTTAAAAATATTTTGTCAGTTTATATGTTATGCAATGCTTTATTAATTCCATTAGCAATAACATTTGATAATTTTTCTATTACAAAATCAATTTCTTTAGGTGTTACCATAAGATTGTAGCCGATAGGGGTTAAAACTTCTAACAATAAACTTTTCATTTCAATATTAGATAAGGTTCCAACCAATCCTAAAAATATTTTTCTTTCATCGTTAGTAAGATTATCTGCTGATAAATAGTTTTGCATATAAGAAGGAATAAACTTTAATTTAGGATTATCATTATTTTTTATATTATAGCTAAAATGCTTAGTCATGTAATTAATCGTATCAAATACAATAGTCGATGCATCCACTACTGTTGGAATTCCTATAGCAATAACAGGTATGCCTAACTTTTCTTGCGAAATTTCTTCTCTTTTATTGCCAACTCCTGATCCAGGATGAATACCTGTATTTGATATTTGAATAGTTTTGTTTACTCTATCCAAGGAATCACTTGCCAATGCATCTACGGCAATAATGAAATCTGGTTTTATTTTCTCTACTACTCCCAATATAATATCTTTAGTTTCAATTCCAGTATTTCCCATAACATTTGGTGATAATCCAGATGTAATTCGATACCCTTCTTCTAGGCTACCTGTTAATATATAGATATGCCTAGTAACAATCAAATTATTAAATATTAAAGGACCTAACGAATCAGGTGTAGACTTATAATTCCCTAAACCAATAATAAGACAACTAGCATGTTCTGATATTGTGCAATATTTTAATATTTTAAGAAGTTCTTTTGTAAAAACATTAATTAACTTTTTTTGATTGTTTGCATCAGTCACATCATCAAAAAAAATAGTAGTATAGCAACCCCTTTTCTTATTTATTAATTTACTTCCTTCATCATTAACCAAAACATTACTGACTTTTAATCCATCAATCTTAATAATTTTTTCTGTTATTCCCTTAAATCTTTTTTGACTTATAATATCCGTTATCAAATCTGTTCTGATATGATAATTGCTTAAATCTATTTCTCTCATAATATCACCTATTATTATTTTTAATTAAATTATTAATTTTATTTGCTTTTTTTGCTTTTTTTTGCTAAAATTTATTATGTTATTAAAGCGAGGTGAAATTTATGCCAAATATTAAAAGTGCTAAGAAGAGAGTTAAAACTGATAAAATTAAAAATGTTACAAATAATACTCTAATATCTAGTATGAGATCTGCTAATAAGCGTGTTAGAAAAGACATCAAAGAAAGCAACAAAGATGCTGCTTTAAATGATATTAAATTAGCAAACAAAAAAATTGATAAAGCTGCTAAAAAAGGATTAATTCATAAAAATAAAGCCGCAAGAATTAAATCAAAATTACAAAAAGCTATAAATAACAACAAGTAGTTAAACTACTTGTTTATTTGTATTAGGAGGTCGTAATGCGTAGAAGTTTTAAATCTGTGGCAGGATTAATAATTATTTTGGGAATGTGCTTGATAGGTATTATTTATCGTGATAATGTATTGAAATTTTACTCAAAATATTATGATAACAATAGAAAAAATATAACTATCTCAAATTTCGAATATTCAACCACAAATAAATATAGTTCTGCTAGTTTGACAACGGATTTTATTGCTAAGAACAAAGAACAGTTAACAAACATCTACTATACTATAATAAATAGTGGAAACAATAGATTTACATTCTATTGCGATGTAGATTATAAAGAATGTTTGGATGATATTGAAAAAATATCAGCAAGTGAAGAAGAATTGGCATTTATAAATAATTTTGTCCATCCTTATAACTCATTTTCAAGTATCAGGACTTTATATGCAAGCAATGGAAAAGTGGAACTTGAAATAATTAAAAGTTATACAAGTGAACAAATTATTTATTTAAATCAAGTATTAAAAGAATTTATAGATAAAAACATCTCATCAAATATGACAGACAGGGAAAAAATTAAAATAATTCATGATTATATTATCAGCAATACTAAATATGATTTTACAAGTAACTTATCATCAGAAATTAATCATTATAATTCTAATATTGCTTATGGGGTTTTTAAAAACAAAAAAGGAATATGTAGTGGTTACACTGATGCAATGGCATTATTTCTGTATGAATTAGGTATTGAAAACTATAAAATATCAAATGATGATCATATTTGGAATTATGTTATTTTAGATGGTATTGGATATCACTTAGACTTAACTTGGGATGATCCTATACTTGAAACAGGAGAAGAAAAAATAGAATATTTTTACTTTTTAATAGATGACAATATATTAAAAATTCTTAGTAAAGAAGACCATTATTATGATAAAACATTATATGGCATATAAAAAAGAGTTAAAAAAACTCTTTTTCAATTGCATGAAGTACATTGCCCTAAAAACGTGCTTGAAATGGCATTATATAATTTGTTTTTAAAATTTAGTTTAGCATCATCAGTCCAATATCCTTCAACAGTAATACCTTGTTCTACAACTGATGTTTCATTGTCGTGGAACAATATCTTACCATCTACTACAAACGTAACATCAGGAACATAAATTCGTTTATTGCCTTCATCATCAGTAAGTAAATACTTATTCAAAATTTCAACTATCTCTTGATATCCAGCAGTATTATTTGACCTTGCTTCTTTAATATTGTAATAATAGATTTCTTCCATTTCTAACTCTTTTGCCACCTCATTTAACATACTTACATATTTGCAACACCATGGGCATTCTGAAAATCCTAAATACACTATGCCTGTTCCATTTCGTAATATATCAATAATCTCTGATTCTGTTTTATAAACAAATAAGTTATCCAAAGGTAAACTCTGATATTCTTCTGCAAACTTCTCATGATCCTTGACTGAATCGTTTTTATTTGTTTGATCTTTAAATATATAATAAATCCCAATAAGTCCCGCAACAAATATAATAATTACTATGGCAACCCCTATAAAACGTTTTTTCATCTTTTACCTCCAATATAAATACATTTTAACATTTATCCTAATACATAACAAGTTAATTCATTATTTTAAAATAATCACCAGAATCTAAATATAAAATTCCTTTATCACCTTCAAGTTCAACAACAATATCATTATATTTATTTAACTTTGTAAACTTGTCCAGCGTAACATGAACAACATTTTGATCATTCATATATAAAATAAATAAGTCATCATCATATTCGTTTGGAGAATATTTAATCTCGGAAATCTTTTGAATAATATTGTTGTTAATTCCAGACATTTTTTCTATTAATTCCTTATATATTTCATCAGGAACATAGTTTAAAAGAGTTGGAACATCATACTCTTCATCAAATACATCTTCAATATAATTACTTAAAACATACTTTGAATTATTACTATTTTTGAATAATATCCTGTTTTCTGTAATATCAAGTACAATTAATTTGCCTAGTCTCTTTGAAACTTTAACATCACTTATTAAAACACTTTTTTTCAAGTTCTTCGCTATCTCAGTTTTAGTAGTAAATAAAAAACTAGGATAGTTGTCCAATTTAGACAATTCTAATATTTCCTTCTCAGATAATATATAGTTATTATTAATTTGTACTCTAGATATATCATCTCCAATAATAAAATAATAAATGCAAAAAATTATACCAATAAGTATAAGTACTAAAACGAACTTAAAAATTTTTGCTTTTATTCTTCTTTTTGCCATATCTACTCCCAATTGAAAAATTCTTGTTCAACTTTTAAATCAACGTCATAATTCTTTTTAACTGTATCTTTTGCAAGCATCAGTAATTTTTTTACATCGCTGGCTCTAGCATTTTTATAATTAATTATGAAATTAGCATGTTTATCACTAATCTTTGCTCCACCAATTCTATAACCTTTTAGATTCGAATCCTCAATTAATTTTCCAGCATACATTCCTTCTGGATTTCGAAATACACTTCCGGCACTTGGATAAGAAAGAGGTTGTGTTTCTTCTCTTCTTTTTTTTCTTTCACTAATTAAATTTTTTATTACCTCTTTATCCCCATGAATAATTCTAATCTTAGCTTCAATGCAGATATACTCTTTATTAGACTGAAGTATTGATGATCTATACCCAAATAATAATTCTCTCTTACTAAGTTCAATTATATCAAAATCATTATCTAATACCTTAATAGAGAGGATTACATCACCTATCGAACTATTATAAGCCCCAGCATTCATGTATACCGCGCCACCAACAGATCCCGGTATCCCGCAGGCAAACTCTAAGCCACTATATCCTTCTTTACATAATTGATTAGCAAGTTGCATTAAAGATACTCCTGCCCCTACTATGGCATAGCGAGATTTAATATTAATCTTATTTAAACTATCTAATTTAATAATTACCCCATTATAATTGTCATCACTAGGAATAATGTTAGAACCTCTGCCCCATACTTTAAAAGAAATATTGTTGTTTTTAAAATATTTAAGTGACTTAATTAGAGCCATAGCAGTCTTAGGATAAAAAACAATTCTAGCAATTCCACCTATTTTATATGTAGTCAATTTTTTAAAAGACATATTTTCAATTACTTTACCTAAATTGTTATTCTTAATATATTTAAGTGTTTCTTTCATGCTTTTTCTCCTACTAGTTTTACTATTTCCTTATATATATTATCCAAACTATTTGGGGTACCTAATTTTTTTAAGTTTTTAAGCGTTTTATTGTATTTGTCTTGATCACTTAAAACCATATCAATTTCAGATAAGATTTTTTTTGCTGTTAAATCCTTTTCTTCAATCATAAACCCTGCTTCTTTCTCAACTAAAAGCATTGCATTTAAATATTGATGATTGTTTGGAACATAAGGGCTTGGTATTAATACAGGGACTACACCTAAAGTAGTAATTTCAGATAAGATGGTTGCTCCCGCCCTCGTAATTATTAAATCAACAGTTTTAAGAACACTAGGCATATTATCTAAGTATGAAACAATCTTAATATTTTTATATTTATTATCTTTATATTTATCATAATATTTATCACCCGTTACAAATAAAACATTATAATCTTTTTCAGACATTTCTTTAAAAGAATTGGCAATTATATCATTGACGGTTTTCGAGCCTAGTGAACCCATTGTAATTAGAATCAATTTTTTATTATCAAATCCAAGAGAAAATTTAGTAACTGGTTTTGCATTTAAAACTTCTTCGCCACGAGGATTGCCGGTAAAAACAACCTTTTCACTATTAAAAAACTTCATAGACTCTTGCAATGATACTAAAATTTTATCAGCATATTTATTTAAAAATATATTGGCCTTACCAGGAATAATATTTTGTTCATGAATAATAGTTTTATATCCCAGTTTGTTGGCACTAAAAATAACGGGAACAGTTACATATCCACCAACACCAATAACAATATCTGGATCAAAACTTTTAATTATTTTCCTGCATCTTTTAATTGCACTAGACATTTGAAAAAATGATTTTATTAATTTTAATATATTTTTAGATAATCCTGATATATTTATACCAATATATTTAATACCCATCTTAGGAATAACATCTTTTTCCATGCGATCAGTAGTCCCAATATAAATAATCTCTGAATTAGGTTCCATCTTTTTAATTTTATTGATTATTGATATAGCAGGATATATATGTCCACCAGTTCCTGCCGCACTAATAATTACTTTCATAGTACCACCTATAACAATTATATCATAATAGATTTAAAATATGTAAAAGTATCATAATAGATTTACACTTT
>DAOPMC010000012.1:0-33817 GCA_035392025.1 Bacilli bacterium
TATTTTCCCGTTAATGTTTAAATATTTTTGGGACATTTTCCCAAACTATTGACAGTAGTTTATTTAATTTTTCTTTCAAGTATCATTTTAGGATCAGCAAGAAAATCTAGATTAGAGATTGTTTTAAAGCACTCATTAGAATCTCCTCTACCATCTACCAATTTTCCTTCTTTATTAAAAAAAATGCTTATTCCGCCATGATTATACCAATCATTCAAATTAAGAATTTGGTCATCTACCAATATTGCACCATTTGGCACAATTACACTACTTTTAGGCATGTGTGGTGGCACAATAATGATATCATTAGTTAAGCCTTTCTCTCGCAACATATTAACTTTTTGAAAACCTTCATCTAATGAATGAACTCTCGTTAAAATAGAGGTGTCATAAATAGAATTTTTAATATTTTCAATAGCGTTTGCAATAATTGGAGAATATTTTAATAATAATTTCCAATTATATTCACTAATGTAACTTTCTAAATCCGTTGCTTCATATTTACCAAAAGCATTATAACTATCGAGTAGCGTATCTACCGTATCACATATAACCCCATCAAAATCTATATATGCCTTCATAAATTACCTCCTTTAATAATGTCTATTATCATATCATTAAATAATAAAATAAGTCTACCTTTTTCAAAATAAAAAGGTATCTCTACCTATTTATCATGACATCCACAATTGCAATTATCATCGTGACAATCACCATCTGTCCCAAACTCTAGTTGCTCATCTAAATAATTAAAAATATATTCAATATCAACTTTTTCTTCTTTTTTAGCTACTAAATTTTTAACTGTTAATACTCCATCTTTAATCTCATCTTCGCCAACTATAATCATGAATTTAGCATTTAATCTCTCTGCTTGTTTAAAATTAGCTTTTAATCCTTTGTTAAGATAATCCATATCAGTTATAAATCCATTTAATCTTAAATCTTGGGCTAAAGCTTGAGCATAAATTTTCTCATTTTCTGAAAGTGGTGCTATAAAACAATCAATTTCTTCTTTGTCAATTAGATTTATTCCTTCATCTTTAAGAACCATTAATACTCTTTCAAGTCCCATTCCAAATCCTACTGCTGGTGTTGATGGTCCTCCCATGACTTCAACTAAATTATTATATCTACCGCCACCACACATAATGTTAGCCTTACCTAATTCTTTAGATGCAGCTTCTATTTCAAATACGGTGTGAGTATAATAGTCAAGGCCTCTAACTAATTTATTATCTACTACATATTCAATTCCCAAATTATCTAAATACTCTAGTACTTTATTAAAATAATCTTTACTTTCATCAGTTAAATAATCTGGAATACTTGGAATATTATTAAATATTTCTTTATCAGAATCAACTTTACAATCAAGTATTCTAAGTGGATTAGTTTCATATCTCCTATTACAATCTTCACATAATTCACCTAAGTGAGGTTTGAAATATTCTAAAAGAGCCTTTTTATAATTCTCTCTTGATACACTATCTCCTATTGAATTAATATGAACTTTTATATTTTCTAGTCCTAACATTCTAAATAAATTAACTGGAATAGATATTATTTCAGCATCCATTATAGGATCATCTGATCCAAATGCTTCTACTCCAAATTGATAATGTTCTCTAAATCTACCTGATTGAGGTCTCTCATAACGATACATTGGCCCTATATAATATAATTTTTGTGGGAGATTAATATACATTTTATTTTCAATAATGCTTCTTACTATTGGTGCTGTTCCTTCTGCTCTTAAAGTCATCTGTCTGTCCCCACGATCAATAAAATCATAAGTTTCCTTTTGGACTATATCAGTTGTCTCACCCGTTCCTCTATGAAATACTTCACTTGATTCAAATAAAGGTGTCCTATAAAAAGTATAATTATAAGTAATCATAAGTTGTTTAATAATATTTACCAAAGTCTGAAAGTTTTTAGCATCAAGCCCATATAAATCATAGGTCCCTTTAGGTTTATTTATCATAATATCACTCCATCTCTAAAAGTATTATACAATAACATCATGATTTTTTCAATTGATATACTCCTACAATATTTTTTATTATTATATACAACGGCACTGCAATCATAATACCTATTGTTTTAAATAATAATCCTCCTATTATTACTACAATTATTGTAACAATTGGTGAAATTTTATTAGTACGTTTATATATCCTTGGTTGAATTAAATAACAATCTAATAAGGGTGCTAATATTATTATTAAAGCAGTAAGAATAAATAACTTTCTAGATATGACAGATGCAGTAATAAGAGCTACGATATTTGTAAACATGCCTCCAAAAAAAGGAATAATTGTAGTAACTGATGCTAAAATGGCAATGAGTAAAAAATTAGGATGACCAATTATAGCATATATAATTGTATATTCTACTATCTCAACTAACATAATAATTCCTATTCCTGTAATATAAGATGATAAATCCTCATCTATTTTTTTTAAACATGAGTATAGTTCAATATTTTTTACTTTTTGTTTTATCCATCTTCTAATTTTTTCATAATTAAATAAAAAATATCCTGATAGTATTACTATTATTACTATTTGGAGCAATAAGTTAATTGAACTAGACAAAACATTAATAGTACTGTTCTCAATATATAGATATAAATTATTTAGTAAATGATTTAATACTTTTTCAATAGATATAAGTTCTAAAAAAGTATTATCTAAATTAATATTATTTATAAAATAAACTATTTGTCTAATTAAGGATAAAGATTCTTTTATTATGATAGGAAGCGTTATTTTTAAAAGAAAAGAAAACACTATTATTACTAATATTATAACGATAATAGTTGCTATAGTAGAATTTAACTTTTTCTTAAAAAATTTTACTAATGGATAAAATAAATAGGCTATTATAAAAGATATAATAAATGGTTTTAATACTAAAAATATTTTATTAAATAAAAATATCCAAACATCTTTTGTTTGATATAAAAAAAAGGTAATAATTAGGATAATTGCTATATTTACTAACTTATAGTTTATAGCTTTCATCACTAACCATCACCTTTCTAAGATAATTGTTACTGGTCCATCATTTATTAAAGATACTTTCATATCTGCTCCAAATATTCCTTCTTCTACTTTAATGTTTTTCTCTTTTAATAATTCATTAAATTGTTCATATAATTTTATTGCCTTATCTCCCGGAGATGCATTTACATAACTTGGTCTATTTCCTTTACTAGTATCGGCATATAAAGTAAATTGAGATATGGATAATATACTTCCTTGAACATCTAAAAGAGATCTATTCATTACTCCACTATCATCATCAAATATTCGCAAATTAATTATCTTATTTACCATATATTCTATGTTAGAAAAAGTATCAGTATGCGTAAAAGAAACAAGTAACATTAATCCTTTATTAATTTGACCGACTATTTTTTCATTTACTTTAACACTTGCTTCAGTAACTCTTTGAACTACTACTTTCATTTAATAACCCTTTCTACTTTACTAATATATTTAATTTTTTCTAATTCCTTTATGTATTGATCTAATCCTTCTTTATTTTTAACTTTGAGTGCTATTAAATAAGTTAATTCCATATCTGTATTGATAGTATTAACATCCTCTATTGAAACACTACATGTGCTTGCAGTTTGAACAATATCTAGCATAATATTTGTCCCTGATTTAGCATATACAACGAGTTCAGTATAATATTTATTTTTGGTTTCACTATTCCAGTTAACTTCTATTATTCGTTCTCCTTCATGCGCAATATGATTGCATACTGTTCTATGAATACTGATGCCATTATTTTTAGTAATATAACCCATCACATCATCTCCAGGAACAGGATTACAACAATTAGCGATTCTTGTTTGAATATTATTAATACCGCTAACAATAATATCATTTTCTGATTTTGGTATAACAATATTAATAGTTGTATCTTTTACTTCCTCAGTTTGATTTTTGCCTTTGATAAGATTAATAACCGTAAGTGGTGAATATTTACCATTTCCAATATTCAAATATAAATCTTCTAAATCCTCTAGTTTCATTTTGGATAAGATATCTTTATCTTTTTCTATATGGTTTAAGTTTGCTATCGGAATCTTATGCCTACGTAAAGATTTCTCAAGCATATCTTTACCTTTTGTAATATATTCCTCTTTATTAGTCCTATTAAAAAATGCTTTAATCTTACTTTTTGCTTGAGTTGTAGTTGCAATATTTAACCATTCACGATTTGGACCACTACTATTTTTATCAGTTATTATTTTAATAATATCATTATCTTGTAATTCATAGTTTAAAGGCACTATATTGTTGTTAACAATCGCTCCTGTTGTATGATCGCCTACTTCGCTATGGACTTTATATGCAAAATCTATTGGTGTTGCTCCTTTAGATAACTCTATAACATCTCCTTTAGGTGTAAAAACATAAATATTATTATTTAATACTTCATCTTTAACGCTTGTTACAAATTCTTCACTACTTAACTTTTCTTCATTTAACTCAATTATAGATTTAAAAAATTGTAATTTTTGCTCAGTAATATTTTGCATAGTTACTGCAGCATCTTTTCCTTCTTTATATGCCCAATGAGAAGCAATGCCATTTTCTGCTATTTCATTCATTCCATAAGTTCTAATTTGTATTTCAAACAAATATCCATCAAGTCCAAATACTGTCGTATGAAGAGTCTGATATAAATTAGTTTTAGGCATTGCAATATAATCTTTAAACCTTTTGGGAATTGGTTTGTACTTAGAGTGAATAAGGCCTAGTGCCCAATAGCACTCTTGCTCTTTATCAACCAATATTCTAATTGCTAATATATCATATATATCATTAAAATTTCTTCCTTTATCTAACTTTTTATAAATAGAATAAATACTCTTAGCACGTCCTTTTATTTCATGCTTAATACCATTTTGGTCAAGTAGTTTGCTGACTTCATCTATCATCTCTTCTATTATTTTTTCTCGTTCAAGTTTTGTGCTGTTGAGTCTTTCTACTATATCAAAATAAACATCTGGTTTTAAATATCTTAAAGATAAATCTTCTAATTCACTTTTAATTTTGTATATTCCTAAACGATGTGCTATAGGTGCCAAAATATCAATTGTCTCTTTAGCATTAGCTTTTTGACGAGGAACGGATAAAGCATAAAGAGTTCTCATATTATGAAGCCTATCTGCAAGTTTAACAATAATAACTCTAACATCCTCACTCATTCCAACAATTATTTTTTTATAGTACTCAATTAAATAATCATTTTCAGTGGATAATGTAATATTATTTATTTTTGTAACCCCATCTACTAAACGAGCAACTACTTCTCCAAAAATATCTTTAATTTCTTCATATGTTGTATCAGTATCTTCAACAGTATCATGTAAAAGGCCTGCCATAATTGTATCAACATCAGCGTATATACTTGTTAGAATATAAGCGACATTAAGAGGATGAATAATATATTTCTCACCAGTTTTACGCACTTGCATACCATGTTTCTCGTCTGCAAACAAATAAGCTTTCTTCACCTTATCAACATCTTTTTCACAAAGATATTGATTTAATGCTACTTCCAGTTCTTCAAATGTATGGATTTCCTCAGTATTCATATTATCACACCCCTATATTAAATCCTCATCTATTTCCTTAAAATAAGCTTCTATAACTTCTAATTTTAAATTCATGATGTCAGAGACCATCTCTGATAAAGTTAAATTAACTTCTTTAATCCATTTTGATGATTTCAACATATTATAAATATCTTTTTCCCTAACAAAAGATATTCCTTTTCTTTTTAATTCACTTATCTTACATGTCAAAGCTGGTAATATACGATCATATAATTCTTGCTCAGATTTAAATTTCATAACACCACTTCCTAATATATACTATATTATATCTTAAATTTAAGATTAAATAAATAGATAACTTTCATATATTTAGATAGAGGTTTATATGAAAGAGAAATTTATTAAGTCAACAATTATACTAGTTTTAGGTGGTTTTATAACAAAAGTTTTGGGAATGCTTATAAAGATCGTGGCAACAAGAATTATTGGTACTGAAGGTATCGGCTTATACATGTTAATTCTTCCTACCTTTAATTTGTTTATTACTTTATGCACCTTAAGTTTTCCAATTGCTATTAGTAAAGTGGTGGCAGAGGATAAATATAACAATAAAAAACTAGTATTTTCACTAGTACCAGTCAGTATTGTTATTAATATTGTTTTAATAATTGTTATTTTTTTGTTAGCACCTATATTATCAAAATATCTTCTTCACGATACAAGACTATATTATCCAATACTTGCAATTGGTATTACACTTCCTTTTATTAGTTTATCAAGTATTGCAAGGGGATATTTTTTTGGCAAAGAAAGAATGTTTCCACATACTTTATCAAATGTCTTTGAGCAAGTTGTAAGATTTGCACTTATAATTATTATTATGCCAAAAATGCTAGAGCAAAGTTTAACTTTAGCAGTTACTATGATGGTTGCAGTAAATGTAGCATCAGAGTTAGCATCAATCCTTATTTTGTTTTTATTTTTACCAAAGAATTTCAAAATTAATAGACATGATTTTAAAATTGATATGAATAATTTAAAAGATATTTTCAGTGTGTCTATTCCTACTACTATGGGTAGATTAATTGGGTCCATTGGATATTTCTTTGAACCTATTATTCTAACATTTCTTCTTCTTAAAACAGGTTATTCAAATAATTTTATTGTATATGAATATGGAGTATTATCTGGTTATGTTATGCCCCTGCTAATAATGCCTTCTTTTTTATCTATGGCAATTAGCACTGCTCTACTTCCTGTCATATCAAAATATTTTGCTATTAAAAGATTTGATTTAATCAAAAGAAAGTTAAAGCAAGCATCATTTTTTTCAATACTAATAGGAATATTATCAACAAGTATCTTGATGTTAGGCACAGATTTCTTACTTAAGTTTATATACAATACTACCGAAGGAGTAGCTTATTTAAAGTTAATGACACCATTTTTTATAATCTTTTATTTACAAACCCCATTTGCAACAGCTTTGCAAGCCATGAATAAATCTAAAAAAGTGATGAATGCTAATTTTTATGGCATAATTATTAAACTTATTATTATTACTATATTATCATTATTTAAAATAGGAATGTATTCTTTAATTATTGCAACTATATTTAATGTCATATTTATTACAGTCCTTCACTATATAGATATTAGAAAATGTTTAAAAGATAAAAGATAGGAATGGCGTTGACACAAAATATTACTTAAGCTACAATAAATATTAATGGAGGATAAAAGTGAAAGATAGTGCAGAAGAATTTGTGCATAATTTAATTATAAAAAATCAAGAAGATCAAAAAGCTATTGCAACAAATGATGAATATATTGATTGGTTAATAGCACTAGAGAAAAAATATACAGGGTCTCAAATAAAGCTAACTCAAGAAGAACAAAGAAAATATAAAAGATTGGAGAATTTATTTTCTGCCATCAGCGATTTTTGCAAAAATAATTACATTGAGCCACAAATTACTCATGAGTTTTATATGGGATATTTGATATCTTTTAAAGGAAAATTATATGAGATAGGCTGTGTCTATGGCCAAGGAGCCTATCATTTTTTTAGACTATATGACGATTCAAGAGATCACAGTATAGCAAATACTGCTGTTAATTTTGAAGACATCAAATCTGGGAATTTAATTCCCCATACACAAATGATTAATGCTAAACAGGAAGAATTGAGAATTTATTTGAAGAACATGATTAATGATGGTGTACCGTGTCAGGCAATTAATGAAGTTGCTGCCAGTGTTCTTAAGAGGAAGAGATAAAGTTATAATAATTCTTCATTAGTAATAATATACAAATTATCTTTAGTATAAAAAGCATAGAATATTTCGTTTAGTTCGATATATTCTTTTTTTAATATGTTTGATAACCATTTTTTATCTTTATTTATCTTTTTTAAAGTATCTTCATCAACCTTACCATCTAATATTAAGGGAAATGGATATGACTTATTATCCTTCTTTAAAAATACTGACAATTTACCATTAGTTTCTAATACCGCATATTCTACTTCTTCAATACTTTTTATGTTCTTTTCTCTAAGTTGTGATAATAGATCATCTAGATTATATCTTTGCTTTAACATTTCTTTAAAATTAATTCTTCCATTATCAATAATAACTGAAGGATTACCATCAAATAATTTTCTGAATTTTGGTACTTTTAAAGAAATATATGCAAAAATTATTTGTAATATCATCAAAAATATAGCAGGTAAAATCGATATTGCAATCGACTTATCAGTATTCATAAGAGCATATGTTACTATTTCCGCAATTAGGATTGATACTATAAGATCTATTATACCAAGTTGACCTACTTCACGTTTACCCATAAAACGATATATAAAAATTATTAATATATAAAAAAATAGTGTTCTAAATAAAATTATTACATACTCCATAATATCACCAATATTATAATGAAATAACTCATATATTTTTATTCACTTTCATACTTTTTATTAGGTGATGTTATGAAAAAATATTTTATATCTTTGGCTTTAATACTAGGATTATTTGTAATTTTATCTTTTCTTTTGACACTATTAAATTACTTTGATGTATTATCTGGCAATCTACTTAAGATTTTTAAAATGGTTATTCCATTTATATCGATGTTTGTTGGGAGTTTTTATCTTGGTAAAAATAGTATTAAGAAAGGTTATCTTGCCGGATTAAAAATAGGGATAGTTTTTACTTTTTTAGTATTTATCTTTTCATTTTTAGGACTTGATAAAGAAATAGATTTTTATCGAATAATATATTACACAATAATAATAATTACTTCTATCTTAGGAAGCATGATGGGGATTACAAAAAGCGCATTGGCAAATTCCTAATATCATAGTATTATAACCCCTATTGAAAGGGAGTTATGGTATGAATTTATATGAATCTAGATTACCAAAAGAGATAGTAGAAGAGATAGCTATTAATTATTCAATTAGTCCAAATGATGTACTAGCTACAGAAGAATATGCGCATAAAATAATATTGGCTGAAAGATGGCCAGAAATAAAAGATAGTGATGAGCATACTGAATTTGTTGCTAATTGCGTATCTGGTTTTATGACTTCAAAATTTAAGGCAGATGAAAATTTACCTTGTGAAAGCTCATGTGAAACAGTAAAGAGAGTTTACAATAACTGGTTTCATAGTCATGATGTTTCTCTTATCTAATCTTCATTAAAAATATCAAGCAATTGATATTTTTTTGTGTGATAATTTATAATAACAAGTGTAACAGTTGATTTGACAAATTATCGTGTAAAAAAATAAAACCATATGGTTTTATTCATCTGTCAAAAATTCTTCCTTAACATCATTATCAATCTCTTTTGATATTTCATCATCATCTACTATTTCATCCCATTCATCTTCATTTTCATCGATTGCAATTCTAACTTTAGTATCTCCTACTATTTCGATTCCTAATTCTTTTTCTATCTCATATTCTATATTGCCATTATTAATTGTTACATTGACACAACTAGGTTGTTTTAAGCTTCTTACAATTATTTCTTCATTTGAAGATAAATCACTTTCTGTTTTCCTAGTTACATTTAAAAGTTCTTGATAATTAATTGTATCTTTGGCAACAACTGTTTTAGTATCGTTATCATAAGAATACCAAATATTGATGTCACAACTACCTTCTACCATAATTTTTTCATTTTGTTTATATCCTTTAAAAGTATGGTTAATTACCCAACAACCTAAAATAGTAGATGGTTTTTCGCTTGGCATCATTACATATTTATTTGAAAAAGTTTTCTTTCCTTTGCCAATAACTGCCTTTGTTACTATTTCTTTAAAACTAGCCACTATATCACCCCTCACTTTAATATATGTAAAATAATGATATTTGTTGATAAAAAAAGAGACTAATTGTCTCTTAATATTGCTTTATGCTGCTCTACTACTGAAGAAATAATATTTTTAAATAATTTGTCAATCTCTTCTGTTGTAAGAGTCCTATCAACACTTGAAAATTTCAAATTATAGGCAATCGATATTTCATTATTTTTTACTTTTTCACCCTTATAAATATCAAATACTTTAATATCAGTAAGTAGTCTCCCACCAACTTTTTTTATTGTTTTGATAACATCATCACATGATACATCATTTTTTATAATAAAGGCTACATCTTTTTCAATAGTTGGATATTTACTAATTTCTTGATATTTTTTAATTCTTGTCTTATTTTGAAATAAGCTATCTAAGTTTATTTCAAAAACATACATATCGTCTTTAATTATACTTGGATGAACTCTACCAATAACGCCTACTTCATTATTATCTATTTTAATAATAGCTGTTTGTCCTGGATGAAGTTCTTTAAAATCATGTGATGTCACAAAAGTATAACGATTTTTATATCCAAGATATTCTAATAATTCTTCTACTATACCTTTTACAATGTAAAAATCAAAAATCTTTTCCTTACCAGTTTCTAAATAATATTTTCCAGCAAGAAGTGCTGCTAGTTTTGTATTCTCCAAATACTTGTCTTTTTGCTTAAAAAAGCCCTTGCCTATTTCAAATATAGAAATATCTTTCATACCTCTTGCTTTATTATAATTATATACATCCATTAAAAGAGGAATTAAACTATATCTAAGTACTGCGCGTTCCTCCATCATTGGTGATAGAATTGCAACTTCTTCAAAATCATATTTAGTATACTTGTTAACATTATTTTTACTTGTTAATGAATAAGTTATTACTTCATTTAATCCAAGAATAGATAATTTATTTCTAATACTTCTTAATGTTTTATCACAGTATCCTTTTCTAATTGGTACTTTTGGCATAACACCTTCAATATTATCGACTCCATAAATTCTTCCTACTTCTTCTATTAAATCCTCTTTAATATTTAAATCAAGTCTTCTAGTTGGAACAGATACAATAATTAAATCTCCATTTAAAGTGTTTTTTAAACCTAATCTATTAAAAATATTAATAACATCTTTTAATGCTATCTTTAGGCCTAAAAGATTAACTATATCATCAAGCTTAATTTTAATTATTTTATCTTCTCTATTTGTGTTGTCAAATGATACTATACCTTTTTCTATTTTAGCATCAGCATATTTTTCTAGTAAGTGACAGCACCTATCCATTGCCATATATGTTCTATTTGGATCTATTCCTTTTTCAAATCTGCTACTTGCTTCACTTCTTAATATTCTATTTGCAGTTTTCCTAATATTATATGGATCAAATATAGCACATTCTATAGTAATATTTTTAGTATCAGACATTATTTCAGTATCAAATCCGCCCATAACTCCTGCTAAACCTACTGGATCTTTACCATCAGTAATAACAATATCTTCATCAGTTAATGTTCTTTCATTACCATCTAGAGTTGTTAATAACTCCTTATCCTTTGCAAGTCTAACTGTAATTTTATTTTTTAAATTATCACTATCATAAAAATGAATTGGTTGACCAGTTTCTAACATAACATAATTTGATATATCAACAACATTGTTTATAGGTCTTATACCGCTTGCAATTAATCTTGATTTAATAAATTCGGGAGATTCTTTAATAGTTACATCATCAACTTTTTTAACTAAAAATAAACTACACTTATCAGTATCAATTGATAAATCAAAATCTATTTGCCTATCTATTTCTTTATAAGATAAATCAATATTTTTAACTGATTTTTTATATATTGCACCTATTTCATACGCCATACCAAGAATACTTAATAAATCTCCTCTATTTGGCGTTAGTTCAAAATCAATTACTTCATCATCAAGGCCCAAATACTCAACTGGGTCTTTACCAATTGGAGCATCATTTTTTAATTCGTGAATCCCTTTTTTGTCTTCTTCAGATAAGAATTTATTATCAAGGCCCAATTCTTGAAGAGAACATAGCATACCACATGATTCTATTCCCCTAATCTTACTTTTAGTTATTTTAAAATCACCAGGCAATAATGCCCCTACTTGTGCTACTATTACTTTTAATCCTGTTTTTACATTTGGGGCACCACAAACTATCTGTAAAGTTTCTTTACCAATATTGACACTACATAAATGTAAATGATCTGAATCAGGATGCATTTCACATTTTATAACTTCACCAATAATTAATCCTGTTGCATTTATTAATTTATTACATGTTGCATACTCATTTCCTACTTTAGTCATATCTTCTGCTATAGTTTTAATATCTTCTTCTATATTTACATAATCTTTTAGAAAGTTTTTACTTAATAACATTTATTCCACTTCCTTTCCACTAAAATTATCTAAAAATCTTAAATCGTTTGCATAAAAAGTTCTAATATCTGGAACGCCATATTTAAACATGGCAAGTCTTTCAATCCCTGCTCCAAATGCAAATCCTGAATATATTTCTGGATCATATCCACAATTTCTTAAAACATTAGGATGAACCATACCAGAGCCTAATACTTCAATCCATCCCGTTTGTTTACACAGTGGGCATCCTTTCCCACCACATTTAAAACATGATACATCTACTTCATAACTTGGTTCTGTAAATGGAAAGTAACTTGGTCTAAATCTAACGCTTACATCGTCTCCCAAAAGTTTTTTCATCATTACTTCAAGAGTTCCTTTTAAATTAGCAAGAGAAATACCCTTATCAATCACTAATCCCTCTATTTGCATAAATTGATGAGAATGAGATGCATCCTCATCCTTACGATAAGTTTTGCCAAGGCATACCATTCTAATTGGAGATTTTTCAATATTTGCCATCATTGTTCTTGCTTGAACTGATGATGTTTGTGTTCTAAGTAGCATTTCATCTGTTATATAAAATGTATCTTGCATATCTCTTGCTGGATGACCTTTTGGTACATTTAACACTTCAAAACATAAATAATCGCTTTCAACTTCAGGGCCTTCAACAACATCATATCCCATTGATACAAATAAATTTTCTAACTCTTCAGATATTTGGCTTAGAATATGCTTACTACCAGTTTTTACTCTTGTCCCGGGCAGTGTTATATCAATAGTTTCATTTGCAAGTTTTTTATTTATTTCTTTTTGCTTTAAGTCTTCACTAATTTCATTAAACTTAGCATTGAATAAATTTTTAACCTCATTTAATAATGCACCGAACTCTTTTTTAGCCTCATTTGATAAAGATCCCATATTTTTAGATAACTCAATCATCAAACCCTTTTTACCATTATATTTTAGTCTTAATTCTTCTAACTTTTTACTATCCTTTATATCTTTAAAATCTTTTAAGATACTTTCTTTTAATTTTAATATTTCTTCTTTCTTCATAAGTCCTCCCTATAATATTTCTTTTAATTTTGTTAAATCATTTATAACAATAAACCGATCACTAATTATATCCTTATTTTTATAATTATATAATACTACTTTCATTCCTATATTTAAAGCTCCTTTAATATCAATATCTAGTGAATCTCCAACATATATACATTCATCTATAGAATTACCATCAAGAGATTTTAAAAAACTTTTAGGATGTGGTTTTAAGTATCCTTCTCCTCCATATACTTCTTTAAAATATTTAAGAAGTCCTGCATTTTTTAATCTCCCTTTTTGTGTTTGAGTAAACCAGTTACTATGAACAATAAGTTCATATTTCTTACTTAAATAATCAAGAACTTCTATTAACTCTTCTTTAGGCTCATCAAAACACTCTTTTTGCTTTTCAATAAGATCTTCTACAAAAGATATATCAAATTCTAAATTAGTTTTTCTATTAATATAATCTAAAAACTCATTATTTGAGAGTGTCTCATTATCTTTTTCATACTCTTCAATATAATAATCTACTAATTTAATTGTTTTTTCATCAGTTATATTATACTTTTTTAACACTTCTTTTAAGGCAAATATATATTCATCTTTCCAAAATATCAAAGTATTATCTAAATCAAATATTATTTTTTTTATCATATACATTTCCTTTCTAAAAATAAAAATAACTCATCCAAAGGACGAATTATTCGTGGTACCACCTTAATTTATACTCTATTACTATAACGCATAACCGATTAAACTAGAGATTGAATTCATAAAACTATTCTTAAAAGTTTGCACCAACCACTTTTTCTCTTACAAGAAATTATTTTATTACTATTTTCTCGTCAACATTTATTTCTACTTCATTGTATCAAAAATATTTTAATTTTACAACTAAATTCTATCTGGTACTTTAATTGCAAGAATATCTAATATCTTCAAGTTGATATCAAGGACAAGTTTTGAAAGTGCTAAATATGTTTCTCTTTTTGTCTCATCTTGTTCTGTTAAAATATGAATGTTAGCGTAAAAAGTATTAAATGAGTTTGTTAATTTATAAATATATTCACATACTTCATTTAGAGATCTATTATTTAGTGAATTATTTAGTACTTGTGACATGTTAATAATATTTAAAATAATGCTCTTTTCTAATTCATTATCAATGATAGATATTTTACTCATATTCATGTTTTGCTCAATTGCTTTTCTAATTAATGATTTCATTCTGACTGTTGAATAAAGTAGATATGGTCCAGTCTTTCCTTCTACATCACTAAATTTATTTATATCAAAAGTATAATCAGTCATACGATATGGTAAAAGATCGGCATATTTAATTGTTGCTATTGCTGTTAATAGTGCAATATATTGTTTTTCGTTTTCATCTGTAATATTATCTTTAATTTTTTTATAGGTTTCCTGACGCACTAAATCAATAAGTGTTAAAAGTGGCATTACTCCGCCATCTCTTGTTTTAAATGGTTTACCATCTGGTCCATTAACAGTACCAAATCCATAGTGATATAATTTAGTGTCATCTAATATATCTGCTTTTTCTGCTACTCTAAATGTTTGTAAGAAATGAAGAGCTTGTCTTTCATCTGTAAGATACCATATTTCATTCAAATCAAATCTTTTCATTCTTGAATATATAGTGGCAATTTCAGTAGTTTGATAAAGTATTCCACCATTTGATTTAATTAGTATAAAAGGTGGAACATCTACTGTATCAGTTTCTTCTTTAACATCAATTACTAAGGCTCCTTCACTTTCATAGACTAATCCTTCTTTTCTTAAAATTTCTACTATATCATTTATATATGGGTAAGCATCACTTTCTCCTTCCCATAACTCAAAATTAGTATTTAATAAGTCATATATTTGTTTAATATGATTTTTAGAAAGTTCAATTATTTTCTTCCATAAATGATGATAACCACTTTTTTCATCTAAGATTTTGAGTGCTATCTCTCTTCCTTCTTCTAGATATGTTTCATCTTCTTTGGCTTTTTTGCTTGCTGTTGGGTATAGTTCTTCCAAATCTTTATTAGTAATTGGGAGATCTTCTTCCTCCCCTTTATAGTCTTCTTTAAAATATACTAAGTCTGGATACCTTTTTTTCATTTCCAGTATAACAAATCCAAGAGGCCTTCCTGAGTCACCTAAATGAGCATCACCTATAATATCATGTCCAAGAGTTCGGGCAAGACGCTTGATAGCCTCGCCTATATTTGCACTTCTTAAATGTCCAACATGAAGTGCTTTCGCAACGTTTGCTCCTCCATAATCAATAAGTATTTTTTTTGATTTAACTTTGTCTATATTTATATCTAAGTCGCCACTAATTTCATTCATATATTCAATTAGTGATTCATTAGTAAAAGATATATTAATAAATCCTGGCCCTTGAATATTAATATTTGTAAGATTTTCATTATCTTGCAGCTTACTTACTATTTCATTTGCTATCTCTATTGGATTTTTTTTGTATTTTTTAGCAAGTTCCATGACACCATTATATTGATAATCTCCAAACTCAGGTCTTGATGAGACATTTAGTATAACTTTATCAACATCATATCCTAAACTTTTAATAATATCTAAAATATAGTCTTCTGCTCTTTTCACAAAACTTTTCATGTTTACTCTCCTTTTAAATAATTGATTACTTCTTTGCAAGTATTATCAAAATTATAGTAATTGACATCAAACCACTTTATATCATCAAATTGATTTTTAAAAAATGTATATTGTCTTTTTGCATATCTTCGTGAATTTCTTTTAATTAATTCAATTGCTTTTTGATAATCTATTTTTTCATCATAGAAATCATACAATTCCTTGTAACCAATCGCTGTTCTAATAGGAATTGTATCTATTTTATCATCATATAATTTTTTAACTTCTACGAGTAACCCTTCTTCAATCATTTTATCGACTCTAAGATCAATTCTTTTATACAAATCATCTCTATTTGCAGTAAGTCCTATAATCTTAAAATCATACATTCTTTCATTCTTTTTGATATCTGAAAATGTATTATTTTCTAATTTTTCTAAATATCTACATAATCTTCGTCTGTTTTTTAAATCTATATTGGGAAGATTACCATATTTTTTTATTTCTTCTATTACCTCTTTATCAGTTAAATCATCATAGTTTTTCTTCTTCTCTTCTTGAAATATATAATTATATAGTGCTGCTTTTATATAAAGACCAGTACCCCCTACTATAACAATATTTTTTTTCTTTTTTGATATTTTTCCCATTTCTTCGCGACAATCTTTTTGATACTCATATACTGAGTATGAATCTTTTACACTTTTAATGCTTAACAAGTGATGAGGAATTTTTTTCATTTCGCCTTTAGTGATTTTTGCTGTACCAATATTTAATTCCTTATATATTTGCATGCTATCAGCATTAATAACTTCAGCATCAAAATGCTTAGCGAGTGCTAAACTTAAAGTAGTTTTCCCTACTCCAGTAGGACCTACTACTACATAAATATTAGTCATAAAATCACTTCCTATTCGGCTCTTTTAAACATTTTTTCTAGTTCATATTTAGTAAATGAAATAATCGTTGGTCTGCCATGAGGACAAGTAAATGGATTATTTGTCTCTCTTAATGATCTTATCAACTGTCTCATCTCTTCTAATGAAATCTGTTCATTTGCCTTAATACTCATTTTACAGGCCAGTGTAATTGCAGATTTTTCAATAAACTTTTCTTTATCAAAACTACCCATATTAATTACAACATCAATAATCTTTCTAATAGATTCCTCAGCATAATCTTTTTTAATAAATATTGGGTGATTTCTTACTATTATAGTATTTTCACCAAATTCTTCAATACTTATATTTAGTTTTTGCAATGCTTGCATATTTTCTTTAAACTTTAAATATTCTGGTGCCGTAAATTCTATTTTAATTGGGATAAGTAAATCAATGGTATCATACGTATCTTTTCCCATTTCTTTTAAATAATATTCATAATTTATTCTTTCTTGGGCTGCGTGTTGATCAATAATAAACATGCCTATTTCATTTTCCCCAATAATATAAGTACCATGAATAACTCCAATTGGTTCAATCATAACAAATTTTTCTTTTTTGATTTCTTCTTGTTTCTCGCTAACAAAAATCTCAGGTTCTGCAAAATTTAATTTAATCTCTTCAATATTTACTTTTTCTGTTATTTCATTCGTAAAATCTACTTTATTATTTGCAATATTCTCTTGTTTTAGTTCACTAACTTGTTCATACTTAGGAATTAGTGTTAAATTTTGAAGAGCACGTGAAACAGTTTTAAATATTAAATCTTTTAAATAATCCATTTTAGAAAACTTAATATCCATTTTAGTAGGATGAATATTAACATCAATTAAAGATGGATCAACTAAAATATTTAACACAACTACTGGATATCTATCCTTAAATAAGTATGTATGATAAGATTCTAATATAGTTTTATTAATCTCACTATTTTTAATTACTCTGTTATTAACAAGAATAGTAAGTGAGTTTTTGGTTGACCTATTTACCTCAGGGAACGAAATATACCCTGATATTTCATAATCGTCACTAACATTTTCTATTTTTACCATTTTTGATGATACTGATAATCCATAAATACTATTTATTACTTTTAATAAATTATTAGATCCATCTGTATTAAGCAACATCTTTTCATCATTTGTGAGTGTAAATTTAATATTTGGAAAAGACAGAGCCATTTTGTTAACATAGTCTATTATGTTAGCAAGTTCTGTATATGTACTTTTTAAATATTTTAATCTTGCTGGAGTATTATAAAAAATATTTTTGACTGTAACTGTTGTCCCACGCCTTGCATCAGAAGATGATATCTCTTGTTCTTCCCCTCCATGAATCACTATTCTAGTTCCAATATCTCCCATCGATGAAGATATTTCCATCTTACTAACGGATGCAATAGAAGGAAGTGCCTCTCCTCTAAAACCTAGCGTATCTATTTTAAATAAATCACTATCATCATATATTTTACTTGTGGCATGCCTCTTTAGCGAATTTATAACATCTTCTTTAGACATACCAGTACCATCATCAGTTACTTTTATTTCAGTAAGACCTGATTCTATTAAATCTATATTTATTTCACTTGAACGAGCATCTATTGAATTTTCTACTAATTCTTTAACAACATTCATAAGTTTTTCTACTACTTCTCCTGCTGCTATCTTATTAGATAAATTAACATCCATTATTTTTATGATACTCATAAAATCACTCCTCGTTGCAATAATCTATATCATTCATATCATTTATTAAGACTCTGCCATTACACACAAAATAAATACAGTACTCTTCTTTTGTGTATGCTCCAAGTTCATCTGTATAAAGTTCTCTTTCAATAATATTAATATATCCCGCATTAATATCTATTAAACATTTTTCGTTTTCATACTCAATTGCATCTAAATAGTTTGCTTTTTCTTCATCAGAACTAGTGAGATTAGAAAGGTTTATAGTTGTCCCACTAGCATTATAAATCCTATAATTATCCACTGCTGCTGATATTGTATTTTTAATTATTACTAGCTGTTTTGCTTTGCTATCTCTAACAATCTTAGTTACTCCAAGTATTGCAACTAAACTAATAACTCCCATAATTACTATTGCAGCGAGTATTTCTATTAATGTAAAACCTTTTTTATTCACATTTATCACCACTTCCATTATAACAAAAAAAATCATATTTTAATATGATTTAATTTATAATTACACTAGTGCTAGTAAAATAAGTGCACCAATTAGTACTATTATTGATATAAGTAAAAGTACTACTGTTTTTTCTGATATTTCAACCTTGCATTTAAATATTTTCTTCTTTTTCTTCTTTGCCACGATTTATAACTCCTCCCTTATTCTTACATATAAATATTATCATATTTTGTCGAATTAGTAAAGGAGAAAGTCAATAAGAATACTATTTGATATATAAATATCACTTTCTTTTAATCTATATCCAGTTTTTGTTTTTTCTAGTTTAGAGACATCAAATACATCTTCAATATATTTTTGATATTTCTTATAAAATATTTTATTTGTTACTCCTACTTGCTTTCTAAGGCCTAGAATCATTTCATTTTCCATATTTTCTTCCAGTGATATTTCTTTTTTATTTAGAACATATTCACCTTTTAAATAATTGTTAAAACTTCTAGTATTATCATATCTAATATTATTAATAAATCCACTGGCTCCAAGCCCAAATCCATAATATTCATCATTATTCCAATATGTTAAATTGTGAATTGACTCATATCCTTCTTTAGCATAATTGCTTATTTCATAATGATTATATCCTGCACTTTTCAAAGTTTTATCTATTTGTTGATACATTTCAAAAAAGCTATCATCATCTAATTCAATATATTTATTTACATCAAGTATAGTGTGTTCTTCTTTTATTAATCCATATATTGATATATGTGGTAAATCAAGATGTAAAAAATTATTTAAATCATTTTGTAAATCAGTCAATGTTTCAGAGTTTAATCCATATATTAAATCAATATTAATATTATCAAAGTATTTTTTAGCAAGTAAAATTTTAGCAACAATATCAGTTTCACTATTCCTATTTAGTTCTTTTAATATTCTTTTATCAAAAGATTGCACTCCAATACTTAGACGATTAATTCCATTAGCTTTAAAAATTTTTAATTTTTCTTCGCTAATATCTTCAATATTACATTCGATACTAAACTCTTTTAAATAGTCCATTTTAAATATTTTAAAAATTTTAAACAACTTTTTTAACTCATCAATGCCTAAACTACTAGGAGTTCCTCCTCCAATATAGATTGTCCTTATTTCATTATTTTGATAATTTTTTTTTATTTCTTGATCTAACGCTACCAAATAGTCATCGACCATTTTTTCATTATAATACATTTTGCAAAAGTCACAATAAGAACATATCTTTTTACAAAATGGAATATGAATATATACTGAACTACCTAACTCTTGAAAATGCATTTTTATCTCCTTTTTGGTAATAATCAATTGTCCTTTTAATTAGATCAGTTGGATATAACTCAATTATTTTAATAATTTCGCTTTCTGTTAAGTTGTATCCTTCTATAAATCTTTTCATTCTAAGTTCAAAAACTTCATTTGGATTAATCATTAAGGAAATTATTTCTTCTCTTGCTAGTTTTTTTACTATCTCTAGTTCTCTTGCTGCATATAAATCATAATAATCATAGTAATCATCATATCCTTCATCTATATCTCCACTTCCGATAACTTTACAAATTTCCACTTCTGAACTTCTAACATCAAAGAAGCGTAAAGTATCTTCTAATCTTTTACAAAAATGATAGCCATTTTGATGATATTTAATGACTCCATCCATTGTAAATATTTTGCCTTCTTCTAAAGAATCTCCAAATTGGGTTATCAATCCTTGATTAAATGATTTATATCCTTCTATTTTACTCATTTTCATCAACACTTAATACAGATAAGAATGCTTCTTGAGGTATCTCAATACTCCCAATCTGCTTCATTCTTTTCTTTCCTTCTTTCTGTTTTTCCAATAGTTTTTTCTTTCTTGAAACATCTCCGCCATAACACTTTGCCAAAACATCTTTTCTCATAGCTTTAACATCGCTTCTAGCAATTATCTTACTGCCTATAGCGGCTTGAATTGGCACTTCAAACATTTGCCTTGGTATAATTTTTTTTAAGTTTTCAACAATAATTCTACCACGATAATATGCAAAGTCTTTATGAACAATTATAGATAATGCATCTACTAACTCTGAATTAAGTAAAAAATCCATTTTAACTAATTCACTACTACGATATCCAATAATTTCATAATCAAAAGATGCATATCCTTTAGTCGCACTTTTTAATTTATCATAGAAATCATATACTATTTCAGATAATGGTAATTCATAATATATTGAAACTCTCTTATCATCAATATATTCATGGGACAAATATATTCCCCTTTTATTTTGACATAGTTCCATGATTGGTCCAATATATTCACTTGGTGTAAATATGCTGGCTTTAATATATGGTTCCTTAACATCCTTTATTCTTACTTTTTCTGGGAATTTAGAAGGGCAATCAATATGTTCTACCATCCCATCAGTAAGTTCTACTTCATATATAACAGAAGGAGATGTTGCAATTAAATCTATTTTATATTCTCTTTCAATTCTCTCTTCAATAATTTCCATATGTAAAAGTCCCAAAAAGCCGCATCTAAAACCAAAACCCAATGCCTTAGATGTTTCTGGTTCATATACTAAAGATGAATCATTAAGTTTCAATTTATCAAGAGCTTCTTTTAAATCCTCATATTTTTTAGAATCTATGGGATATATTCCACAAAAAACCATTGGTTTTATCTCTTTATAACCAGCCAGTGGCTTATCTGTTTTATCACTATCGAGTGTTATAGTATCTCCTACTTTAATATCTGATATTGATTTAATAGCTGCAGTCATAGCCCCTACTTCTCCAGTTGACAACTGACCAATCTCTGTTTCTTTAGGAGTGTGCACTAAAACACTAGTCACTTCATACGTTGCTTTAGTCTTCATCATGTAAATGATATCACCTTTTTTAATAGTACCATTCATCACCCTAAGAGATATAACAACTCCACGATATGGATCATATAAAGAGTCAAAAATTAAAGCTTCTAGCTTTTTATTAGTTTCTTGGGGAGCAGGAACAACTTCTATTATCTTTTCAATAAGCTCTTTGATGCCAATTCCTTCTTTAGCACTACATAAAATTATTTCATCTTTTCTAAATCCCAAGTTATCAATAAGTTCTTTCGTTACCTTCTCTGGATCAGCATTAGGTAAATCAATTTTATTTATTACAGGAATTATTTTTAAATCATGCTCCAATGCTAAATATAAATTATGAAGAGTTTGAGCCTCAATTCCCTGAGTTGCATCAACAACGAGCACTGCGCCTTCACAGGCAGCAAGACTTCTTGATACTTCATATGTAAAATCTACATGACCTGGAGTATCAATTAAATTTAAAAGATATTCCTTACCATCTAATGAATATGTTAATCTCACAGCATTCAATTTAATTGTAATTCCACGTTCTCTTTCTAAATCCATATTATCCAAAAGTTGGTTTTTCATCTCCCTTTTGCTAATTGAATTAGTCGCTTCTAATATTCTATCAGCAAGAGTTGATTTCCCATGATCAATATGGGCAATAATACAAAAATTCCTGATGAGATTTCTTTCCATTTAAATCACCAAGTATATTCTATCATAAATAGCATATTTTTACTTGTTTTATTTTCTATTTTTTATTATAATCATATTAGAATAAAAGGAGTGTTTCATGTGAAAAAAAAGTTTGATGTCAGTTGTGTAATATATATTGTAATGTTTGTAGTTTGTTATGTTACTTCAAATGTGGTAGTTTGTAGAGAAATTGAGTTGTTTGGAATAACCGCTAGCGCTAGTATAATTATTTACCCTCTTTTATACTTAATACTAACATTATTTAGAGAAAGGTATGGTAAAGAAAAGGCAGTCTTTCTTCTAAACATATCAGTAGTTGCAATACTGTTTTCATCTCTTTTAATAATGTTTGCATCATTATTCCCAATTAGTAGTGTAACAGATGGACTTGAACCACTATTTAATAATAATTTAAGAATTCTTATTGCCTCACTTGCAGCTTTCTATCTATCACAAAATTTGCATTTAACAATATATGACTTCCTAGGATATAGTAAGTTCTTTAAGTTTTTGGTAAGTGCTGTAATTGCTGTAACTGCTGATCAAATAGTATTTGTATTCTTAGCATTTATTAAAAAAGGAGTTACGATTAGTGAATTAACTTCTAGATTTACTGGACAATATACTTTTAATATTATGGCTATAATTATATATGCACTAATATTCGGAGTAATCTTATATATAAAATCCAATAATTCTAACTTAGAAAAGCCTAAAAATAAAACAAAAATAAAATAGTTTTATAAAGTTTTAAAAAATTAGAAGAAACAAAATGGTTTCTTCTAATTTTTTATGCTTAGTGTTAATACTACAATTTAATTGGGGGGGAATGCTCTTCTTTTGGGAATCTTATATAATCATCTATATAACAATCATGATTTATAGCAAGTTCGAGTTGCCCTGAAAATCCCAAAATTGTATTCTCCGTTCCTTCCAGGCAAATATAATAATCACCATCCATACTATGATTTTCATCAAGCATTTTAAAAATAAATGAATTATTTAAATCAATTTGCTCATTAAATGGATTTTTACTATAACCATTTTCTAATAGACCAACTATGTTACCCATTCTCATATAGACGACTCTATAATATGGTGGCAAGGTAAGAACACCAGGAATTAGTTCTCCAACTTCAAAATTGTCATTTTCACTATTTGAAATTAGTTCTAATCGAAAAGCATCAATCAATGTCTCAGCATCAGAAATATATGTGTCAACCTTAGAACTATCCAATATTTTTGTGACTGTTGGAATTGCAACAGCTGTTAACACTCCTAATATAACTATAACTGCAAGTAACTCTATTAATGTAAAACCCTTATTTTTTAATTCCATTTTATTGCTCTCCTGCTATATTCTTTATATTTTTATAATTTCAGTTTAACACTCTAATATTAAATTGTCAAATGAACTAAAAAAAACGCACAATGCGTTTTTATTATTGATATTTTTCCATTGATTTCATCATTTGATTTATTTGTTTTTGAGATGGCTTTCTTCCCATCTGCATCATAAGTGCTTTAATCATTTCTTCATTAATTGGAGGATTTTTCTTTAGATATTTTTTAGTAACAACCCTTGCAATAAAAAATCCTAATACTGCTCCTGCGATTAAACCTCCCACTAAATATAATACATCTATTAACCATTGTGCCATAATATCACTCCTTTTACTTAATTTTACAAGAAATTAGACAATTATTCAATACTTAATTACAAAACTAGTGATACTCTCTTTTTAAGAAAAAAATAATCTTGTTCTTTAAAATCACAAACAAAGAAATTATCATCATATCTTTTTAAAATATTTAAAAAAGAAGGCTTATCCTTGTTTGATTCTATTCTTACATGAGTATTTTTAACAGTTAAGATACTTACTTCATCCAAATATAAATTATTGATAATATGCTCATTATCATCTCTTGAATAAATAAGTCTTGCTTTTAAATTATTTTCTATATAATCATTAATACTTTTTTTATCTAAGAAGCACGCGATTTGATTATATAGATTATGCCCATAATTTATATCAATTGCCTTCATATAATATATTCTATTTAAAATTAGAAATAATTCCCTAGGATTATTTCTATATAGTTTAGCTAGTTCACCTTTAATTTTAAATACAAAGTATTCTTTCATTTATATCACCTATTGTAATGATAGATGACACAATATAAAAATATTGTCAAAAAAAGATAAATATTTAATTATTTATCTTTTATCTAATTCTTGTTTTAAAATATCACTCGCAATTTTAGGATTTACAGTTCCTTTAGTCTCTTTCATCACTTGACCTATAAAAAAATTAAAAACATTTTTACCTTTTCTATAATCTTCAACTAAATTTAAATTAGCATCAATTATCTTTGTAATTATATTTGTTATTTCACCAATATCTGTAATTTGAGTCATGTTAGATTTATTAAAAATCTCTATTGGGTCTATATTATCTTCAAGAGATTTTGTGAGTAATTCTTTTCCCTGCTTTCCAGATATTTTAGATGATTCTACTAATTTGATTACTTCACTTAACATTTTGGGAGTTAATGATAAATTTTTAATATCTGTAAATGTTTTATTAAGATAAGAAATAACGACGCTTATTATCCAATTGCATGCAGTTTTTGCTTCTATCCCCTCTCCAAGAATTTGATTAAAATAATCAGAAATATCTTTTTGTCTTACTAAAGTATTAGCATCTACCAAAGAAATTCCTAATTCAAGATACTTTTTCTTTCTATCATATGGTAATATTGGAAGATTAGTTTTTACGCTACTAATGAAGTCTATTTTTAAACTTATATCTGGTATATTAGGTTCCGTAAAATATTTATAATCAATAGATTCTACTTTGTCCCTCATACGATGTGTAGTTTTTGTTATCTCATCATATCTTCTTGTTTCCTGAATGATTGCCTCTCCTTTATCAAGAGCCTCTCTTTGTCTATTTACCTCTGCATCTATTGCATCTTTTACATTGGCAAAAGAATTAATATTTTTCATTTCAACTTTTGTTCCTAATTTAGTATCAGTATCTTTCATTAAAGATACATTAACATCACATCTAATTTGGCCTCTATCTGCCCTAGCCTCAGAAACATCAAGATATAATAACATGTTACGAAGTGATTCCAAATATGCTACAGCCTCGCTACTAGAATTTAAACATGGTTCTGTTACTATTTCAATAAGTGGAACACCTGCTCTATTATAATCAACTAAAGTACTGTCTCCAACGTGATCTAGGCTTGCTGAATCTTCTTCAAGATGAATATCGTGAATTAAGACTTTCCTAGTTTCTCCATCAATATCTATTAACGCATATCCTTCCTCACCAATTGGATATTTACTTTGAGTAATTTGGTATCCCTTTGGTAAATCTGGATAATAATAATTTTTTCTATCAAAAGTAAGTTTCGCAGGTATTTTAGAATTTAATGCAATCGCTACTTGTAAGGCTTTTACTACTGATTCTTTATTTAATACTGGAAGTATCCCAGGAAACCCTAAATCAATTGCTGATATATTAGTATTTGGTGATTGTGAATAAATATTATTTGAATTAGAAAATACTTTCTTTTTAGTATTTAATTCACAATGAGTTTCAAGCCCAATAACCACTTTATACACGTTCATCACCTGCTATCTGATCTTTATAATTCATAGTTTGTTCTAAATGATAGGCAATAGATAATGCTACTTCATCTTCTTTTTGCCTTGAAGTTATATTTATTCCTATAGGCATTTTATTTACAAATCCATTTGGTATTGTAATTGAAGGATATCCTCCAAAATTACCAATTACTAAATGATTTTCTGCTATTAAATACTTATCAGATAGCCTATCTATCTCATCATCGAATAATGGTGCAATAGAACTAGTTGCAGGAAGTATATAGAAATCATATTGTTTAAACAATTCATTAATTTTATTTACAACCATTCTTCTAATCCTTTGAGCATTTAAAAATAATTTTTCTTGATTTTCTTTTTGTAAAACATAACTTCCTAGGACAAACCTTCTTTTAATTAAATTAGAAAATCCTATTGTTCTTTGATGCATCATAATCTTATCGAAACTAGGTTGTTCTTCTCTAGGGCCAAATAGTAAACCTGTCAAATTAGAATTGTTACTTGTTGCCTCAGCTGATGATATAGTGATATATGCTGGATATATGGCACGAAGTAAATTTTTATCAATTGATACTTCACTTATATCTACTCCAAGATCTTTTAAACTTTTTAAATTTTTATTAAAGCAGTCTAATATTTCATCTGAATCTATACTTTCAATTATTTCTTTTAAATAAAAACCTTTTTTACCATTAATATCATTTTTAATTAAATCTCTATATGATTTGTCATCATCTAGAAGAGATGTTAAATCATGTTTATCATGGCCTTTTATAGTATCTATTACAATTGCCGAATCTAAAACATTTCTAGTTAGGCATCCAACATGATCTAAACTTGATGCAAATGCAAATAGCCCATATCTTGATACTCTTCCATAAGTAGGTTTAAATCCTACTACTCCTGCATAACTTGCTGGTTTCCTAATAGAATCTCCCGTATCACTGCCAATTGCAAAGGGCACTATTCCTAATGCTACTGCACTAGCACTTCCTGATGAAGATCCGCCTATCATTCTTTTTTCATCCCAAGGATTTTTAACAATCCCCGTATGGCCTGTAGTCCCAGTTCCACCCATCGCCAGTTCATCTAAAACGGTTTTCCCTACTAACATAGCCCCTGATGCTTTTAATTTTTCATATACAGTTGCATCAAATGAAGGAATATAGTCTTTTAACATATTAGATGATGCTGTCGTAATGATTCCTTTTGTAGATAAATTATCCTTTAAGGCATATGGAATACCTTTTAAAATACCACTATTTTCATTTTGATAATCATCAATTATCGTAACAAAAGAGTTATATCTATCTTGATACTTTTTAGCACGAGATACTGCCTCATCATATGTTATATGGGTCTCAAGCATAGACATATTAGCTCACCACCTTTGGAACTTGTAGTCTATTATTTCTAGTAGATTTAGCATTTCTAAATGCCTCTTCCACAGATAAACTTTCTATAGTATCATCATCTATCAAATCTATATCAATATCAAAGGGAAATGTCATTGGTTCTACAAAGTCAATTCCTTCCAAGTTATCAATTATATCCATATGTTTTAAAATAGTATCAAATTCTTTCTGCAATACTAAATATTCTTCATTACTCATATCAAACATTAACTTATTAGCATATGTTTTTAGTTTGTCTACTTCTATCATTAATTGCCTCCTATTTTAATAGTTCTTCTATTCTCATCTCAATACTTTCTTTGTCTAGGTGAAACTTATTTAAAATGTCATTTTTTCCACCACTGGTGCCAAAACTATTCATGCATATCAGATATTTGGGACTATAAACAAATCCAGCCCAAGATAAGCTTGATGAATATTCTACCACAATTTTCTTAATAGTTGGTAATAATATTTGATCACGATAATCCTTTTTTTCATTAATAAATCTGTTCATGCATGGCATACTTATTACTCTAGTATATATTCCTTTAGATTCAAGATTACTTGCAATATCTAATACTGTATGCAATTCACTACCGCAGGATATAAGTATTCCAGATAATGGTTTCTCGCTATCTTTTACAATATATCCACCTTTTTTAATTTCATTTGCCCTAGTTGATTCTAATATTTTAGCTTTTTCTTTAGAAATTATTATAACACTTGGCCCTTCTTTTTTTTCTAAAACTGTCTTATAAGTTCCTATCAACTCATTAATATCTGCTGGACGATATACTTCAAGATTAGGAATACTTCTTAATCCCACTAATTGTTCTACTGGTTGATGTGTTGGACCATCTTCTCCAATTGTTAAGTTATCATGCGAAAATATATAGATAACTGGTAGATTCATAAGCGCACTCATTCTAATAGCAGGTTTTAAATAATCACTAAATGTTAAAAATGTTGATCCAAAGCATTTAATTCCAGATAAACATATACCATTTAGTATAGCCCCCATAGCATGTTCTCTAACACCAAATCTTATATTTCTACCATTTGGGTTATCTCTAGTAAATTCCCCCATATCTTTTAGATATGTCTTTGTTGAAGATGACAAATCTGCTGATCCACCAAGCATCAAGACATCTCTATTTATAAATTTATTAAGTATTTTCTCAGATGAATCGCGAAGTGATTCTTCTTCATCTTTGTTAAACTCAATTGTTAAGTTAGAAGCATTTAGTGATAAATCGCCTTCTATTAACTTTCTAAATTCTTCTTTAAAATTGTCATCACAATTGTTAATTACTCTTTCTTTTTCTGTATTCCAAGCATCAACAACTGATTCATTTCTTTCTTTTACTTTTGTAGTCATAAAGTTATAAGCATCTTGGGTTACTGTAAAAGGAACATCTCTTATATTAAGTTTCTCTTTTAACGATAATATATCTTCTTCAGTAAGAGGTTTACCATGTACATTAGAAGTACCTTCTAACATACTTCCTTTCCCAATAATAGTATTAACTTTGATTAAAGATGGTTTGTCAACAATACTTTTAGCCTTAGTAATTGCATCATCTATTGCTTTTAAGTCATCACCACTAACTTCTTCTGTATGAAATCCTATAGCATTAAATCTCATAATAATATTCTCTCTAAAAGTATTTTTGGTGTCAGTATCCAAGGTTATATTGTTTGAGTCATATAAAATTATTAATTTACCTAAGCTAAGATTTCCTGCAATAGATGTTGCTTCATATGAGACTCCTTCCATTAAGTCCCCATCACCACACAAGACATATGTATAGTGGTCTATTAAGCTTTTGCTTTTTGATTTATCATAGGTATATCTATTATTTAAAAATTTTTCTGCAATTGCCATCCCTACTGCACTTGCAACTCCTTGACCAAGAGGGCCAGTTGTCATATCAACTCCAGGTGTTATTCCGTATTCAGGATGACCTGGTGTTTTAGAATTAATTTTTCTAAAATTCATAAGATCTTCAATTTTTAAATTAAAACCACTCATAAATAATGTAGCATATAAAAGTGCTGATCCATGCCCTACTGACATAATAAAACGATCTCTATTTATCCATTTATCATTTTTAGTGTCTATTTTCATATGTTTTGCATATAAAGTATATATAATTGATGCAGCTCCTAAAACTATGCCAGGGTGCCCAGATTTAGCCTCATTTATCATATCTATTCCAAGCGCTTTTATATTATTTATTGTCTTATAATCCAATTCATAACTTTCTTTTTGATTATTTCCCATTAAACCCATACTACCACTCCCTACACTAATAAAATTATATCATATAATTTAAATAAAATACACATAAGAAAAAAGGTTGTTAAACCTTTTATTGCATATTAAAATATAAGTAAATTAAAAAGTATGTGATGAATCACATACTTACAAAATTATCTCATTTAGTTTTATAAGTTCAACTACTGCTGCTGCCCTTCCTTTGACCCCTAATTTTTGCATTGCATTAGATATATGATTTCTAACTGTTTTTTCACTTATACCTAATTCCTGGGCTATTTCTCTAGTAGTCTTATTTAAAACTAAAAGTTTAAATACTGCTTTTTCTCTTTTTGTTAGTATTCCTTTACTCAATTTTGTCCCTCACTTTCCTAAGTTAGGTGGTTTATACTATTCATAATATTTTATGAACAAACTAAAATTGTTGTGAATACAACTGTCACAAAAAAAGAAATATAATTATTTCTTAAATGTTACTTTGATATGCATCTTATCGTCAAACTCTTTTTGAATAGAGGCCATTATATCATTTGCGAGGGTTGCATCATGTTCATCTTTAACAACCACTACTGTGACATTATTATCTTCAACTTTGACAAATGAATCTAAGCTAAACTCCTTTTTTATCTTTGTTTCTATCGTCTCTTCAACTCCTTGCAATTGATTTAAATATAATAGTTTCTCATAAGCATTATTTTTTTCTTCAATTGCTAAAGAAGCATTATTTAATTCTTCTTTGATAGTTGTAATTAGTTCTTCTCTTTGAGTATCAAGTTCAACTTTCATTGCTGTAATAATCTCGCTTTCTTTTATTTCAACAACATCATTTTCATCATCATAAGTATTATTAGTTAAAAATAGTTCATTAGGCATTGTTATATAATATACGCTTAATACTAAAATTAAACTAAATAAAACTAAAAACCATAAGCTCTGTTTATTTGCCATATAGTCCCTCCTAATATAAGTTATGATAAATATATTAGATTAGAACAAATATTTAAGTTACTGCTTTTTAGAAGGAAAAATTATAATATTATCCTGGTACTTTGATAATACCCTTTGCATACTCTTAGATTCATAATCTATACTATAATGGCTAAAGGCTACTGCTTGTTGAATAGCGTAAATTTCAACTTTGAGTAACTTTGCTTCATTTTGAACAAATTTATCTAGAGATGTCTTGTGATTAAACCATTCTTTATCTATATTATAAAGATACGAATATACAAATTCATATTCTTTTTTTGAAAGGTCCTGCAATAATTCTTTTGCTTCTCTTAAAGTTTCCGTATTGAAATTAAAATATCTCAGGCAATTACTTGGCAATTGTTCGGGATCTTTGTGAGTTTTCTTATATTCAATTATTTCTTTAACATACATTGCTTCCATTTCAAAACAAATTCGCATGTTTTTTAGCAAAATCAATTCGCTAAACATTAATCCTGTTATATCATTATTATGTACTGCATCAAAAAACAATGAAAATGTATTTTCACTCAAACTAGACAAATCTCTTTGTAAAAATAATGGCTCTACTTCTTTGTTATATAGGCTATTCATTTCATGTTGTATAAATAAATCTTGTGTATCTTTACTCATCCCTGCAGCAGTTAATCTTTTTCTTACCTCACGTAATGCTAAATATTGATCTAATGTTGCTCTTCTATTTACCATAATAAGAATTAAAGTAGACATAGAAATACTTGTCATACTATTTTGATTTTTATTTTGTTCTTCCATTTAATTTCTCCGTATATTCATTATATTTTTGTGTAAAATAATCATCTGTCATCCCTGCCAAATAATCAATTACTTTTCTTGCATTTGATGTATTAGAAACATACTCATTAGACATTTCGCTAAGATAAGTAGCATAAATATCTTCTGTGTATTCTTTATTTTCTAATTGATAATAATATGTTTCAAATAAAAATCTAAACATTTTTTTAAAATGCAATTTTTCTTCTATGGAGTTTGCTCTACTATATATATTTTTATAGTTAAAATCTTTTAAGTCTATTACAGCTTTTGCAACTTCTTCACTCATTTTTATATAAGGTTTATCAAAACTATTAATAATAATATTCATTACAATTGTATTTACTATCTGAGAATTTCTATCCCCCAGCACTTCTGTAATATTGCTTGGTATATCTTCTTTTTTTATTAGGCCAAGTCTGATAGCATCTTCAATATCTTTACCAATATATCCAATAACATCGCTTATTCTTAATACTGATCCTTCTAAAGTCATTGGGTGAAGTTTTTTTATTATATCCTTATTATGATAGCAATCTTCATATTCTCTTAAAAAATCTTCTTTTGTTTTTTGATAATTAGGACAATATTCACTTTGAACTAATTCTCCATTATGGCATAAGATAGCATCAAGAACTTGAATTGTTATATTGTCTCCATTGCCATCTTTTTCTAAATTCATTAGTGTCCTGACACTTTGAACATTATGATTAAAATACCCTTCACCATGCTCTTGACTTAACTCAGATAAAATAGTCTCTCCTTCGTGCCCAAATGGAACATGTCCTAAATCATGTCCTAAAGCTGCTGCCTCAATTAAATCTTCATTTAAATTTAAGGCTCTACCAATAGTTCTTGCTATTTTTGATACCATTTGAACATGAGTCATTCTCTTAGATATATGATCGTTATTAAATATATTACTAAATACTTGAGTTTTATCAATATACCTAGTATATGATAGTGAATAAATCACTCTATCAATATCATGATAATAGGCAGGTCTTATATCTTCTTCTTCAAAAGTTAATCGTATACTATCAGAACTTTTGCTCGCATATGGTGATAAATTTTTCTCTTTTTGATACATTCGCTCTTTTAGTTTTTCAAGTACTTCTTTCGTATTCATAAATCCTCCCTTATGGTTAATTATTATAAATGTTTATTCATCTTATTGCAACAAAAAAAGAGCTTATGCTCTAGATACATATTTACCATCTTTAGTAGATATTAATATTTTTTCATTATTATCAATAAACAGTGGTACTTTAATTTCATAACCTGTTTCAAGTGTTGCATTTTTCATAGCATTATTTGCAGTATTTCCTTTTACTGCAGGTTCTGTATGAATAATCTCCATCTCAATCTTATCAGGTAATAGTACACCAATAATTTCTCCTTCATAGAAGATCATGTCAACATCAAGGTTTTCTTTTAAGTATTTAACTTCATCTTCTAAATTAGATTTATCCACTTCAAGTTGTGAATAATCATTCATATTCATAAAGTTAAACTTATTACCCTCTGCATATAAAAATTGCATTGGCATTTTTACAATCATTGCTGTTTCAACCTTTATCCCAGCATTAAAAGTATAGTCGATTGTTGCACCTGTTCTTAAATTTTTTAATTTAGTTCTAACAAATGCGGGACCTTTTCCTGGTTTTACATGTTGAAATTCTAATACTGTAAAAATATTACCATCAACTTTGATAGTAACTCCTGTTTTAAAATCATTTACATTTATCATCTTGCTTATTTCTCCTCTTTATGTAGTGTATGTTTCCCACAATTTGGGCAGAATTTTTTTAATTCCATACGCTCAGTTGTATTTTTTACATTTTTTTCAGTACGATAGTTTTTATTCTTGCATTCGCTACATACTAAAGTCTTTCCTTGTCTACTTCCTACTTTTGCCATAGTATCACTCCTTTACACAAACATATTATATATTATTTATAAGTTTCATTCAAGTTTTTTCTTAAAAAATAGGAATAATGTAAAACATTATCCCTATGTAGATGAAATACAAACAAGTTGTGCTTCATCTACATATAAATTTACTAT
>DAOPMC010000013.1:0-8021 GCA_035392025.1 Bacilli bacterium
AGTCTGATATTCTAATATTTTTATTGAAAAACTGCATTTACTCTAAAAATTTACGCATTATTAATTATATTTGCTAAGATATTATTAAATAACGGATAGATATCTGTATGGGCTAACTTGCCATTTATTGCCTTTTCTACTTTTCCAATTTTATAAATAGTTTTATCATTATATATTCTAATATAATTGTTTGTTGAGTCTATTTTTTTTGATTCATCAAACATCAACATTCTTTTTTCAATTATATCAATAAATTCTGTTAAAGTACAAATTACATTGATAATTTCATTTCCAATAATATAACATTTATTAAACATTTAAATCACCTTCTTCTCACTTTTTTTAATTGTATATCTCCGATAAGAGATGAAATTGAATCATATTCTCCTAAAGAATAATCACGATATTCTTTCATTGTGTTAGTTATAAAAAAGCCGTTGTATTGTTTTATCATTTCTAAATCATTTACACCATCACCCAAAGTAAAAATTGGTATAGTTTCATTATGAAGCATTAAATTCAATTCTTCAATTGTTTTTATTTTGTTTGAACGTTTGAAAATATGAATTTTATATTTATTTTCTCCATCAGTGCAGTAATCATATATGTTGCTATAATATAATACATGAATTATTTTTCTTCGGTCTTCCTTAGCGACATTATCTAATATGATACAACACTCTAGATGTTTTTCATTACTTGGATTACCAAATTCATCCAACATTTCAAGAGATAAAATATTTTTATAAAAAGGTTTTAAAACTTTTCTGGATAAGCATAATTTTTCGGCAGTTAGTTCTTCTGATTTCTTCCTCAACAAATTCTCATTATAATATAATAATTCTTCATTTGTCATTTTTAGTAACACATCTTTAATTTCACCATAAAAATATTCTACTTCATTTTCTGTATCAAATTTTCTTTCATTATAATACCCAACAGGATCAGATTTTTTTCTAGTAAAATTATCATATCTTATTTCATACGAGGCTGTTATTCTAGGTGGAATTATATTTAAATACTTATATTGTAATTTAATATAATTATCCAGCATCATGTTAACATTATCTTTTGTCAATTCCATATTATAATGAGAAATAATTCTAGTATTTAAAAGACAATTATCCATAAATTTTATACTATCGTTTGTAACAACTTCTGATATATAATTATGTGTATTTGGCATCATAATAATTCCCCCTTGTATTAAAAAAAATGAGATTTTTAGGGCATAAAATCCTAACAATCTCATTTTTAATATTTACTAATAATATAATGCTATTATTTTTACATAAAATCAATTTTTTTATGTTAATCATAAAATGCCCCCTTAATTTTAAAAAAGAATAAGCAAAAACCAATTTTTCGGTACTGCTTATTCTGTTGCATTTACGAGAAAATGATATATAAAAACATTCCCGACACAAATATTTGGTTATTATTCTATCATTTTTTTCGTAAAGTCAATATTTTAGTTTAAAAAATGAATTAATTAGCACTTTTCATACATAATTAATTCATTTTACCTAATTATATCAGATATAATTGTCTTATCAAGAACTTTTTTGGGCAATTTTGTATCCAATAATAATGATTAAAATCTTAATTCACTCATAGAATGAACATCAATACCAATTCTTCTATATAATTGCTCAGTGTTTAAAGATACTACTTCATTATTTTTCAAATCTAATTTGTCAATTATCTCTTCTATAACCATTTCATCATCGCATTCTATTTCCATATATGGCTGTAATTTTGGCCATATATCAATTTCAATTTCAGCATTTTTATATTCATAACTATATCTTATTTTTTCTTGATAACTTCTTCTAGCAATACCTATATTTTCTAATAAACGATTTGTCTCATCTAATGACGAAACTTCAATTTCTGTTTCTATAACATTTTGAAATTTACTATTTTGTTTTTCTAATATATGCTTAGTAGTTAACTCAACTTTATTATTACTTTCTCTTAATCTTATCCATTTATTAGGGTTAATACTAAATCGTTTTATTTCTTTTTCCAACATATCATCACAAAGAATATCTTTTAATTGATTTAATGACAAATTAGAAAGTTCATCAAAACTATCAATACTCAAATGGTGCAATAATGCAATTCTTTTTTCTTCTTCTAATAAATCATTTAATTCAAAAATTAATATTTCTAATTTTTTTAAATTTGTATTGATGATCATTTCACTATCAGAATTTAATAACTCCCTTATTTCTAAAAAGCGATAATATAAAGTTGGAACATCATACACATAAATTTTTTGCTGTTTCTCGCCTTTATTTTTAGCACCAATATTTTCTATTAGAAATGGGTGTGATGCTGATACCATCAATTATTCCTCCCTTTATATAAACGTTATTGGGCTCATACATTGTTACATTTGCACCATGATTCGCAAATGGAATAGAATTTAATCCATCTTTATCATCTACAATCAATACCTTATAATTTGAATCACATTTTTTATCAAGCAATTTCATGTATTCATAGCTTGTTCTTTGGACATTACCAAAAACACTTCTTTTATCAATTTTTTTGTTCATTTTTTCCTCCAAAAATATGTGAGGTATTTTTGGTAATGTTCAAATATTTTATTCGCAGTAATGGTATTGTAACCCCCATTTTTCATCTGCAAAATTTTGAATTTTTTCTTATTTTTTCATTTTTTTGGGTTTTTTTCACATTTTGAAATTTGACCTAAACCCCAGAAAGCCCCAGAAATAAAGGAAAATATTTAGTCGCAGTAATCAGTTACACTGCATTGCATACCCCGTAACTGGCACAATTCCAACTACCACACATAAATTAAGTACCGCCTGAAATATTATTTGAAACGTTATACCATATGCAAGATACTTTGCAAATAAATTATCTTGTTTTAATGCAATATTAATACCTGCAAATACTATAATTGTAAATAATCCAAGTACAACAATAGCACCTATTATTCCAAATTCTTCACAAATAATTGAAAATATAAAATCCGTCTGTGGTTCTGGTAAATAAAAATGCTTTTGTCTAGAATTTAAAAAACCTACTCCAAATAACCCTCCTGGCCCTATTGCATATAAACTTTGAATTATTTGAAATCCACTTCCTAAAGGATCTGCCCATGGATTAATAAACGATATAATTCTTTTCATTCGATATGGTGCTACTAATATTAAACCAGTAATACCTATTATTCCAGAACCAATTAAATAATAAAAATACTTAAAATTAACACCACTGGCAAATATTAACGAAATAATACTCAATACGATAACCATACCTGTTCCAAAATCAGGTTGTAACATAATAAGTAAGAAAAATATACCTACTACTAAAAATATTGATAATATTTTTTTGATGTTTCTACCAACTTTTTCACTTTTACTGAGATATTTAGATACAAAGATAATCAGAGCAAACTTGGCAAATTCACTTGGCTGAATACCAAAAGAACCTATACCAAACCAACTTCTAGAGCCATTTCTAATAGTCCCAATTCCAGGAATTAAAACAAGGATCAAAAGAAAAAGACAAATTATTAAAATTAAGTTTGCCTTTTCATAATAAATTTTATAATTTATTTTATTAACTATATACATTAAGATAAATCCTATTACAATAAATAATGATTGTTGCTTTACAAATTTAAGGGCATCTCCATACTTATATTCGGCCCAAATATATGATGATGAATAAATCATTACAAGTCCAATTATTACTAATAATATTACTGCTAAGAAAAGGTAATTTCTATATTTTCTTAACACTGTATCACCTAATCTATTTTATAACCAAACTGCAAAGAATATACCTAGCATTGCAAATAAAATACCTACTACCCAAAAAGCTTTAACAATGTCATTCTCTTGATAACCTAACTTTTCAAAATGATGATGAAGTGGTGCCATAAGAAATAATCTTTTGCCTTTTTTTTGAAACCAAAATACTTGTAATATTACTGTGACTGTTTCTACTATAAAAACAAAGGCTACAACAAATAGTGTTACTTCTCTTCTAGTAAGTATTGCAACTGTTGCAAGCGTTGCTCCTAGTGCTAATGAACCAGTATCACCCATGAATACCCTAGCTGGATGTCCATTGTATAATAAAAATCCTGCTAATGATCCCACTAAAATAAAGCAAAAGATTCCCATATCATAATATCCTGCAAATAAGGCAATTAAAGCATAAGCAATAAATGCCCATATTGATAATCCTCCAGCTAGTCCATCTTGACCATCTGTTAAATTAACAGCATTGCTAAATCCGACTAAAAGCAATAAGATGAAAACACCATATAACCATTTTAAATCCCAATTGATGCCAAGTGATGTAACTATTAATCTCGTATCTCCATTAAATTTCATAAATAATACGAAGAATACAATTGCAATTAATGCTTGTCCTAAAAATTTTTGAGTTATGGTTAACCCTTGATTCTTTCCTCTTTTAATACTCAAAAAATCATCAATAAAACCTAACACTGCATATGCAACAAATACAAACAATACAATAACTAAATCATAAGTAAATTCTAATTTTTTAGTAATAAGTAAAATTATTACAGTTAATAGTGTTGGAACAATAAATATTAATCCACCCATTGTTGGCGTACCAGATTTTTTCTGATGTGTTTCTCCAACATACCTGCTAATTTTTTGTCTAAAATTAATCTTTTTTAAAAATGGAATTAAAAACCATCCAAATACAACAGATGTAACAAATCCAATCATGATTGACACAATGACTTTTGTTAAAGTTAGCATATATTATCCCTCGTTTCTTGTATATTAATTATACTACATCTATATAATTATATGCAATAATTATGAAGTTATAATGTCAAAAAAATAGTCATTACGACTATTTATAGAAACCAATTCTTTCTTTAACAATATCTAATTTTTCTTTAGCAATTATCTCTGTTTTTAATAAACCATTAGTAAGAATCTTATCAAGTTCACTGCTATTTAAATATTCATAATATCTAGTTTGAATGTCTTTTAATACACTTACTACTTGATCTGCAACACTTCTTTTAAATGTTGCATAATTGCTATTTTTAAATTCTTCTTCAATATCTACTGCCTTTTTATTTGTTAATACTGAATATATATTAATTAAATTTGATATGCCAGGCTTATTAACTTCATCATATTTAACAATACTCTCTGAATCAGTTGTAGCACTCATTATTTTTTTTCTAACACTTTCAAGATCATCTAGAAGTCTAATTACACCCTTTGGATTATCAGATGACTTACTCATTTTTTTAGTAGGATCTTGTAAATCCATAATCTTCGTTCCTTCTTTTTTTATCATTACATCTGGGACTTTAAAAGTATCACCATATTTATTATTAAACCTAATTGCAATATCTCGAGCAAGTTCAACATGTTGTTTTTGGTCAATACCAACAGGTACAATATCACTATCATATAGTAAAATATCTGCAGCCATTAAAACCGGATATGTAAATAATCCCGCTGTAAAGTTTTCCCCTTTACTACTTTTTTCTTTAAATTGATGCATTCTTGATAATTCACCGAAATAGCTATTGCATTCTAGTATCCATGACAAATTAGCATGATATAAATTTTGCGATTGCAAAAATATAATATTTTTATTAGGATCAATCCCACACGCTAAATATAATGCTAATAAACTTCTAGTATTATCACCTAAATTAATTGCTGAAGTTGGTACTGTTATTGCATGCATATCTGCAATAAATAAAAATGATTCATATTCTTCTTGAAATTCAAGCATCTGTTTAATTGCCCCAATATAATTACCAAGTGTTATAACTCCAGTAGGTTGTATTCCTGTTAATACTCTTTTCATAAACTACCTCTTTTCCATCTATATATAGAATAACATATTTTGTTATAAATTAGTACAAAAAAAATTAAGCAATGCTTAATTTTAATCATTTTATAAACCATCATCAACACTGATCTGTAAATCAAATACTATATTTCCACCTGATGCATTGTTTTCACAATCAATGTCTTGTCCTTCAACCCACATATAAATTCTTACTTTTGTAATACCAGCACTTAATAATAAGAAATCATTGTAGCCTGTATAACCACTAACTGTTGATAAATTAATAGTAACTGGATCAAAGAATGCTGTATTAGTTTGAGTTGGTGCTGTCCAATCTCCTGTTGCAGTAGTACAAGCAGCCTCTGTTGTAATAGTAGTATCAATTGTGCCACTAACAGTACAATACCCAGGATCAGTAGTAGCTGTAGAATTAGATTTTGATAATAATACATTATCTGTTATCGTAATTCCTGATAAAACGCCTTCATATGGAACACAATAGTTTGTAGCAGCATCACTAGCATAGTTAGTGATTTGAGTTGATGTCAATCCATAGTAGTCATATCCATTTGTAATTCCAGTTGCAGTATGTGTGGCACGATTAGGTTCCCAAATCAATACAGGGGAAGTAGCACCATTATTTAATGTTTGAACTACTGTTGTTAAATCAGAACCAGCTGCAGTATTTCCTAAAGTCACAAATGCTATTCTTGAAGCATTTTTAATTCCAACATCTGTACCAGATGCAGAAACACCAGATGAATCTGTTAAATATGTCTGTGTTTGAGTATCAACTTTAAAGAATAAGTCAAATGCAATAAATTTACCAGTAGTAACGCTTGTCGTTGTTGGCTCATTTTCCAAAGTTGCAGTTAAAATATAACCACCTTCAGTAGTTGGTGTCCATACTCCATGAGCAGTAGTACAAAGTGCTAAAGTAGTATTAGTTATTGGATTAACACTACAACTCCCAGTAAATACTGAAGATTCAACTACTCCATAATACATAGGTAACTTACCAGCTGCTGACACAACACCAGTTGTTGATACTGGCTCTAGTATTGCTGGTAATTGGTTTCTAGCGCCACTATATGTAGCATTAGCTCCAGTAATATCAGTTGTTTGAATAACTGATCTCCAACTTGTACCATCAACTGATACTTGAATACCATTTTGTGCTGCAACATTTACAGTTATTGAACTAATTGTAACTGTTTGATTTGCTAAAAACCATGCATATGTTGAAGTCGTCAGCATAATACCTGTTACAAATAGCAGTAAAAGTAATATTAGTATTCTTTTTCCTCTTCTTGAGGTCTTTTTTTCTTTCATATTATTAAAAACTCCTTTTCGTTTATTTATATGAGATAATATGCGATGCATGTTACCTCTATTGTTAAATTAAGTTTATCATACGTTTCGACATAATGCAACAGAATAATTGATTTTTTTTAATATTTTGACATCAAATAACTTGACTTGAATCTATAATAATTTCAATGCTTTCCATAATACCTTGATATTCATAACTTATATAGGTTGTAGGAAAATAGATTAGTAACGTATAAGTATTTGTCTCATTTTCTGTAAATCCAAATGAATTCGTGTCTGTTATCATTGTTTTAAAGTATGATCCATCGCTATCAGCAGCATTTGTATCAGATGTAATAATATTAGTTGCCTCAGCTAAAGAATAATCTTCATTCAAATATAGTTCATATTCTAGTGGTAAATTAGTAGTAGCAACAATTGACAAATCATAAATTAAATCAGTTTCCAGTCTATTATTCCCTTCAAAATTAGATACTGTAAACGTGTATGCATAAGCTGTTGCACTTGGAACTATATCAAATAATTGAATTGTTTGAGTATAATAATTAGCATTAACTACATAAAATGCAATACCTAAATCTGCAGTTGTAGATGATGCACTTTCATACTTTGAAAAAACAATTGGAGTAAAATAGATAACTAAAATAAGCAATAATCCTGATAATATTAACTTCCAAATTGTTAAAAATCTTTTCTTATTTAACATACTACCCCCCTATATATGATCATTTTTTTTATCAATAATTTTGCTAAAATCCAGTACTTCTGTTTTGTCCAAATCCTTTAAAGAACTTAAATCAAGTACTTCAGTATTCTCTGATGCTTTGCTTTTTTTAAGTTTCAAACTA
>DAOPMC010000013.1:8121-31407 GCA_035392025.1 Bacilli bacterium
TAGGCTTATACGAAAAAGCAAAACTAAATAGCATTAATGTAATAAAGACTGATATTAATACTTTAGGTGTAAGAAGTACTTTTCTCCATACTCCAAATTGGGGTAAAACTTTAACTACTTTTCCTAAAACAAGATCTTTATCTATTGGATTATCTGCTGTGTTATTAGAATCACCTTTTGTAACAAGCACATCCCCTACTTTTTCAATTAACCTATGAGTAATAAAATCATTGCCAGAATGATAAGTAATAATATCTCCAACTTCATAGTCATCTGTTATTTTAACTACGATAATATCATTTATTTCAATTGCGCCTGACATGCTGCCCGTTGCAACATCAAATACGGTATAGCCAAAAAAGCTAACATATTGATTTTTCTTAATGTTTAGTTGAATAAAATTATAAAGTGCAAAAAAAATAGCAACTATGACTATACATGTCAATATATTAGTAATTGTCTTTACAATTTTTTCACTAATATTAGACATCTACATCACCATTCCTATCTATTCTTGATATGCTGTTATAGTCTCTCCTAAATACTGCGAAACCACAACTATAATTGGTATTTGTATATCACCCTCTGCAACAGAACCCATCAAATAATCTACTTCATTATTTGCCTCATTATTATTCCAAGCTAAACTTGTTCTAATTGTATGGGTTGTTTCAAGTTCTATTTCAGCAAGTGTAATAATACCAGTATAAACGAATTCCCCCGTTCTAATTAAATTATTATTAACTGTCTCCTCAATTTGAGTAACCGTAAATTCTTCATTTGTCATCTCTGAAAAGTCAAATGTTATATCATATCTTATGGATACATCAGTCTCTCCAGGGTCAAGTACTATATCAAAATATCCTGACAACCCTGGTGCAACCTTACCACTTGCAACATGTGTAGATGTAGCCCAATTAAACTGTGTTATATCAAATGTATGTTCAAGTGTCGTAACTTGTGAACCATTAAGAGTAATATCCCATGTTGCCAAATCATTATCAACTTTTGCTGTTTGATTAGTTTCAAATAAAGCATATGTAAATGCAACTTGGTATATTGCAAAAGCCAATATACCAACACACAATATTACCAAAATTTTTTTAAACATTTTTATTTTTTAGATTCTTTCTTTTTTAATTTTAACTCTTTTACAAAAGCATAAATTTCATAAATAAAGATAAATAGCACTGGAACAATTACTATAAATAAGTAGCCCCATTTAGATTCTAAGAATCCTAAGAAAGATCCAAATCCTTTATATTCTTTAGCTTCTTTAGCTGCTCCAATAACATTAGTTCCTGATAATGCTTTATCGCCCTCTAGAGTAAAAGTTGTCTCATCTTCAGTAAGTTGTTCTTTAGCTATTACTTTTGTATAACTTACATCTACTACTTCATTATAAGTATTATAGAAGAATATATAATCTCCAACTGCTATTTCATTAAGTTTTGTCTTTTTAATAACGACTAGACTTCCTTCATTGTATTCAGACTCCAATTCATCGTTATCAATAATTAAATAAACCTTATTTTTAAAATCAGAGATATTATAGTCATTATAATTTAATAGACAAACTGTTAAAAATATAATAATTGCTAAATATAATCCCCCGACAACTCCTAAAAATATTTTAAAACCTTTCTTCATCAATTACCACCAATAAAATTATAGCATACATGTTTTAAATTAGCAACATGCGTATTTTAAATCCTTTCTTTTTCATCATCGATTATCTTTTTGGCATCAATCATATATAAGATATCTCTATATCTTATATTATTACTTAAAATTGTCGAATTTTCAAGCAAAATATTAACTTTTTGTATAATATTAGGGATTTCACTATCATTTATGCTTTCAGATGTTATTTTAATATTAAGCATTTTAAAATGATCATATATTATTATTGGTATATCAACTTCATCTTTAAAGCCAATATTATCAATTAAAGAATTATAAGGGCTTAGTAAAAATTCTTTAAGTTCAATAATTAATTTTTCTATATCTTCTTCAGTTATTCCATCATATTTTTTCTTGATACATTCTATCAAATAAACATCATATGATGCTGCTAAATATAATGCATCGTAAATGGTAGTATTATCGTTAACTAAAATAGAAACTTTTTCACAAAAATAATTTTTTTCATATTCTTCATACATATTACTAATATTTAAAGTTATATTATTTGTTAAAATATTTAAGTTATTATCTTCTTTATTATTCTTTGATTTTTTCATTATTTTTTTATTTAATTTAAATAATTTTGATTCTTCTTTATTAATATCTTTAAACATGTTTTTACAAATATTCTTATATTTATCTTTTTCTTCATATATTTTTTTAATATCTTCAATAATAAATAAATATTTCAAATAATTTATGTATTCGGTTAATGAATAAATAAGTTTTTGCAAATCTTTATTATGGGCTTCATACTTCTTAATGTCTGCGTTACTATCATTTACAAACATTGCATAAAGTTGCAATATTTTTTCTTCTTGAAAATCCTTTATATCACGCTCTCCATCAATAAATTTTTTAAGTAATAATCCTAAATCATTATGAATTAAATTATCTTTTTCTTTTATTATTTTAAATAGTTCTTCTTTTAAATTATTCTCATCTGCTATTTTATCTTCTTTGCATTTCTTTGTAAAATAGTTATCAAATTTTTTTGTATTTTTTAAGTAAATTTTTCTAAAACTCAAATCAATGTGTTTAATAATATTAGGACATTTCCAATAAATCTTTTCGAATATTGGCTTAATTTGTATTAGCGTTGGCTGTGTTTCAGAAAAATAATTTTTCATATATTCTACCGCATACATACTATAATCAAAATCATTAGCATCGATAGTAATACCAGCTTCATTAAATATTTTTATGGCTTCAATAATATCATCATTTACTTTAGATAAATTAGTATTATAGAAATGATTTATATTATATAAAACATTATCCAAATTGCTTTTTTCATAGGATGTATTTAAAGAATTAATTAATTCTAATTTATTATATATTTCATCAATTTGAGGATCTTTTTTTAAAGAACAAGTTGGCTTAATTTTTTCATATTTTAAATATCTAAAATCAATCTCATTAACAACTTGTTCTTTAATTTTTTTGAAATTTTTAATACTTGCAACTAGCTCTTTTTCGTAAGCTTGCTTATTTTTAGCATTAGTTTTAGGCATATCATTTAAAAATGCATTTAGTGACTCTATCTCTTTTAAAAATTTATCAAGCATTTTTATCACCTTCTTTAATTTTAGTTAGATCTTTTTCTAAATTGCCAATTTCTTTTATTAACTCATTATACAAACTAACTAATTCTTGATCCTTTATACTTTTGATTTGTTCTTCATTCATATTTTTCACATCCATTTTCATTATATCATATTATTTTATTACGACATACTCTTCTACATCACCAATGTAGCTACCATTTTCATATAAACTAAATACAAATTTGTAAGTTCCACTGACTAAATCAGTATCTAAATATAGCATCATATTAAAAGTAGCACCTGGATTGTTTACAAGTAAATATTGATAATCTTCAGCATTACCTACTGGAATTAGATTATTAGTTACATAGTCTTGTAAATTAACATCATTATACATAGTTGAATATATGTTAGTATAGTCTCTTCTTTCTAAATGCATTCTTATTTGTGGACTTGATAATCCAGATGAATAATTAAAGTAGAATACTAAAACATTGTTATCATTTAAAGTAAGTCCTGTAGTTTTATTAATAATTTTAGAATTTGAAGCTAAACTGACTTTAAGTCCATACAATGAGTTTATAACAGTTAAGTCTATTGGGGTCGCACTAGATGGACTAATGTCTCCATAATAAATACCATCAGGAGACCCAAAAGCTTCAACATTAATAGTATATACACCACTAGATAAATTACTATTGATACTTCTTACTGTAATATTACTGCTTGCATTAGCAACTCTATTTGCAATATTTATTCTATAGCTTCCATCAATCCTAGGATAATGATCTATTCCATTGTATTGCAAAGCAACACCCATTAAATCATAACCATTGATTTGATCACCATTTTCATTAAAAAATGTGATTTTTAAACCTAATTTCTGATCATAATACCTTGTATCTTGAACAGTTGTCCCACCAACAGTTGCTAATACAAAATCAGTAGTTACATTTAATGTAGAATTATCTCCTAAATATACAGTTGATGGTGTCAATGAAGAAGCAACATTAATTGTTGCACCACTATTAGCATATAGATTATATACAATTAAACGGGCAATTTCATTATTAACACCCATTACCGATACTACTGATCCATTAAAGACACGCCTTAGATCAATTAAAAGTGATAAATTAGAATGATTGGTTGCAATATTAGTTTCACTTAAATCAATAATGAAAATAAATTCTTCCATTGCAACACCAGTATTGCTATCATAATAAAGGGCATTTTTGGTAGCATCATCATAATGATAGGTTGTTGTGCTACTACCCGTATTAATACTCCCCATTTGAATAAACGATGATAAGTTATATGAGGCCTCCCCTTGCTGGGAGATTTCAGTTAAAGCAGCAGCCTCATCACTAGCAGTAACAACATAGTAATAATATTCTGGATTACTCATATCATAATAATCAATCATTGTAATTCTAGTATTTTCTGGAAGAGCATAATTTGAAGTTAAAGCTCTATAATACCCATTTTGATATATGGTTGATGTTGACTCTGAATAAAGTGAATAATAAGTACTAAAACTACTTTTTGCATTAATTGAAGTTGGGGTTGTCACAAACATCTCATATTGTTGACCACTAGTAATTGCAGCATCATAGTAATTTTCAGTTATTAAAACTCTTGAAATTGAGACTTCAATATTTACTCTTTGGACAATGCTCTCAATCAAATTATCAGGAGTCACAACTAAAAGTGAAATAGTGACAGTTCCCATATCAGCATCTGATCCTAAATTTTTAGAGTGATATAAATAGAAATATAATGTTGGTGCTATTGCCGAGTTATCACTTTCATAATATGTAGTACCAGTATAAGGATTAGAATTATTAGTAAAATACTCAGTTGTTCCACTGTTTAACCAACCATTAGTACCAGTCATCATAACAAGACCCATATTATTATCAGCTATTGTTGAAGTTGAAGCAATTCTTGGAATAGTTGATGAATTAATCAAACTAGCATTTGAATCAAAATCATTATAATAAAAGCCTAATATTGTAAACGTTGTATTTGCTTTATAGAAAGAATCTAGAGTAAGAGCCTGACCACCTAAAGTAGAATATTTTGATGCAGTTAAGTCTACTGTTAGCTTAGTAACACCTTCTCCAATTGTCCAAATATAATGTTCTTGATTTTGTCCTACTAATTCTGGTTCCACATAGATAGTTTCTATTACTCCAGGATTATCTTTATCTTCTTGATTAGTATAAAAACCATCTACTGTAATATCTTGTTCAGTATAATTAGGTAATCTTTTATGTAATCCTTTAACATAGCTTCCTTCACTAAAGTAGTTTAACTCTCCAGTTGTTGCAGTATCTCCTGCTTCTACTGAATTATCATAATATGCTGAATATATATTATTATCACGATCATGATCATATCTACCAAAGAAAGTCATCCCAAATACCGGTCCTGTAACCGTATCAACAAAAGCATCTGGTGAAATATTGACATTTTCACCCGCCCAAATATATAGTCTATTATTAGTATTACGAGTTACTTCACCAGTATTGCTATCAATATCTACTGCAGATAGTACCTCAGAGCCATTAACATCAACCGCACTTGTAAATGATGCCAGTTTATTCGTTATAGTTTGTAAATAAAGGGTTGTATTATTTTTAATTGTTAAATCATCAATCAAACTAAATGTATATGGTGTATCTTTTAGTTCTTGAGTTCTATCGGCTGCTCCTTCTATTTCAATACAAGAATTATCTATAACCGCTACCGTTGCCCTTTGAATAGAAATATTGTATTTACAATTATTTAATGTTCCATAATTTTTGATATATAAAGTTGCTCCCCCATCAACTGATGAGTTATTACCACTTCCAAATAAACTTCCATCTATTGAGAAATTAGTGTGATTTAATCCATCAATTGTAACCACTGTACCATTTGTAACACTTAGAAAGTTAAATGTATATTCATCTGATCCAGCTGGTTTAGCATCTCCTCCACCATAAACTGTTCCTGTAATACTAATATCATCAGAAATTAAACCTGTTGTACTTACTGCATTAATTCCAATATTAGTGTACGCCGTACCATATAATTTAGAAGTTTTAGCGCCACCATAAACATCACCTGCAATTTGTGCACCAGCGACATTTATAATTCCAATTGAACTATTATTATTTAACTGATTACCAGTTGCCGCAGCATTACCTCCACCATATGCCGAACCTGATATGATAGTTGTCCCATCTATATTTAAAAGATTATTAACCGTTACAATGGCCGTAGCACCATTACCACCGCCATAGACATTACCACCAATTATATCGGATGATACATATAAATCAGTGCTGCCAGCAACAGTACCAGCATTGCCTCCTCCAAATACATCTATAGTAACGTTTGATGAAAGTAAATCAAAATCCACACTGCCTGCTACAGCAGCACTTACACCATAACCACCCCCATATGCTGAACCTGATATAGTTGCGTTATTAATGTTTAAAGTAACATTACCACCAACAGCACCAGCATTGCCACCTCCATAAACATCAACTCCTACTGTAGAATTTAATATATTTGTTGTCGCACTGCCTATTACCGCTGCTTGATTTCCTCCACCATAAACACTTCCTGTTACATTTGTTGAAGTTGCCACATTTAAAGCAACAGTTGAGTTGCTTGCTCCTTCATTACCGCCTCCATAAATGCTGCCACCAACAATATCTCCTGCTACAGTAGTTAAAATAGCACCATTTACATTAGCAGCATTACCACCACCATAAATATCTACATCTATTGTAGTATTAGAAATATTAGTTGTTGCTGTTCCGGTTACAACCGCTGCATCTCCTCCACCATAAACACTTCCTGAAATTGAAGAAGATGTATTTATAGTTAAGCTAACACTTGCATTAACTGCTCCTTCATTACCGCCACCATAGATATTTCCGCCTACCGTTGTTCCAGATATAGTAGTTACCACAGTGCCATTTACAGCTGCTTGATTTCCTCCACCATAGATAGAGCCTGTAATTGTACCACTTGATACAAATAAATTAGTTCCAGTGCTAACAACACCTGCATTACCACCACCATAAATATTTTCTGTTACATTTGTGGCAATTATATCAACATCCGTACTTCCCGCAACTGTTGCACTTACTCCATATCCTCCACCATAAACTGAACCTGTTATATCAGATCCATTATTTATTGTTAAACTAACATTTGAATTTGATGCTCCTGCATTTCCCCCACCATAAACATTAGTACCTACATCTGTATTTGATATAGTCGATGTTATAACTCCTGTTACAGCTGCTTGATTTCCTCCTCCATAGATAGATCCACCTACTGTTGAATCAGTTGTTGTTAATGTTACTGTTTCTCCTATTGTTCCAGCATTGCCACCACCATAAACATTGCCCACTACATTTGTACTAGTTAATCCTATAAGGGCATCTCCTGCAACTGTTGCACTTACTCCATATCCTCCACCATAAGTAGAACCTGAAATAGTTGATGTATTTATAGTTAAACTTGTATCAGATCCTGCAGCACCGGCATTACCGCCTCCATAAACATCAACATCTATTGTTGAACCTGTTATAGAAGTTGTGATAATTCCAGTTACGCCCGCTTGATTTCCTCCACCATAAACTGAACCTGTTATATCTGATCCATTATTTATTGTTAAACTAACGCTTGAATTTGATGCTCCTTCATTACCACCACCATAAACATTAGCACCAACATTTGTATTTGATATGATTGATGTTATTGTTCCTGCTACGGCCGCTTGGTTTCCTCCACCATAAACTGAACCTGTTATATCAGATCCATTATTTATTGTTAAACTAACATTTGAATTTGATGCTCCTGCATTTCCCCCACCATAAACATTAGTACCTACATCTGTATTTGATATAGTCGATGTTATAACTCCTGTTACAGCTGCTTGATTTCCTCCTCCATAGATAGATCCACCTACTGTTGAATCAGTTGTTGTTAATGTTACTGTTTCTCCTATTGTTCCAGCATTGCCACCACCATAAACATTGCCCACTACATTTGTACTAGTTAATCCTATAAGGGCATCTCCTGCAACTGTTGCACTTACTCCATATCCTCCACCATAAGTAGAACCTGAAATAGTTGATGTATTTATAGTTAAACTTGTATCAGATCCTGCAGCACCGGCATTACCGCCTCCATAAACATCAACATCTATTGTTGAACCTGTTATAGAAGTTGTGATAATTCCAGTTACGCCCGCTTGATTTCCTCCACCATAAACTGAGCCTGTTATATCTGAATTATTATTTATTGTTAAACTAACGCTTGAATTTGATGCTCCTTCATCACCACCACCATAGACATTTGCACCAACATTTGTATTTGATATGATTGATGTTATTGTTCCTGCTACGGCTGCTTGGTTGCCTCCGCCATAGATAGTACCATTTATTGTGGATCCTGATGTTGAAAGTGTTACATTACTACCTACTGATGCTTCATCACCACCACCATAAACATTGCCTGCAACATTAGATGATGAAATTCCTACTGAAGTTGTCCCAGTAACATTTGCTAAACTTCCACCACCATAAACTGAACCTAAAATTGCAGTTGATGTCAAAGAAACATTTGTAGTTGATGAATAAGCTTCAGTTCCAGTTCCACCAACAACACCTTTACCTCCACCATAAACATTAGTAATAGTTCCTCCTGTTGTTATAACATTCGTATTAGTTGTAGTTCCACCAGCATTATTGCCACCATAAATAGTACCTGCTGTTCCGCTACTAACAGACACATTGGATTCTCCAACTGTGCCAGTAATATCTGAGCCACCATATATTGTTGTAACTGATGCTCCCGCTAAAGTCACATGTGTTTCGATTGCATTTGATGATTCACCGCCACCATAAACTGCTGTTATAGTATTAGCAGCACTGTTTAATGTAACATGCGTTATTCCTGCTGATGCTGCTGTCCCATTACCTCCCGTTACACCTTTACCTCCACCATAAATAGTAGTGATATTTCCACCATTTGTCGTTATATTAGTAGTTGTTGTTGAACCACCAGACTTATTTCCACCATAAATAGTTCCCACTGTTCCACTTGATGTAGTTACATTAGAAGTAGTAACGATACCACTAGCATTTGAACCTCCATATATATCAGTAACAGTTGAACCTTGTAAGTAAACACGAGTAGTTGTTGCACCAGCTGCATTAGACCCACCATATGCAGATCCACTAACAGTTCCACCTCTTAAATAAACATATGTGCTGTCTACTCCTGCTTGGTTTCCACCACCATAAACACAATCGCTTACCGTTCCACCATCTATATAAACTTGAACTGTTCCACTAGGAGAGCCTGCTAAATCGCATCCTCCATAAACATTTCCAATTGTTCCACCATTTATATCAACAACAACATCACCCTTAACATAAGGAGTGTATGTTGAACTTCCTTGACCTCCGCCAAAAACAGATCCTGTTATTGTTCCTCTATTTACAGTAACAGAAGTATCATTATTAGTATATGTGTTATTTGATGCTGTCCCACCTACTGTACCATAAGCACTGCCACCATAAATTGAACCACTTACTGTTGGCCCTGTATATGTTGTAATTGAAGCGTGTCCAACTGTAACAGAAGTAGTCCCTGAAACATAAGTTCCATCTGTACCTGATGAATAGGTGTTTCCACCTTTACCTCCACCATAAACTGAACCACTTACTGTTCCTCCATAAATGTTTACAGTTGATGAACCATAAACTGTTCCATCGATATTACTTCCTCCATAAACTGAACCACTTACTGTTCCTCCAGTCATCTCAATATTAATTGTTGAAGTTTTAGAAGACGAACCAGAACCATTATTATTTCCGCCACCATAAACTGAATCGTTTATTGAACCACCAATGATTTTAATTTCCGTGGTTGTTATATTTGAAGAAGAGCTTACTCCCGTTGCACCATAATTTCCTCCACCATAAACTGATCTTCTGACTATTGCACTGTCAGCAATAACAACATATGAATTATCTGATGAACCAATTGTTGAGTTAGAACTATTCCCATTTCCAATTCCAAATATGCTACCAGCCTCTGCACCATGTAAAGTAGAATTATTCAAAACTAAGGTACTGTCTCCAACAATTGCTACTCCACCTATATATATAAATGAGTCTCCATTTACTGTTCCGTCTCCAGATGATCCATTTGAACCATTACTTCCTCCAAAAACAGAATAGTTTATTGTTCCACCAGTTACTTGGACAAGTCTATTCCCATAGGTCGCTGTCTGTCCAGCTCCACCAATAATCATATCAATTGTCCCACCGGTTACTGCAATATATGTATCGTTGTAATCAGCTTGTGAACTGGCTGTTAATGGTCCTCCAATCAAGCTATAAATAACTCCGCCTTCAATTTTTGCTCTTTTAGCCGCATAGTGTGTTCCACCCATACGACCTCCAACATAAATTCCCGCTGTATCATCATATTTGCCTGAACCATATTGACCACTTTTAAGAATTAAATCAAACATAACAGTAGTATTACTAGTAGAACGATATTGTCCTCTCCAACTACCAGATGCACAATAATAAACAATTAATCCATCATTATTGTTTATTATACGATCATAATCATTACCATATATTGCTTTTGCTGCAACATATATAGTATTGTGATATGATGTATTGCCTGATGCCCCATTAGTCATAGCTAAAGAACTATAGAAGCCGCTTTCTATAATTAGTTTGTATTTTTTGGGATTGCTAGCACTGCCAATGGTTGAATTCCCTGTTGCATTGTTATCTCCACCAATAACTGCAACAGCTGTTCCATTGCTACCGCTTTGTGCAATACCACGCCCTATTTTTAAATTATAGTAATTACCATATATGTATTTGATTCTGCCCGTATAGTTAGTTGGCGATGTGTTGTAAGCATAGCCTCTTCCATCATTGATAGTTAAATTTTCAATTCTAGTATCAGCATAACAATTGACAGCTGCAGAACTTGTTGTCCAGGTAATATTTGCTTTTGTACCATTGTGTAGGCTAGTAAGAGTGAATGGTTTTGTATAATTGTCCCAAGAACCTGAAACATTACTAGTCATATAAATAATATTAGTATCACGAGTTACTAAATAATAATAAGTTTTATTCATCTCCGCTAACTCAAGATCATTATTACTATTATAATACTGAATTAATTTATAATATGTGCATGTCGTACTACCACATGTCCCGCTTAAAGCATTCCCATTTGAATCATAATATCCTATCAATGACGAATTATAACTAATTGTTTCTGCACGGTAAAAACCTGCCATATTAGTAGTAGACTCAAATGGTTCTGCCCATTCATCAGAATAAGAAAATGGTATAGTACTATGATTAAGTACTTGCATATAACCTGATGAAACTTCATAGTAAGTAGTATTAGAATTATAAATTTGTCCAGTCATCTTTTCATATACAGTACACCCTCGAAGGCTAGTACAATATCCTGATCCAGATGTATATAAGGTTCCATAATAATCGTAGTATCCTTCATAGTACTCATATCTAGCAATAGTTGTCTGAGTATAATAGTCACTCATATCATAGTTATAATCATAAACTCTTTGAGAAACGGTGATTGTTGCCATACCTGCATCTTTTAACCCGGAAAATGCATTATTCCAACTATTAGTCATAGTACCAACTGATGCTATTGTCCAACTTGCATTAAAAGTTATCGTTATCTTGCTCGGTTTACCACTAGCATATGTAACAGGAACTTTAGCATAGCGTTCATAATAAACTGAGTCATAGCTCGTTGTTACCCCTTGGTATGATGTAATCCATCCATTAAATCCTAAATCATCAGGTCTATCTGTATAAGGATTATCAATAAGTTCTATTAAAATATAATCATCACTTGTCGATTCCGTTCCATTATCATATACCGGATAATATTTATAGTATACATAATTACTTTGTCTTTCATTAAGAGATGTATATCCAGTGTCTTCATAAATTACATCTGTTCCTGAATAAGTTATTTGAGTTTCTACTAGATTAGTATCATCATATATTCCTTTATCGGCAAATGTTGGAAGCGTACCATCACTGCTATAAGTATAATTTTGTCCCATGTAATAATACCAATCTTCATCGGCATCATTTATATATATCGTATTTCCTATTACACCATTTAAATTGTTAGGATTTGAAACATATTCACTATATGTTCTAAGATAAGCGATTACACATGTTGTTAAAACGGCAAAAATGAAAATTACTGATATAATTCTCATCCTATAGTCAAAAACTAAACGTTTTAACTTTTTCATGTTTACCACCTCACTTTGTAATTATGCTGGAGTTGTTGTAAGCTGTAAGAAAAATCTTGCTCCTCCTAATGATGCATCGTTTTCACAATCTACATCTTGTCCTTCAATCCAAATATACATTCTAACTTTAGTAATACCTTCATTTATTGTAAATGCTGATGTGAAATTACTTTCATTTTTTCTTGTTGCTGAAGAAATATTAACTGTTTTAAATTTTGTTGGAAAATTATTTTTATTAGCAGTAGATAATAATACATTATCCCCTGTTACAATTGTATCAATTATGCCATCATATGGAAGTCTTGGTGCGTTTGTCTCATTAACTGTTATTCCATATGTTGCATGGGCATTATCTGCACCAGATGAAGTATGTGTATCATAATTAGGCTCCCATATATATAAATTGTTACTAGTAGCACCGGCAAGGGACTGAATAGTATTTAAATTAGTTCCGTCTGCTACATTTCCTTCAATTACAAAGGCGATTCTAAAAGCATTTTCAATTCCAACACTTTCATCATCTTCATTTTCTAAAAGAGCCTCAACTCCTGATATGTTTGATAAATATAATTCCTTAGTTGATGCTGTTTTTAGAAAAATATCAAATGCTATAAACTTGCCATTACTTTCAATTCCGTATCCTGCTTGTTCAGTACTTTGCGTTGCTGTTAAGGTTGTTTCTTCATTTTCAGTAGAAGCGGTTCCATAAAACATTTCTAAGCGCCCATTAGCATTAATATTTCCCCCAGTTGATACTGGTTCTATATATTCTGGAAATTGATTAACTGCGCTGGGATAGGTTGTGCTGTTAACTTCAATTAAATCAGCAGTACTAAGAATATATCCCCATTCTTTTCCATCTGCTGATATATCAATTCCACCAACTGTTGCCACCTTAATATCAAATGAATCAATAGTAACCATTTTATTAGCCGAAAACCATGCATAAGTCGTAGTGCTTAACGCAATTGCCGTTAAAAACATCAAAAATACAATTAGTAAAAGACTTGTTCTTTCTTTTTTCCTATTACTCATATAATTTATCCTCTAAATGTTCACTTCTAATTTCCATATGTAATTTTATTTCTCCCCCTAAAAGATCATCAAGGCAATCAGGATCATCGCCCTCTAACCATATGACAATTGTATATTTATCAATTTCATTTGGTTTTATATCCTCTCGTAATCTTACAAATATTGAATCATCTGAGAAAAATGGTTCACAATCTTTTTCAGGCTGACCAGCTAGTGCATTAATTTTTCCATAAATTGTCTTTTCACCATTTTCAAAAATCATTACTCTAATAGCATCATCAACATTTTTAATAACATCATTGATTATTAGTTCTGACCAATAATTGATTGTATCCTTGCCAGTATTTTCAACATAGAATGTATATGCTATATAATTATCTCCATTGTGTATACCATCAGCTTCATCATCAATATTACTTGGAATCCACTTAATAGAAATGTTATCCATAAAATCAATTTTACCAGCGCTAAGTTTAACCTGTGGCTCTTTATATTTAAGATCATCATATAATACTAGTCCTTGTTCAAGTGCAAATGATCTATCTAGAGTAATTGTAAAATGGCCTCCATTATAGACAAAACTTAAAAACAAATAGATAAATAAAAGCAAAAGCAACAAAAGAAGTAAAACTCTTTTAAGAATTTTAAATCTTTTTTCACGTTTTTTTATTTTATCAGCACTAATTGTTACTTCATTTGCCATATAGTATCATTCCAATCTACTCTACTATAAATATCATTTTAACATAACTATTTTTTTTAATCAACAAAACACGACAAATTATGCGGGTTTTTTTATAAAAATATATATTCAAAAAATGACAAATTTTATGTCAAATTTTAAATATATTTTACTGTCTAATTGACTATCATTTTACGCTAATGATAATATATAATATATAAAGGTAGAAAAGGAGGAATACTATGTTTAAAATTAAAAAAATTGTTTTAATGTTAGCTTGTGTTTCTCTTTTAATATGTATGACTTTCATGCAAGAAACCTTTGCTAAATATGTTAATAGTGTAAGTGGTACTTCAAGCATGACTATTGCTAGATGGAAAATATTAGTAAATAACGCTGATATTACAAGTGGTTCTCTTGCTGCTAATACGATAGTTCCAGTATTTGCTGGAACAACAGATATGGCAAGTAACGTTATAGCACCCCTTGCCACTGGATATTTTGACTTAGTAATTGATTCCACTAATACTGATCTATCTTTTGATTATTCAATTTCCGCTTTAGCTGGTGCAACTAGTAGTGTTAGTGATTTAGTTTCTACTGGATATTCAATAAATGGTGGTACTATTTATAATTTTACAGATTATAATGAAAACATTACAGGTACTATCGCTTATGGGTCCACAACTACAACAATTAGAATCTTTGTTCTATGGAATGATGATGCTAATACTCAAGACATGGATAATTCTGCAGATACAGAGGCTGCTTTAAGTGAAACGCCTACTGCATCTATGGATGTAAATATATCGTTTATTCAATCTCATTAGGAATCTTAATAACTAGAATTTCTAGTTTTTTTCGCGTGTCTTTTTTCAAAAAAAAATACAAAATGTATTTTTTATTCTGATTGAATTGCTGTTACTAATGCCACAATCGTTATGCTAGATGCAGATGGGTTTAGATCGCTAAACTCATAAGCTGCATTGCCCCAATAAGTATCAGTAACATCATCACCAGATTCATAAGGCCACGAAACTGATAATGAAAACGTTCCTGAACCTCCATTGGCATTTAATGTATCCGCCGATGTAAAAAGATTTATAACAAATGGATACTGAGTCTGAAGTCTAGTTAATAACTGATCACTAGTAAGATCTGATGTAACTATATATGTTGTACCTAATATACTTGCTGAAACAAGTTCAAAATCAAGCATAGCAGATCCTTCTCCATTATTAGTCGCTGTGATACTATCCGTATGTGTCACCATTCCTGGATATATTTCATTTACTTCAAAAGTAACCTCCTGAGAGAGCTGTGTATTGCCAGCAACAAACTCTATATCCCAAGCTCTAATATGTGCTGTGATACTAGAATCAACTCTAGTAGAATATATAAACCATGCAAAAACATTGCCAGATAATAAAACTGCTAATATTAAAAGTCCACCCAGTTTTGATTTTTTAAATACTTTACCAACAATGCTCATATTTAATTATTCCTTTCTTTATATCACTTCTATCTCATCATCTTTTTTATCTTTTTTATCCTTTATTGATTGAATAATTTCAATAAAAATTAAAACGCAAACCGGTACTAATACTCCAAAGTAAAATCCAAATATATTATTAAGAATTCTAGATATAAAACTTAAAATTACAGGTTTGTATATAACAACCCCTTCTATTTGATCTTGATCAACTTCAGGATCATCCGCGGTATTGGCGATACCTCTAGTTGTAAAAACATATCTGCCATTAGCTTTTTTAACATTTATTACTTGATGGACTACTGTTTTACCTGTGAAATCCCCTTCATCACCAATATAAACCAAATCATCTTGAAGCTTTACTTTATCTGGTTCAACTTCTTTAACCAAAATCATATCACTTATTTTATATTTAGGAATCATACTACCTGTTAAAATAGTATAAACTTTAAGTCCTGCAACTGAAACTTTGTTATTTGAAAACCTCTGGACTAAAATGATTGCCATAATACATATAATTAGTACATACAAAACTACTTTAATAAATTTAAAGGTAAATCTCAAAAAATCATTTTTACTTATTTTATCTAATAGTTTCTTCATAATTTTACTTCTTCTACTCTTTCTATAAATTCATTTAAATATTGTTTAAATTTCTTTTGAATCTCTGCATCGTTAGCAACTGCTTTATATTTAATTACAGTAAATTGCTTGCTAACAATATCTTTTAACTGACTTTCACTAAGAGAATCGTTGACATCTATTAATTTCTCTACCATGTTAGCAACCAATTTTTCTGAGACTTCTTCAGTATCTATCTTAGCTTTTTTATCTTGTTTATTGATGCTATCAACTACTAGATAATCTAGCATAATAGTCTCATCAATATACTTTTTCATTTGTCCTGTTTCAACATAATCCTTTTTATCTTTCACTTGTTTAACTGATGAATCAGTATGTTCTTGTAAGTAATTCCATAACGCAACAGCATACTGAAAATTAACATTTTTAAGTATTACATTAGTTTTCTTTATTGGAGAAGTAACAAGCGCAATATGCATCTTATCTAAGTTCTTATATACTTCTGAATGAGTTAAATCTGCCATTTGAAGTTCTAATTTTGCAATTCTTGTATTTATGCTATTAGCGCCATTACCATCATCTTTTGAATCCAGTTTAGAATTAAAAGTTAATGCTACATCAACTTTTTCTTCACCTAATTTGCCTGATGCACTATATTCAATATTTTTGTTATTCTTAAAAGATGATTCTACTATAGAGTCTCTTTTTTTACGATCAAGGAAGTATCTCATATTTTTAACTAAACTATAAATAAATCTATTTTCATAGGTATTAAAACTTTCCTCTTTATTGATATTAAGTATTTTAGATGGTTGCACTGAACCATCTTCTTTAATATCTTGAATAAAGTTAGTATTTCTTGCAAGATGCTTAATACTTTCAGGTGTAATTCTTCGAGCCAGTTCAATTTTAACAACATCTTCTTCATTAATTATGAAACGGTTAGGATTTCTCAAAATATTATCTAAATATTGGATAGTAGCTTCCATTTTTTCTAACCATTCATAATCACATTCAACTTTATTATAGTCAGTTTTAACTTTCATAGTTGAATTGATTTTATTATTAAATCTCTCAATTTGACTACCGTCTGATCTATGATATAAATCAAATACATCAAGTTGTCCCATAATACACCTCCTATGTTAATTTTTTAAGTCTTAGTAAGTATTCCTCACACTCTTTCATTGCACCTTTGCCAAACTTTTCATCAAGAAAAACAATGAATCCATCTATCTCATCTCTTATATAAGAAACATTTAACTGTTCAAATTTTCTTAATACCTTTCTTGCCATAAAGTAATCTATCCCTGCAACCTCAGTTCCACCACATGCAACATAAATTGGTGTGAACTTTTTCATTTGCATAACAATACGATTACCAAATGCTATTCTAAAATGTTTAATTACATAATCGTCCATCTCAGTTATTTTATTTAGTGTTACCTCTGATATTGTATTTTCTGCCATACCATCTTCAAATAATTTATTTAAATATGTATAATTTATATCTTGAGCTTCTGTATCAATTGGTTCAAATACTTGCCCTTTATCATTAATATCTATTGGCATAGCACGGTCATAAACTTTATCAGTAACCATAAATGTTGAGTCATCGTTATTGATAGTACCAATATACCAAACATTAGATGCAATTTGTAATTTACCATTTATAATTTTTTTAGGATCTCTTTTCCATTTGCTAGGAACAAGTTCAACAATCCATTCTGATTTATTAGGCATTTCTAGAATAGATAGCATCTCGGCAAAGTAATACTCAACACGAGAGATATTCATCTCATCTAGGATAACTGTATATATATCATCAGTATACCCTGCCATATATATTTCTTTTAAAACTTCTGTTTCGTTAAACTTTTTTGTAAACTCATTAAAGTATCCAAATAACTCTGTTCTATCTCTCCAAGACGGTTGAACTGATGCTACACACGAATCATGTTTCAAAAATTTTCCCCAGGCATAAGCAAGAGATGTTTTACCGGTACCGGATATACCCTGTAAAATTATTAATTTAGTAGATGCTAGAGCTGAAATAAATAATCTAATCATATCACTACTATAATATAGTCTTAATTTTGCTGCTGCAAAGTTTCTAAATAGTTCAACTAACTCTGGTAATGTAAATGTATTGTTATAATTTTGAATCTTATAATTTTCAAATTCAACATCAATATCATTTAATTTAGGGAATCTAACGCCTTGATCAACTTCATCAGTTTCTCCTTCGGAAGAAGAGCTCCCCTCTTCAGTAGCTTCTTCGCCTGGTTTTAATCCTAATTGTGAAACTTTCATTGCTAGAATATCTTGTTTTTCCTGAACCATAGTTGCAACCTCACTATTTAAAGTTGCAATTTCTTCTAATAATGACTCTTGTTCTACTATAGTTTTTCTAAATCTAATATACTTTCTGATTAAGAAAACTATTAAGAATATAATTCCACCAATAATAATTAACATAATTAGAATAGCAAGAACTACAAAAACCCATTCTGCTCCATTAAAATTAGCTTTATAACCATTGATAATAGAAATATACTTGGAGATCTTAAATGATTGTTTAATGCCTTCCCAAAATCCTTTAAAGAATGCTACAAATCCTGAAAAGAATTGTGACAAAAATTCATATAAAAATCTTACAAATGTATCCACAAAATCGCCTCTTTCTCTAAATTTTTACAATATTATCATTACTTTTCATACCATCATAATGATATTTATCATCTACTATAATTATATATTTAAATAATTTAACCATCATATTATTTGCAGGATTATCCTCGTATTTATCATCTATTAATATTGCAAAATTATATCCTTCTTTTATCATATCCTTTATGTCATCTGTACTTTTTAAATATTCTTCAAATGGCAATATAAATGAAATTTTATCTTTTGCAATCTCATTATCTACTATATCCAGTAATCTTTTACTTTTCATTTTCTTTTCAAAAATTGTATAATCAAAATCTACTAAATATTCTTTTTCTAAGTCCCTTTTATGTAAATCTTTAATTATTTGAATACTAAGTAAATAATATATAACAAACATCTTTTGTTCATTGATTAAATCTCTATTAAATGCTTTTTTGATTGCAAATTCGCTATATAATTCTGGAAATTTAATATGATGTTTAATCTCTACCCAATATAAGTTTTTCTTACTTGTATCATCGTATGCTAATTCAAAGTATTCGCTTTGAAACGCTTGTAAAAAATCTTTTTTTCTATCAATTGCCTCTTTTAATTTTTCTAGTAGATTAGTTTCAGAGATTAATTCATCAGTTTTCAATTTTTCTTTTCTAAATTCATTAACCCTATTAATTGTTTCCCTAGTAATCTCATATTTTTGATCAAGTTCAATTGCCAGTTTCACCGCATCATAATTTAATTGTACGTCACTTTCATAATATAATGTAGTATCCTCAATTTCACTAACTTTATTTTTTAAATATTGTTTAACACTTAAATCACCTGATAGTTGATAAAAATAAGCATCAATGTAAAATTTGCAAAACTCTTGTACTAAATACTTTTCATACTTGCTATCAAGAATTATTCTTGCATATTGTATTATGTTCTTTTCTGAAAAATTAACATACTTTTCAATAACATTAACACTCATAGTATTAACCTCCTATCATTTTTTTATTTTTTAATATACTGCTGAGAACGTAATTACAGAAGGTGTACTCGTTTCATTTGGATATGTATAATTATTTGCTGGCGTTGTTTTATAAAATTTTACAATTTCGCTGGAAATAGCTTCTATTTTAAAAGTAAAGCTATTAATATACTGATAATTATTTATAGTTGTGGTCGTTTGAGATTCCTTTTTTAAATAGGATGCACTAGTCATATCTAGCAAAACATCTGCAGGATTAAACGCTAAAGTTATAGTTGCTGATGCACAATTTGCTTGTTGTGCGCTAGTTAACCCCCGATATGTTGTAATATCAATTCTATCATTGACATTATAATTCCCAAATACAGTAAGAACTGTATAATAATCAAGCGTATTTGTAATTCTTATCTCTAAATATGGATGATTAATATCGTCAGTAACCTCATATGATAGTCCCATTTGACCAACATTTAATGTGAAATTTGCAGATAAAGTCTTCTCATAGGGACTAGTTGAAGATGTTTCAACATAAACCGTAACACTATCTCCATCATCAAAATTTGCATTTGGTGTTACAACAATTGTAAAATCATCAACATTAGTGCTCGATGGTATGGTTCCACTTGCTTGAGTAGCCTGACATATTACAGTAGATGGACACGTATAGTTGATAGTATATAAAATATTCATATTGGCTGCAATTAAATTATTTTTTCTACTATTCATATTAACGATAATTGTATAGCTGTCAACACCAGACCAATTATCAAGTTGATATGTAGATGTTGTTTCAGTAAGTTTATCACTATTAAAATAAAATCCTTTAGAATTAAAATACATGTTTTTTAATCCCGTATATGCATATCTACTAAAAACAATTCCGCATGTAAATAATACAATCAAAAAAGTAATTAAACATATAATAATTTTTTGTTTAGTATTAATATCTTTAAGATGCTTATTAAAAAAGTTTCTTATATTCTTAACTTTCTTCTTCACTATAACAATAATCCTCACTCATAAGATAACAATACTTTCTTTAGCACATTATCCTATTAAAAGTATAACACAATATCGAATGTTTGCAAACAAAATACGACATAAAAAAAAGATAATAAATATCTTTTTAAGCATTCCAATCAGTAATTACTTTACCATCGTTGTCCTTGAATGAACCACATAGAATCATAATCCAATCAATAAGAACACCTATACCAAATACGCCACAAGTAAGTAACCATAAAATACCAGTGCCAACTTTACCAACATAAAAACGATGTACTCCCAAGCCACCTAAAAACGTACACAATAAAAATGCTGCTAATCTAGATTTTGGTGAAACATCAGTACTATTTGTTTGAACATTGACATTAACAGTAGGGCTTTGCATATTTTCTTTTACCACTGTTTTACCGCATTCAATGCATACATCAGCTCCCTCCGGTAATTCCTTGCCACAATTTGCACAAAATCTGCTCATTTTTTTCCTCCTTATTTCATTATATTTTTATTATATCACTAGCAGATAATTTTGCAAAATAAATAACATATATTTTAATGGCTTTGTGATATAATAGTATACGAGGAGGATATATGAAAAAGTATTTTTTTACAATTTTACTAGGTGTTATATTAATATTACCTTTTGGTGCAGAGGCATTAACTTCGCTTCCTATAACTATTAGTGATAATGCTAAAAAACTAAGTAGCATTAATAATGAAGTTATAGAAGGAGAATATGTTTTACCTGAATTTTGTTCTAATGATGATGGTTGTACTATAACATTTGATGCTGGTATATTAAAACAAATTGGCAAATATGATTTTTCATCAGGTCAAGAATATTTCTTTATCTTTGAGGGAACAGGAGTTACCATCTACGAAGAATCTGGCCCCAACCAAGCAACTGCTGAAGTATACGCAGAAAACTTTAATAAAATAGTTTTTAATCCAGCTACATTTACCGATAAAATAGTAATTCAAACTGGTAGTGGCGATGAAGCTAGAATGATTATTTTTATACCCACTATCACAGATATTCCGAGTGAAGATACTGAACCACTTCTTAGTGATGATATAAATGACACATCAAATATCAACTTATCAAGATTAAAAGATTACAGTGTTTTTATAATTTGCGGAGTTGCCATAGTAATTATATTAATAGTATTAACTATCACCGTTAAAAAAAGAAATAAAGTAGATGCTAATAAAAACATAATTTCTGAAAAATCAAAAGAAGTAGAAGAAAAACAGATAGAAAAATAAGTCTATCTGTTTTTTTTGTTATAAAAATTTAATCCCCTAATTATTAATCACTCAATGATACGATAGTGCAATTCATTCAGAAATTAGTTCAAGATAAACTTCTAAATCAACAACTATGTTTAACAAAATAAATATTATAAGGTTTTAGCATTAGATGCAGCATAAGTTGATTCATATGCACCTTGTTCAATTGTGTTAAAATCATTTTCATCAGCATTATATGTTACTATATATGAGCCTGCTAAACAAACAGCTTCACTTCCCCAAGCAGTTATTATAATTATATCTTCATCAACTTGACTCAATAATCTTTCATCTGGATTTGGAGTGAAAGTTCCATCTGAATTGGGTGCATACATTTGTGCAAATTTATTTGCTTTAACAACATATTGTTCATTTGAAGTACTCTGTATATTAGTAACAACTATATCAGGCTTTTTTGTCTCATCTCCCATATCTCTTTCTTTTACAATGCTATTTTCTTCACTCAACACATATTTTTTACCATTTCTATAGGTATACAACACAGTATGTACTTCTTCTCCAACAACACCAGTTCTTGCACTAATAGGAGCTATTTTAGTTGCAATTATTTCCCTATCCCCAGGTATTGTATCAAGATATGCATTAATATCAACATTTTGAATTACTCGGCAACGCACAACTTCATCTCCATATTCTAATGGGTTAGCACTTTTTAAAACTACTTCTTTTATTTCCATATTTTTTTATCTCCTTCAAGATAAATTGTAACATAAACACATTAAAAAAAACGAATATTTCTATTCGTCTATTTTCCTTATGGCAGGGGTGGTAGGATTTGAACCCACGACATTTGGTTTTGGAGACCAACGCTCTACCAACTGAACTACACCCCTAAAAAGGACAATATAAATATAATATAATTTTATCATTTTGTCAATCTTTTGAACCAAGTAATAATTTAATTTATGTTTATCTTATGATAATGTCTTAAGTGTTATCTTTAGAAAATGTCTCACT
>DAOPMC010000014.1:0-30200 GCA_035392025.1 Bacilli bacterium
TTTATTTTTTAAAGAAATCATCAATTTCTCTTGACTTCTGATAGTTAGTCACCTACTTGCCTAAACAAAAGTTTTTAAATAGTTTGTCTAATAACTCTTCTGTATAACTTTCACCAATAATTTCACCTAAACTATTCCAAATACTTTTTATATCTATTTCAATCATATCAATTGGCATTTCATTTTTGATACCTTCTTCTACTTCATTTAATAGTTTTAGGCATTCTTCTAATTTTGCTACTTGATCTATATTTGATAAATAATTAAAGTCTTTAGATGATAAATTATCAAAATCAAACAAATCTTTAATCTTGTTTAATAATTTATCAATTCCTTCTTTACTTAGTGTATTTGTATGTACTATTACACCATTTAATTTATTTTCATCTATTCTCTTTTCAAGATCATTTTTATTTAAAACGAATAGTTTTCTTTTATCTTTAATATCATTTAAAATATCTTCATCTTCTTTAGTTAGTGCTTCATTGCTATTTAGAACCATTAATACTAAATCAGCATCGTCTATTTTTTGCAAAGACTTTTTAACACCCATTTTTTCTATCTCATTTTCTGTTTTTCTAATTCCTGCTGTATCTATAAAGTTTAGAAGCATTCCATCTAATGTAATAGTTCCTTCTACTATATCTCTTGTTGTTCCTGCAATATCAGTTACAATTGCTTTATCTTCATCAAGAATACGATTAAGAAGAGAACTTTTACCAACATTAGGACGTCCTACTATGGCTATATTTATGCCCTCTTTAATTAAACGAGAATCTTTAGAATTTTTAAGTATATTGCTTAACTTACCATTAATATCTGCCATCAATACTTTTACTTTTTGGTTGTTAATCTCTTCTATGTCTGTATATTCTGGATAATCAATATTTACCTCAATTGATGCTATTAAATCTAAAAGATTATCTCTTAATATCCTAATTGCTTTTGTTGTTTGTCCTTGTAAATTATTAATTGCTAGTTTTCTTGCTTCTTCACTTTTTACTGATACTAAATCCATAACTGCTTCAGCTTCTATTAAGTCAATTCTGCCATTTAGAAATGCTCTTTTAGTAAATTCTCCTGGTTCTGCTAAACGACACCCATTTGATAGAAGAAGTGATAATATTTTTTTAGTTGTTGCTACTCCTCCATGACAAGATATTTCAACAACATCTTCTCTGGTAAATGTTTTAGGTGATGTCATGACTGATACTAATACTTCATCTATTTTTTCTTTTTTATCACGAATAAAACCATAACTAATTGTATGGCTTTCTTTTTTTAATAGATTTTGAGTAAATATTTTATCAACATTTTTTATGGAATCTGGCCCGCTTACTCTTATAACCGATATAGCCCCTACTCCAAGAGATGTTGATATTGCTGCTATTGTATCATTCATGCTTCCACCTCTAAATCGTTCCTATTATAATATAAATTATGAGTTTTTTCAATACAAAAGAAAAAGAGGACTATTCCCCTTTTGGTTTGATAACTACGTATCTGTTTGGTTCTTCACCTTCAGATATTGTTTCAATATCTTTTGAATCTGATAAAATACTATGAATTATTCTTCTTTCATAAGAATTCATTGGCTCAAGGGATACTGCTACTTTACTTCTTGCAACATCTCTTGCAGTATATTTAGCAAGACGTTCTATTCTAGCTTGATTCTTTTGTTTATAATCACTTACATCTACTGTAAAATTATAACTGGTATTTATTTCCTTATATAACATAGATCTTATTAAAGTTTGAATTGCATTAATAGTTCTACCATTTTTGCCAATTAGGATAGCATTATTGTCTGATCTAACTGTAAATATTGTATTATCTTCTCTTACTTTTGTTTCAAGTTGAGGAGTTAAACCCATATTTTCTATTATTTCACTTATCTTTGTTTTAATAAAATCATTAATATCTTGTTTTAGATAGACAATATATTCTTCTTTTTTTCTAATAAGTGTCTTCTTTTGTTCTACTTGTACTAGTACTAAATCTTGTTCTTCTTTACCTAATTCTTCTTTGATTTTTTCTAATACTTCTTCTTTATTTTTCCCATTATAATTATGCTTTTCTATCATCTTTCTTCTTACCTCTTTTCACTAAAATATTTTGTAATATTGTGAAACAACTTGATATTATCCAATAAATTGCCACTGCTGCTGGTAATTTAAACGACATAAATATTATAAACACTGTCATAAAAATTGTCATCATTTTTGTTTGTTTTTGATTACCCATTGCTGCTGTATCTTTAGTTGTATTATTAAATGAGAAGAATGTTGCCGCTGCAATTAAGACATTTAATACTATATAAACATAATTTCCGCCTGTTATTCCTACCCATGGCGTTGTCCCCATTTGAAATATTCCTAAAAAGTTTTCTTCAAATATTGCAGGTACTCTATTTATTGCCTCTAAAAATGCAAAGAATATTGGTAATTGCAAAAATGCAAATAAACATCCTGAAACAGGATTTATATTATATTTTTTATATACTGCCATCATTTCTTGAGATTTTTGCATTTGTTCTTCTTGAGATGTTTTATCTTTATATTTTTCTTCTAATCTTGCTAATTCTGGTTGAGCATCTTTCATTTTTTCTGACTGTGACGCTGTCTTTCTTGTGATAGGATATAGTGCTACTCTTATTAAAATAGTCATTATAATAAGTGATAAACCATAACTTTTAACAAAATTACCAATTTTTACAATTACATATGCTAAAGGACGTACAAAAATATTAGTCCAGATTCCCTCATACTCGCCCCAAACTTCCATATCTTCACATTCCGGCAATTTAGAAAGATCTACTTCATTTTCTTCATATTTGGCAAGCACTTCTTTATCTGTTGGTCGACACATAACATTTTCTGTAATTGATTGACCCGTTTTTTCGTTAACTATAATTTTATTATCCTTATCCTTTAATGCCTGTGTACAACCGCAAAGAATAAAAGTTACCAAAATTATAATTAAAAATTTTAGTTTGTTCTTTTTCATAGATTCTCCTTTATTTTATTCATTAATTCTATAAGGGACTTTTCTTTTTCTAAATAATTTACAGACTCTATCCCCTGTCTAACTATTATAATATAATTTATGTTTTTTTCATATATAAATTTGTTATTATCAATAATATTTTTTATTTGTCTTTTAATTTTATTTCTCGTTACAGCCTTACCTATTTTTTTAGGAACCGCTATACCAAATTTTGGAATATTATCAGTATTATTTTCAATATTAATTATATATAAGTTGTTAGATTTAGAATGCTTTTTGTGAATTATCCTCGTAAAATCAGTACTTTTTCTAACTATATTAATTTTTTTCATCAAATCACTCCATATATCAAAAATCCACTGATTTCAGTGGATGTTATTTTGATAAAATTTTTCTTCCTTTTCTTCTTCTGCGACCTAAAACTCCAGACTTAATCCTTGAAAAAAATCCATGTTTTTTAGCTCTTTTTATTTTATTAGGTTGATATGTTCTTTTCATTTTTGCACCTCCAAACAATTTCGCTTATAATTATACTTTCAAAAGCAGGTAAATGTCAATAAAAACAAGTAATTTAAATTTTATCAACAAAATAAACAACGTGTTTATAACTTTTTAAACATGTTTATAAACTTTATTATTGAAATTTGTTTATAACTTGATTATTATATTAGATATTAATGAAAAACATGTCAATAAGTTGTTGATAACCTTGTTGATAAACTGTTGATAAAAAATAAGGTATTGAGTTTAAATTTTTATTATATTAAAATGAAATTAGAAAATCTTAAAAATCAAGTGGGGGATTAATGGATATGAATGATGCATGGACTAAAACTTTATCTAACATTGAAAAAGAAATATCATCTCTTTCATTTTCTACTTGGTTTAAAAATTTAGAATTTATTGATATTAAAGACAATAAATTACGATTGCTGGTACCTCATACATTATACAAAAATCATTTAGAAACTAATTATAAAAGCCTTATTATTGATAAATATAATAGTTTTTCTGATATTTTTATTGAAGACGTTAATTTCATATTATCAGATAATTTAGATACAGTTGAATTTAAAAAAGAAGAAGATGTTGAATTATTAGATAATGAAAAAGAATATTATGTAGATTCTAATTTAAATAAAAATTATACTTTTGATACTTTTGTAGTAGGGAAAGCGAATACTTTTGCACAGGCTGCTGCTCTTGCTGTTGCTGAAAATCCTGGATATACCTATAATCCTTTATTTATATATGCAAATAGTGGCCTTGGTAAGACTCATTTGATGCATGCAATTGGAAATTATATTAAAGATGTTAAGAAAATGAAGGTATTATATGTTACTTGTGATCAGTTTTTAACTGATTTTACGGGGCTCGTTAGAAAAAATGAATTTGATAACAAAATGGATTATACAGCATATTTTAAAAATAAATATCGTAATATTGATGTTTTGATTGTTGATGATATACAATTTCTATCAACAGCGCAGAAGTCTCAGGAAGAATTCTTCCATATATTTAATTATTTATATAATAATAATAAGCAAATTATTATTTCATCTGACAGATCATCAAATGATTTAAAAATGATTGAAAATAGACTTACTACTAGATTTTATTGGGGACTTGAAGTTAATATATCGCCACCAGAATTTGAATTAAAAGTAGAAATTATTAAGAAAAAAATTAAAGGTGAAAGAATTAATAAAGAAATAAATGATGAAGTTATTAATTATATAGCATCAACTTCTGGTAATGATGTAAGACAATTAGAAGGGCATTTAAATAGAGTTATTGCTTATGTTGCAATTATGGGATTTAAAGATATTACTCTAGATGTTGCAAAAGAAGCTCTAAAAGATAAAGTAGGGGGAAAAAGTTCTTTTGCCAATGATCAAAAAGATATTAGAGGAATTCAAAAAGTAGTAGCTGATTATTATAAAATATCATTTGAAGATATTAAATCTAAAAAAAGAAGTAATAATATTGCTATTCCAAGACAAGTAGCAATGTATTTATGTCGAGAATTAACTGATGAATCTTTTCCTAGAATAGGAATTGAATTTGGAGGAAAAAATCATTCAACTGTTATTCATGCTTGTAGAAAAATAGAAGCAGAGATGAAAAATGATAAAATTTTAAAAGAAGCTATTGATGAAATTGCAAAACAATTTAATTAAATGTGCATTATGTTGATAAATTGTTAATAAAAAAACTTAAAAAAATGGTATAATATAAGTATAAAATTAAGTTATTAACAATTTCAACTGTAATAATAAAAATAAATATATAAAAGAAAGAAGGATCCATATGAAATTTAAAATTAAAAAAAGTATTCTATTAAACAAATTAAGTGATGTTGCTAAAGCAATCTCATCTAAAAACATTATTCCAATTCTTTCAGGAATAAAATTTGAACTTACGAAAGAAAAATTAATATTAACAGCATCTGATAATGATATAACTATAGAAACATTTATTCCTGTTGATAAAGAAAATTTGATCATTGAAACAACAGGTTCTATTATAATAAAAGGAAGATATATATTAGATATAGTAAGAAAATTATCAAATGAGTTTATTAATATAGAAGTTATTGATGGATATAAAGTATTAATTTACACAGAAAATAGTGAATTTAATTTAAATGGAATTAATAGTAAAGAATATCCAATAATTAATTTGGAATTAACAAATGATCCAGTAATTATTGATAAAAGTGCATTTAAAAAGATTATTAATCAAACAGTTTTTGCAACATCTTTAGATGAATCAAGAATAATATTAACAGGAGTTAATTTTAGAATTAACAAAGATATTTTAGAATGTACTGCAACCGATTCTTATAGATTATCTTATAAAAAAATAATATTAGATAATAAGAATAAAGAAATTGATGTAATAGTACCTAATAGAAATCTTTTAGAACTTATGAAACTTGTAAATGATGAAGATTCAGCTATGGAAATACATATATTTAATAATAAAATTATATTTAAATTTGATGAAATTATATTTCAATCAAGGATAATTAATGAATCTGGAGGAGCTTATCCAGACACAAGTAAAATTATTGCAGAAGAACCAAAATTTGAAATTGTTATTAATAAATTAGATTTTTTTGGAATGATAGATAGGGCAAGTATATTAAATAATGATAAAGATAACAATATAGTAACTTTAGAAATTAATAACAAAGAAATGAAAATTACATCAATGTCTCTAGAAATAGGTAAGGTAGAAGAAAAATATAATATTGATTGTAAAAATAAAATAAAGATTTCTTTTAACAGTAAATATATGATGGATGCAATTAAAGCATTAGAGACAGAGAATATTAGAATATTTTTCATAGAAGAAATAAGACCAATTATAATGAAAGAAGAAGATAATGATAATCTTCTAGAATTAATTCAATCCATAAGAACTTATTAAAAATTTTTAATTCTACAAAATTCGATAAAATTAGACAAAAGAATATGTTATATTTTGAAATATAATGTATTTTTTTATTGAAATATGTTATGGAAAGGGGGATTATTATGAATAATTATGAAATAAATGAAGAGACTCTTATAATTATGCCAATATCTGATAAAAAATCTAAAGTAATAGAAAAAAGTGATGAACATATTATTGATTTAACACCAAATAAGATAATGGAAAATAGTTGTTCATATTTTGGTAGTTCTTTAATGGGAAGGCAAAATGGGTCAAAATATATATTAGGTTCAAATTACAAAATACCAATTGTAGTAGAAGAAAGTAAAGATATTATATTTTTTCCAACTACTTCACCATCTCTTGATAATTGTCATTGGATAGCAGTTAATAATATTAAAGATATTATTAAAAAAGAAAGAAAAACTATAATTGTTTTTGATAACGATCAAGAAATTGTTATTGATATTCCATATTTATCCATTCAAAATCAAATACTTAGAGCTACTAGATTAAATGCTATACTAAAAAAGAGAAAATATTAAAAAAAGAGAGAAATATCTCTTTTTTTGTGCAAATTTGTGGTATAATTAAATTGTGGTATAGTGGTATTTATTTTTTAAAAGGTGATAAAATGAGCATTTTTGGTACTTAAAAATTAAAATTACAAAAATTAATATTAAAAATTACAAAAATATTAAGGAATTAGAAATTATTTTTAATAATAATATTAATATATTTGTAGGAGACAATGCTCAGGGAAAAACCAACATATTAGAAAGTATATATTTGCTAGCTATACCTAAATCTAGAAGAACTATATATGATTATGAATTAATTAAAGAAGAAGAAGATTTCTTAAAAATTAAAGGTTTTATTGAAAATAAAGAAAATTCAAAAAATTATGAAGTTATAATTTCAAAATTAAATAAAATCTTAAAGATAAATAATTTTGAAGAAAAAAAAGTATCTCAATATATTTCTAATATCAATATGATTTTATTTACTCCTGATGATTTGGAAATAATTAAAAGATCTCCTCAATATCGGAGAAACCTATTAAATACTGAATTATGTCAGCTAGATTCAAAATATACAATTGTATTAAATGAATATAATAAACTTTTAAGAATAAGAAATGAATACTTGAAAAATTATAATGGAAATAAGTTTGATGATTATTTAGAAATAGTAACAAAAAAGATGATAGAAAGAATGTTAATTATTTATAATAAAAGGGAAATATTTATAAAAGACATTAACGAAAAATTAGAAGAAATTTATTATAAATTGACAGGAACACATGGCCTAGAAATAAAATATGAAAAAAGTATTTGTGAAGAAAAAGAAATATTAGATTTTTATAAAAAAAATTTAAAGAAAGAAGTATTTCAAAAAATGACTTTATATGGTCCTCATCGAGATGATTTTTGTTTTTATTTAGATGAGAATAATATGAAAAATTATGGTTCTCAAGGTCAACAAAGATTAATAATACTTGCGTTAAAAATTGCAGAGGTGGAAGTATTTAAAAAATACAAAGGTGAATATCCAATAGTTTTATTAGATGATGCATTTAGTGAAATTGATATAAAGAAGAGAAATAGATTACTTAAATTTATTAAATCTAATGTTCAATATATAATAACGACAACGGATTTAAAAAATATAAATGAAAATATACTTGAAAAAGCAGATATATTTCATGTGAAAAATGGAACTATTACAAAGAAAGAAGGAACAAAAAATGGACGAAGAAAAAGTACAAGGAAAATATGATTCCTCTTCAATTCAAGTCTTAGAAGGATTGGAAGCAGTAAGAAAAAGACCAGGTATGTACATTGGTACGACCGGAGAGAAAGGACTTCATCATCTAGTTTGGGAAATAATAGACAATTCAATAGATGAAGCATTAGCAGGATATTGTACTGTTATTGAAGTTATAGTAGGTAAGAATAATACTATAACTGTAAAAGATAATGGACGTGGTATTCCAGTAGATACTCATCCAAAAACAGGAGTATCAACATTAGAGACTGTTTATACCATATTACATGCTGGTGGAAAATTTGGTGGAGGCGGATATAAAGTATCAGGAGGACTTCATGGAGTTGGTGCCAGTGTAGTTAATGCACTGTCTGAATGGTTAGAAGTAAATGTCTATAGAGACGGCCATGTTTATTACCAAAAGTATAGTAATGGTGGAAAAAATAGAACAAAATTAGAGATCGTGGGGGAATGTGATAGTGATAGGACAGGAACAACTGTAACATTTAAACCAGATCCAAACATATTTGAAGAAACAACAATATTTAGTTATGATACATTAAAACAAAGAATTCGTGAAATGGCATTTTTAAATAGAGGTTTAAAAATTGTTTTAATCGATGAACGCGAAGATGGTAAAAAAGACGAATTTTGTTATGAAGGTGGAATAGTTGAATATGTTCAAATGTTAAACGAAAATAAAAACCCAATTCATAACACAGTTCCAGATATTACAGGAAAAGATCAGGATATAATCGTTGAAGTGGCATTTCAGTATAATGATTCATATAATTCTAGCTTATATTCATTCGTTAATAATATTCATACACCAGAAGGTGGAACTCATGAAGATGGTGTAAAAAGAGCCTTAACTAGAATATTAAATAAATATGCCCTTTCTAAAAATATTATTAAAACAAGTGAAGACAGTTTGTCTGGCGATGATGTTAAAGAGGGTTTAACAATGATCGTATCAGTTAAGCATCCAAATCCCCAATTTGAAGGACAAACTAAAACTAAATTAGGAAATATTGAGGTTAGAGGTATAACTGATAAAATCTTCGCCGAAGGATTAGAAAGATTTTTACTTGAGAATCCAGATCAGGCTAAAATAATAGTAGAAAAAGGGATGATGGCTTCTCGTGCCAGACTTGCGGCAAAGAAGGCAAGAGAGTTAACAAGAAGAAAAGGAGGATTGGAACTTACTAATCAGTGGGGAAAACTTACTGATTGTTCAAGTAAAGATGCTTCCGTTTCTGAAATATTTATAGTCGAAGGAGATAGTGCAGCAGGACCTGCTAAACAAGGAAGAGATTCTAAAACTCAAGCAGTAATACCAATAAGAGGTAAAATTTTAAATGTTGAAAAGGCTAGATTGGATAAAGTTTTAAGTAATGAGGAAATAAGAAGTCTAATAACAGCATTTGGTACAGGAATAAGTGAGGAATTTGATATTACAAAACTTAGATATCACAAAATAATAATCATGACCGATGCTGATGTTGATGGAGCACACATACGAACATTGTTATTAACGTTCTTCTATAGATACTTTAAACCTCTTGTAGAACAAGGACACATTTATGCAGCTCAACCGCCTTTATTTAAAATTTCGCATGGTAAAACAAACAAATATGTTTTAAATGAAAAAGAACGTGATGACTATATTGCAACATTACCTGAAAATACTAAGTATGAGATAGTACGTATGAAAGGTTTAGGTGAGATGGATGCAATTGAATTACGAGAAACAACAATGCATATTAGTTCAAGAACCTTAACTAGAGTTAATTTAGATGATGCTATTCTTGCAGATCAAATATTTCAATTATTGATGGGTGAGGAAGTAGAACCAAGAAGAAAGTTTATAGAAGAAAATGCGCTTAGCGTTAAGAATCTAGATGTGTAGGGAGGTTTTAAAATGGATGAGAATAAATTATTAGATAAAATTAGTGATGTATGTATTACATCTGAAATGAGAACATCTTTTTTAGACTACGCAATGAGTGTTATTGTAGCTCGTGCAATTCCAGATGTTAGAGATGGATTAAAACCAGTTCACAGAAGAATACTATATACAATGTATGAAGAAGGAATGACTCCTGATAAAAAACATCAAAAAAGTGCCAATGCTGTTGGTGCTGTTATGGGACATTATCATCCTCATGGAGATTCAGCAATTTATGAAAGTATGGTAAGAATGGCACAAGACTTTACTTATCGTCATACTTTAGTAGATGGTCACGGAAACTTTGGTTCGATTGATGGAGATAGCGCAGCAGCATCTCGTTATACTGAAGCAAAATTATCAAAGATTTCAATGGAGATGTTAAGAGACTTAAATAAAGATACTGTTGATTTTGTTGATAACTATGATGGTCAAAGGAAAGAACCAGTAGTTTTACCATCTAGATTTCCTAACATTTTAGTAAATGGAAACATGGGAATTGCTGTTGGTATGGCTACTAATATTCCACCACACAATTTGGGTGAAGTAATTGATGCATGTATTACTTATATCAATAATCCAGAAATAGATGTTTTAGAATTGATGCAGTATATAAAAGGACCAGATTTTCCAACAGCAGGTACAATATTAGGAAATAGTGGAATTAAAAGAGCATATGAAACAGGAAAAGGAACAATTACAATTCGTGCTGAAGTAAATATTGATGATGAAAAAAACAGACTAATAGTCAGTGAGCTTCCTTATCAAGTAAATAAGACGGCCTTAATTCAAAGAATTGCAGAATTAGTTAGAGATAAACAGATAGAAGGAATTAGTAACTTAAATGATGAATCAGCACTTGAGGGAATAAAAATTGTTATTGATTTAAAGAAAGATGCAAATGCAAAAGTCGTTTTAAATAATTTATATAAACATACGCAATTGCAAGTTTCATATGGAATTAATTTCCTTATGCTAGTTGATGGAAGACCAATGACATTAGGATTAAAAGATATTTTAAAGTATTATTTAGAATATCAAAAAGATATTATTATAAGAAGAACTAGATTTGACTTAGATAAAGCTAAAAAAAGAGAACATATATTAGAAGGATTGAAGATAGCACTTGATAATATAGATGAAGTCGTAAAATTGATTAGAGCAGCCAAAAGTGATCAAGAAGCTAAAGAAGGCTTAATTACAAGGTTTGGTTTAAGTGATATTCAAGCAGATGCTATTTTGGAAATGAAACTTAGAAGATTAACTGGGTTAGAAAGAGACAAAATAGAAGAAGAATTAAAGCAACTATTATTATTTATAGAAGATTTATTAGATATTTTGGCAAACAGTGAGAGAGTTTTAAATATCATAAAAGATGAAATGACTGAAATTAAAAATAAATATAGTGATGAAAGAAAAACAAAAATTGATATGACAACAATTGATTATATAGAAGATGAATCGTTAATTCCTGTTGAAAATATTCTTATAACACTAACTGAGAAGGGATATATAAAAAGATTAAATGTAAATACATATCAATCTCAAAACCGTGGCGGCGTTGGAATAAAAGGTATGGCTACAAACGAAGAAGATTACGTAGAAAAGATGTTAAATGCCATAACACATGATTACATATTATTTTTCACTAACTTAGGTAAGGTTTATAGGATAAAAGGATATGAGATTCCTGAATTCTCTAGGCAATCAAAAGGCATACCAATAGTTAACCTACTTCCGTTAGAAAAAGAAGAAAAAGTAAATTCAATAATAACGGTAAGTGCAGGAGACAACACATACAAAAGTTTGATTTTTTTCACGAAAGATGGTTTAACAAAGAAAACAGATATAAATGAATTTGATTCAATCAGAAAGACAGGAAAATTAGCAATTAATTTAAAAGAGGGCGATGAATTAATTTCAGTGAGAAAAACAACCGGTGATAAGGAAGTAATTCTAGCATCAAATAAAGGGCGAATGGCAAGATTTAACGAAGATGAAGTTAGAACCATGGGCAGAAATACATCCGGCGTTAAAGCAATAGATATGGAAGATGCTATCGTAATTGGAGCAGATCTTGTTGATAAGGATCAAAAAATATTAGTTTTGACTGAAAAAGGTTATGGCAAGATGACAAAAGTAGAAGAATATCGATTGACTCATCGTGGTAGTAAAGGAGTAAAGGCCTTAAATATATCTGAAAAAAATGGTAATTTGGTAGCTTTCAAAGTTGTAAATGGTGATGAAGATTTAATTATTACAACTAACCAGGGAATTGTTATCAGATTAGATGTTAATAAAATCTCAGTTATGGGGAGATCTACTCAGGGAGTTAGAGTCATTACTTTAAAAGATGGGCAGTATGTAACAACAGCAGCAATTATAGAAAAAGAGGAAGAGACGGAAGAAGTTAGTGTAGTAGAACCATAAATTAATCATTGGAAAATTATGGTAAATTATTTCCCGGGAAATAATTTCTAATAACAATGCTGATATTTTATAGCAATGTTTCACGTGAAACATTGCTTTTTGTATGATATGTGATCAATGTTTCACGTGAAACGTTGATCAATAAATAAAGATTAAGCATATTCTTGTTTACAAAACCTATATATTTAAATGCTTTGATAGATTTAAATCTGTGTAATGTAAGAGAGAAAGTAGTAGAAATAAAAAAACATTAGATATGCTATGTTTCACGTGAAACATAAAAATTATTTCCCGGGAAATAATTTGGAGGTAAAATTATAATCAATGTTTCACGTGAAACGTTGATCAATAAATAAAGATTAAGCATATTCTTGTTTACAAAACCTATATATTTAAATACTTTGATAGATTTAAATCTGTGTAATATAAGAGAGAAAGTAGTAGAAATAAAAAGATACTAGATATACTATGTTTCACGTGAAACATAAAAATTATTTCCCGAGAAATAATTTGGAGATAAAAATACAATCAATGTTTCACGTGAAACATTGATTAACAGATAAAGGTTAAACATTTTTTTAATATAAAAGCGTGAGTACTTGAATAGTTAAATAGAGAAAAATTCCATGTAATATAAGAGAGAAAGTAGTAGAAATAAAAAAATATTAGATATACTATGTTTCACGTGAAACATTGATTAATTGACAAAATCCTAAAGTATATATTAAAATATTGCTGTGCAACACATATATTTGAATTAGGTCAGGACTGGAAAGTAGCAGCCTTAAGAATCAATTTGTGTGTGCACTTTTTTTGAGGTGTAAATATGGATGAAAAATTTATGAGAGAAGCTGTCAAAGAGGCAGAGAAAGCACTCAAATTTCAAGAAATTCCAGTTGGATGCGTTGTCGTCAAAGATGGTAAAATTCTTTCAAGAGCATATAATAGAAAAAATGAAACTGGAATTGCAATTGATCACGCAGAAATATTGGCAATCAAAAAAGCTTGCCAAGTATTAGGCGATTGGAGACTAAATGATTGTAAACTATACGTAACATTAGAACCATGTAAGATGTGTTATGGGGCTATTGAAGAATCTAGAATTTCTGAGATTATCATTGGTGCAGAACAAAACACTATTATAAATTATACATGTAAAGTTTCAAAAGGATGTTTAGCAAACAAGTGTTCGCACCTATTAAAGGAATTTTTTGATGATCTTAGAAATAGATAGAAATAATTTAAAAAATAAACTTTAATAAAATGCTTATAAATTATTTCCCGGGAAATAATTTGTGGTATAATTAAAGTACAAATATTTAGTGTGGGGGAGAAAATTATGGAATATTATGCATTATATAGAAAATATAGACCTCAAACTTTTTCAGAGGTGGCAGGACAACAGAAAATAAAAAAAGTATTAATAAATTCTGTTAAAAATGGAAAAATTTCCCATGCCTATTTGTTTTACGGCCCAAAAGGTACAGGAAAGACTACAATTGCCAAATTAATGGCAAAAATAGTTAACTGTTTTAAATTAAATGGAGATGATCCATGTGGTGAGTGCCCAAGTTGCATAAGCGTAGAACAAAAAAATAATTCCGATATTATTGAAATAGATGCAGCTTCTAATAATGGAGTAGAAGAAATAAGAGCCATAAGAGACAAGATAAACTTTATGCCAAGCATATCTAAATATCGTGTTTATATTATTGATGAGGTACACATGCTATCGTCAGGGGCATTTAATGCGCTTTTAAAAACACTAGAAGAACCACCATCTCATGTTATTTTTATTTTGGCTACCACTGAATATCATAAGGTGCCACAAACAATAATTTCTAGGTGTCAATGTTTTGAATTTGAGAGAATACCACAGACTGATATTATAGAAAAATTAAAAACTATCGCGGAATTAGAAAAAATTAAAATAGATGATTCATCTTTAAAATTAATAGCAAAATATAGCGATGGTGCACTCCGCGATGCAATCGGCATGATTGATAAGTTAGCATTATATACTAACAATATTATAACCGAAGAGGATTTTTATAAATTTCGTGGCATAGCAAATGAAAAGGAAATTGATAATTTAGTATTACTGATATTAGAAGGTAAAATTTGCCAGTTAATTAAAGAAATTGATGATTTGTTTGAAAATGGTAAGGATATTATGTTGCTTGCTGATGAGGTAATGCTAAAATTTAGAGATAAAATAATGGAAAAAGCTTTAAGCAATGAAGTTGATGAAAGAGAATATATAGTTATAGATATTATGTACAAATCCATTATCAATATGAAAACTTCGGATAATCCAAGAATGTTTTTTGATTTAGGTATGATAAAATGTGCAAAATTATATGAAGAAGGGCCTGAGTTGCAAACAAATTCTGAGCAAATTACAAAAGAAAAAATTTTAAAAAACATTCCAGAAGTTTCAAAAAAATCTAAAAAAGATACATTGCCAGTAACGGTAAGAGAAATAAAAAAATCTGAAAATTCACAAACTGAAATAAGGATAAATAATGCATTTGCAACAGCAAACAAAGAAATATTAAAAGATCTAAAATCTATGGAAATAGAAATGTCGAGATATATTAATAATAAAGAATTTGCAACATATGTAACATATTTAATTGATGGTGAAATCAGAGTTGTCGGCGAAAAAAACATAATTATTTCACTTAAATATGATTCCATGGTTGAAAATGCAAATAATTCACTTGAAAATACAGAAAATTTGTTTAGTTTGATATATGGAAGATATTTTAAATTAATTTTTGTGTCAGAAGAAAAGTGGAACAAATTGAAAAAAGATTATGTTAAGAATATTAAAGACGGGAAAAACTATACCTATAAGGAAGAACCACCTCTGATAAATAACGATGTTGAAGAAGAAAATGAAGTTGTAGAAAAAGCCATTGATATTTTTGGGCAAGATTTGGTAGAAATTCAATAAGGAGGAAATATATATGAATATGCAAGCTTTAATGAGACAAGCACAACAAATGCAACAGGATGTTTTAAAGTCTAAAAAAGAAATTGATGAAATGGAATTTGAAGGGAAAAGTGCACTTGTAGCAGTTAAAATTAACGGTGCAAAGCAAGTATTGTCAGTAAAAATAGAAAATGACAATGATGTAAAAGAAGATTTATCAATATTAGAGGATATGATTGTTATAGCCTTTAATGATGCTTTAAAGCAGGTAGATGCAGTTACCAATGTTAAAATGGGCAAATATTCTAGTGCTATGCCAGGGTTGTTTTAAATGATGTATCCAATTTCGTTTAAAAAACTAGTAGAAGATTTTAAAAAATTACCAGGAATTGGAGAGAAAACGGCTGAAAGAATGGCTTTTTCTATCTTAATGTTAGATGATGATAGTGTAACAAATTTTAGTACTGATATAAAAAATGTCAAAATAAAAATCAAAAAATGTGAAATTTGCGGAACATTGTGTGAAGATGAAAAGTGCATGATTTGTATGAGTAAGGATCGAAGCAGTAATACAATTTGCGTTGTAGAAGATTCAAAGGATGTATTTTTATTTGAAAAACTTGGTAATTATCAAGGAAGGTATCATGTTTTAGGGGGATTAATATCTCCTATTGATGGCATAGGGCCAGAAGATATTGCCATTAAAAAGTTGATAGAAAGAATAAATAAAGAGAAAGTTGAAGAAATAATAGTTGCAGTAAAAGGAACAATTGAAGGGGAGACTACTGCACTATATATTAAAAAGTTGTTGGAGGATACCGCAGTTAAGGTTTCAAGAATAGCTAGTGGTATTCCCGTTGGAGCGGAAATAGATTATATAGACTCCCTAACTTTAGAGTCTGCTCTTCGTAATCGAAAAGAGATAGAATAGATATTAGACTCATATAATTATATGGGTGATATTTATTAAAAAAAAGATATTTGATTTATTAAAAAGGATAATAATTGCTCCTTTTATATTATATTTATATAATTTAGCCGCAGTTGGTTTTAATGCAATAGTGCCTATTAATATATGCACAATTTTAATAACAGGAATATTTGGAATATTTGGTTTGATCGGAGTAATATTATATTTTTTATTAAGTGGGTGATGTTATGTTAGATGAATATAAAAAACAACAACATATATGCGATTTTTTTCTTAATAGTGTAAAGAGTAATAAAATTTCTCATGCCTACTTAATAGAAGAAAATGGAAATGATGGATTTGAATTTGTTATTGCGATAACAAAATTTTTGTTGTGTGTTGATTTTGAAGATAATAAGGAATTTATATGTAATTTAATCGATAATAATAATTACCCAGAACTTTATATAATATCTCCGGATGGTAAAGAAATAAAAAAAGAGCAAATGCTGGAATTAAAGCATGTTTTTTCAACAAAACCAGTATTTGGCAAATATAGAATATGTATTATAAGAGAATCAAATAAATTTAATAGTTCTTCTGCAAATTCAATATTAAAATTTTTAGAGGAGCCTGCAGAAAATATTATTATATTTCTTTTAGCAAATGATCAACATAAAGTAATATCTACTATTGCATCACGTTGTCAAATACTTACAATGTCTCCTAACAATCAACCACTCGATATTGAAAAGTATCTAATTAAAACATTTGATGATGAAAATTCGATTGATAAGGAAGAAACAGAAAAATTAGAAAATAAAATATTTGAAATAATAATAGACTTTGAAATGAAAGGATCAAATGTTTTAGCAGACAAAGAAATATATAATTTCAAAGAAAAATTTGATATATTTTTAACAATTGCGTTGCTGATTTATCAAGATGTGTTAAATTGCAAAATAGGTAGGGATTTAAAAACTTTTGTTGATAAATCGAAAGAAATAAATTATATATGCTCCAGACAAGAATTAGATGATATAATAAAGAAGATTAATATTATTTTAAGATTTTTAGGTTATATTCATTTTAATGTAAATAAAGATTTAATAATAAGTAATTTCATAATTTCTTTAGAAGAAGGAGATGAGGTAAATGCGTAAGGTTTTAGGCATAAATTTTAGTAATTCTAACAAAATTTATTATTTTGAAATAAATAAAGAAGCTATAGAAAAGGGTAATAATGTTATTGTTGAGACTGAAAAAGGACTACAGTTTGGCAGTGTTGCAACTGGAATAATTGAAGTTGATGAAACAAAATTATCATCACCAATTAAATCAATAATTAGGTTGGCAACAGAGGAAGATGAAGTATCAAACGAAAAAAATTTGAAAGATGCTGAGAAAGCTCTTAACGATGCTAATGACATTGTTAATGAATTAGGTTTAGAAATGAAGATTCTAAATGCATCTTTTACATTTGATAGAAGACAACTTTTATTTTACTTTTTAGCGGATGAAAGAATTGATTTCAGAGTTTTAGCAAAAAAACTTGCAAAAATATATTGTACTCGTATTGAATTAAGACAGATAGGGGTTAGAGATAAAGCAAAAATTGTTGGAGGATATGGCCAATGCGGAAGACAATTATGTTGCCACTTGTTTTTAAGCGATTTAAATGCAGTGTCAATTAATATGGCGAAAAACCAAAATTTAGCATTAAATCCCCAAAAAATTAATGGTTGTTGTGGAAGACTCATGTGTTGTTTAAACTATGAAAACGACATATACGACGAAGGGAAAAAGAAAATGTTAAAAGTAGGCACCTATATTGACACTCCTCAAGGTAAAGGAAAAATAGTAGCAGTTGATGTTGTTGCAAACACATATAAGGTAGATGTAGCAGAAAAAGGAATTGTAATTGTAGATGGCAAATAAACAACTAAATGATTTATTAGGTTATGGTGATCTAAAGATATATCAAATGAAGGATAGTTTTTGTTTTTCAATTGATTCTGTACTGCTTGCCAATTTTATATCTATTGGTAAAAAAAGCAAAAAAATAATAGATTTGGGAACTGGAAACGCAGTAATTCCACTAATTTTAGCATATAAATATTCTAATGTTTCGATAGTTGGTATTGAAATACAAAAAAAAATATATGATTTGGCATTTGAATCGATTGAATATAATCGGTTATCATCAAAAATAAAGGTTTTAAATGAAGATATCAATAATCTCAGCAAAATATATCCTAAAGATAGTTTTGATATAGTGGTTAGTAATCCCCCGTACTTTAAATATGAAAAAAGGTCTTTAACAAATGAAAGTATAACCAAAACAATTGCTAGACATGAAATAAAAGTTACTTTTGAAGAAATTGTAAAAGCTGCGGTTTGGCTCTTAAAAGAAAATGGTACTTTTGCATTTGTTCATAGACCGGATAGATTATTTGAATTTTTAGATATATTAAAAAAATATAGATTGGAACCAAAAAAAATACAATTTGTTTATCCTAAAATGGGTAAAGAATGTAATGCTATCTTGGTGGAATGTATCAAGAACGGAAATAGTGGCCTAAAGATAATTAGTCCATTATATGTACATGATAGAGATGGCTATACAGATGAAATTTTAAATATGTTTAATAGGAAGTGAGTATATGAAATTAATAATAGGTCTTGGGAACCCTGGCAAAAAATATGCAGCGACAAGGCATAATATGGGATTTATGGTTATCAACAGCCTTGTTGATAAGTTGAAACTTGGTAATTTTAAAAATAAATTTAATGGAGAGTATTTAGAAACTATTCTAAATGAAGAAAAGGTAATATTGTTAAAACCACAGTTATATATGAACTTATCTGGAATTGTTGTAAAAAAATATATTGACTTTTTTGATATAAAGATTGATGATATTTTGGTAATTTCTGATGACTTAGATCAAGAATTTGGTCATATTAAATTAAAAGGTCATGGCAGTAGTGGTGGACATAATGGTTTAAAAAATATTGAAGAAAATATTAAAACTGATCAATATAAAAGATTAAAAATTGGAATTAGTAATAACAAGGATATTGATACAAAAGATTATGTTACGGGCAAGTTGTCAAAAGAAGAAATATCAAATTTAAATAAAATATTAGAAATTGCGGAGAATATAGTTATAGATTATATAAAAATAGATTTTGAAAGATTGATGAATAAATATAATTAGAAGTAGGTGATGTTGTGAGCATTTTCACCCAAATTACAAATAAAGCATTAAAAAATAACATGGGTATATCTGGTATTACCGATGAATTTTTTAGTTTGTCTATAAAAGAGTTATATGAGGAAAATAAAAAAGGAATACTTATTGTGACACCGACGTTATTTGAGGCAAACAAACTTTATAATTATATTAGTAGTTACCTAAAAAATGTATATATTTTTCCAGCAGATGATTTTCTAACTAGTAAAGCGGTATCTGTTAGCAAGGAGTATTTAGCGAAGAGATTAGAGGTCTTAAATAAATTAATTAATGATGATAGGCAAGTTGTTATAACCCATTTAGAAGGATATTTAAAATATTTGCCAAATAAAAAGAAATATAATGATTCTATTATCAATTTAAAAATAAAAGATACAATTGATATTCAAAAATTGGTGGAAAATATAATAAATTTGGGATATAAAAGAGAAGTTTTGGTTTCAAAAACTGGGGATATTGGCGTTCGCGGATTTGTTTTAGACATTTTTCTATTTGAAGAAAATAATCCGGTGCGTATAGAGTTTTTTGGAAATGAAATAGAATCTATTAGATATTTTGATGTTGATACCCAAAAATCAATAGAAAGTATCAATAATATTGTAATTAAACCTTTTCTAGAAGAAAATGAAAACAATCAAAATTTTGTAAATATATCATCATATTTTAATGACAAATATATTATATATAAAGACTATAACCAAATAAAAAACAGCTATGATAGACTTTTAGTTGACATGTTGGAATTGAATTGTAAAAATAATGATGCTAAACTTTTTGAATTAGATAAAGTATTTGAACAGGATTCGATTCATTATCTATCTTTTGATAGCGATATTGTTGATAAAAAGATAAATTTTAAAAAATATGATGTTAAAATTATTGATTCTTTTAACGAAAATATAATAAAAATTAATGAATATATAAAGGAAAAAATAAACAATAAAAAAACAGTAATAGTGGCACTTACCAAAAAACAATTAAACAAACTATCTAAAAGTTTAGATAAAGGATATATTTTTACAGACGAGGATAATATCTTTGAAAATAAAGTAAATTTGATTGATAAGAATATGAATGAAGGTTTTGTTTATGATCAATATGTTTTCTTATCAAAAAATGAAATCTATAATATTAGAAAGGAACCCCATAGAACAAATAATTTGTTGAAATATGGTCAAAAAATTCAGAATGTAAGCAAGTTAGTAGTAGGAGATTATATAGTTCATAATATTTATGGAATTGGTATTTACAACGGAATTAAAACATTAACGAAAGATGGAATATTAAAAGATTATTTGGAAATTCTTTATTTAAAAAATGATAAATTATATATTCCAGTTGAAAAAATTGATTTAATTGCCAAATATTCAGGTAATGATGGTGCAACACCTAAAATAAACAGTTTAAATGGTATTGAGTGGGCTAAGACAAAGCAAAGAATTAGAGAGAAATTAAAAGATATTTCTAAGGAAATAATTACGATTCAGGCAAAAAGGAAGATGGCTCAGGGATATAAATTTAGTACCGATACACCAATGCAAGCCATGTTTGAGGGAGAATTTATGTATGAATTAACTCCAGATCAAACGAAGGTAACAAAAGAAATTAAAAATGACATGGAGTCAAGTTTTCCAATGGATAGAATGCTTTGTGGAGATGTTGGATATGGAAAAACGGAAGTGGCATTTAGAGCAATTTTCAAAGCAATTTGCGATTCAAAACAGGTATTATATCTATGCCCAACTACATTATTATCACAACAGATTTATGATAACGCTGTTGAAAGATTCAAGAATTATCCTATAAAAATTGGATTATTAAATCGTTTTACAACTAGGAAAAATCAAACAAAAATTTTAAACGGTTTAACTACGGGAGAGTATGATTTTGTAATTGGGACCCATAGATTGTTAAGTGATGATATCTTATTAAAAGATATGGGCCTATTAGTGATTGATGAGGAGCAAAAATTTGGAGTAATCCACAAAGAAAAAATTAAAAAAATTGCAACAAATATTGATATTTTAACACTTACTGCAACACCAATTCCAAGGACATTACAGATGGCACTTTTAGGTTTAAAAGACTTATCCATTATTGAAACACCACCATCTAATAGATTGCCTGTACAGACATATGTAATTGAGGAAAATGATTATTTAATAAAAAATATAATATATAAAGAATTATCGAGAAATGGACAAATATTTGTATTAGACAATAGAGTACAGCATTTAGAAGAAAGATATAAAAAACTAAAGTTATTGGTACTAGATGCTAAAATAACTTATGCTCATGGTCAGATGAATAGTTATGATCTAGAAGATTGCACATACAAGTTTATAAATGGTGAATATGATGTATTATTGTGCACAACTATAATTGAAAATGGGATTGATATTCCAAATGTTAATAGTCTGATTGTGCTCGATTCTGATAGGTTGGGACTAAGTCAGTTATATCAAATAAGGGGAAGAGTTGGAAGAAGTGATAGATTAGCATATGCATATTTAATGTATAATAAAAATAAAGTATTAACAGAAACTGCTATTAAAAGATTAAATGTTATAAAAGAGTATACCGATCTTGGAAGTGGTTTTAATATTGCTAATAAAGATTTGATGATAAGAGGCGCCGGAGACATTCTAGGTAGTGAGCAAGCTGGATTTATTGATACTGTTGGGATTGATCTTTATTTTAAAATGTTAACGCGAGAGATACTTAGATTAAAAGGAGAAAATATAGAAGAAGATGAGGAAACGGAATACGTGGCACCTCTAATAAATGTTAAAACTCATATTGAAGATGAATATGTTAGTGAATCAGATTTAAAAATTATTATTCATAAAGAGATTAATAAAGTTGACTCTTATGAGACACTTATGAAAATAAAATCTGGGTTGGAGGATCGTTTTGGAAAATTAGATGAATATCTTATTAATTATATGTATGAGGAATGGTTTGAAAAACTTGCTAAAAGCCTTGATGTAGTTGATGTTATTCAAAAGAAAGAATACATTGAATTGGTATTTAGTAAAGAAAAATCGAAAGAAATAGACTATCAAGACGTATTTATTAAATCAATAAAAATATCGAATAAATTTCAATTTATATATAAAAGTAATATATTTCATATTAAGCTCTTGCTACAGGATTTAGAAAAATCTCCAATTTATTATTTAAATAATCTATTAAAAGAAATATAAAGTATATTTCTTTTTTTGTTAAGTATTGGTTAATTTTTTCCATAATTTACCAATGAGATATTCTTTTAACAATATTATAATATACTTAAGGGAAAACTTATAAATAGGTAAAATAATAGTATATGAGAACATAATTTTGGAGACAATAAAGAATGTAGAAAGTTGGTAATATATGAAAAATACAGGAGTAGTACGAAGAATTGATGATTTAGGTAGAATTGTTATTCCAAAAGAGATTAGAAAGACACTAAGAATTAAAGATGGAGAGTCATTAGAGATTTTTTTGGAAAGCGAGAACATAATATTAAAGAAACATTCTCCGTTTAGCAATTTAGAAGAATTTTATAAAAATTATGTTGATAGCATATACGAAGTAATAAAAGAAAATATAATTATTACTGACAGACATCTGGTCATTGCTATAGCGGGTGAAAAGAAGAAAGAATATTTTGAGCAAAACATAAGTGAAGAATTAGGCTATCTTATAGACAATAGAGAACATGTATTCATAGAGGAATTCAATAATTTTCCATTTATAAATTCTACACTAGAAAAAGCAAGTTATTCTATAAGCCCTATTATAGTAAATGGTGATTCGATAGGATCTGTCATAATTATGTCTACTAAAAACAAAATAACAGATTTTGAAAACAAAGCAGTTCTCATTGCATCTAAATTTTTAGGAAAATATGTAGAAGAATGAAAAAATAAGTAAAAGAAAGTGTAAAGTATTAAAAAAATATTAAAATTGCATTTAATATTTTTTATTTATTGTTATTTTAATTGTGGATGTAAATTTTAAATGTGAGGAGTTTGATTATTTCTTGTTATCAAGAGGAAAAGGGAATGCAATAATAGTTATTGCAGCAGTATGTACAATATTTGTATTGCTACAGGGAACCCATATCTATGATATACTTTATACGACGTTTGCATCGATATGTTTCATAAGAATTATTTCACTTAATATTGAATAAGATACTTAGCGATAAGTATTTTATTGTGGATAGAAACTATTACTATAATTAATTTTCTCATCAAATTCTACATAATTTAAGTAGATAGCTAAAAGCAAGTACCATTTCCCATCTTGGGGATTACTTATTATTACGTGATCTCTTCCTGCTTGCTCAATAATTCCAGTAAAAACTTTATCTCGCCATTCAACCGAGTCAGGAAAAGCCATGTAAAATCTTGCAATCTTACCACGATTAAGTCTTAGAATATTTTCAACGTATGATTGTTCTTCTTCTACTGCAGGCTGTAAATAGTTTTGTGGATTAGGAATATACTGGTTATTAGGGTTATAATTGGTATTCATAAAATCATCCTTTCTTGTCAATAAAACTATATGTATTAAAAAAAGATATATCACAAAAAAGTTAATCAGTGTATAATTGTAATAGGTGATAGTATGAATTTAAAGATAAAAATATCAGCGAGACATATTCATTTAACCAAAAAAGATTTTGCTAAATTGTTTGGTGATACTAAAATGATTAGAGAAGTAGAACTTACTCAACCGGGACAGTTTGCATCCAATTTATATGTTGATGTTAAAAATGGTGATAAAATATTTAAACATATTAGAGTTGTAGGACCAATTAGAGAGTACACGCAGCTTGAAATATCTAAAACAGATGCACATGCATTAAAAATAAAACCACCAGTTAGAAATTCTGGTGATTTGAGAAACGCTGTAATGATAGAGATTATTGGCCCCAAAGGTAGTATATCAAGGGAGTGTGCAATAATTGCATCAAGACATATACATATTACTAATGACGCACTTTTGACATCTAAATTGAATGGACACGAAAAAGTTAAAATAAAAATTAGTGGTGAAAAAGGTGGAATTATTGACAATGTCTATGTGAAACCAACACCACTTGCTACATATGAACTTCATTTAGATTTGGATGATGCTAATAGTCATCTATTAAACAATGATGACGAAGTAGAAATTATTCTTGATTAATATCATCAAAAGCGCTAATAGTATTAGATGGTTCTGTACCTTTTAAATAGTACAGAACTTTTTTATTCTTGCTATTGGCTGTTGCAAGAGTTCCAGAAATCGGATCAACAAGGACTCCAACAATATTAGGAGGCATATCATACCATATTTTTTCTTTATCATTTAGATATTTTTCCATAGTATCAGCCCATATTTTTTTGTTGGCAAAACTTTCTGAAGAACTAACGGGCAAATTATTATCGTACCCAACCCAGCTAACCATCACAAAATTAGGGGTATAGCCGGCAAGCCACGCATCATAGTCGGTTGTTCCGCTTTTCATTGCATATTTTCTTGTTAATCTAGGTGCAATTCCAATACATGTTGGATAATTATAGTCAATAAGATTATTATCGTAAGTATTGGATAAAAGTTCACTCATAATAAAAGTGTAGGATTGATTTAATACTAAACTCTTTTCGTTTTTAAATTCATATAGCGTGTTACCATTCATGTCCTCTACTTTTGAAATTAAGTGTGCTTTAATTTTGTATCCTTCATTTGCAAATGTGGCATACCCTTTTACCATTTCAATAATATTTACTTCAGTGCTACCAAGGGCAGAAGAAGGGACATTTGCAATAGTAGTATCAAAACCGACTCTGCTTGCCACGCTATTTAAAGCTTCATCGTCTAAAAACAAATGGGTTTTAACGGCATAAATATTATCTGAGTAGGCGATTGCTGTTGCAAGAGATATGCTTTTATTAGCATATAAATTGTTATAGTTTTTAGGCGAATAAGTTTTACCATTTGATAAATTAAATGTAGTTGCTTGACTTAAAAAAGTGGTACTTGCTGTAAAACCATTTTCTAATGCAGCGTAATATAAAAAAGGTTTAATTGATGAACCTGACTGTCTCTTAGATGAAGTTGCACGATTAAATTGTGATTCTGTATAATTTCTCCCGCCAACAAGTGCAACTATAGATCCATCATCAGAATTCATAATTACAGAAGCGGTTTGAATTAATGAATTTTGTAGATACTTGTCAATATTATTTTCTAAAATAGTTTGAGCATTTATATCTAGGGTCGTATAAATTTTTAGTCCACCGGTCTCTAAGCAACTAGATGGAATCTTATCTATTGATTTTAATTCATCCATTACTGCGTCTTGAAAATACATTAAAGTCGTTAAATTTAGACTATCTACTTTGCCATAAAATGTTAATTCCGTGTTATAAATTTCGTTTTTTTCTTCTTCTGATATATATCCAAGTTGTTGCATTCTACTTAAAACGACAAGTTGTCTCGTTTTTGATAGTTTATAATTTGCAAGTGGCGAGTAATTAGAAGGCGAATTGGGTATGCCTGCCAATATGCTAGCTTCAGCAATAGTTAAATCAGATGCGCTTTTATTAAAGTAATATTGTGCGGCATTTTCTATCCCATACATCCCGTGTCCATAGTTGATTGTATTTAAATATCCTTCTAATATTTCTTTTTTCGTATAGTGAGTTTCAAGTTCTAAGGTAAGCCACATTTCTTTCCATTTTCTTTTCCACGACTTTTCGAAAGTTAAAAATAAATTTTTGGCATATTGCTGGCTGATTGTTGAAGCACCTTGGACGATACTTCCGGCTTTTATATTCTCTATGGCAGCTTTTCCAATTCTCAAAAAGTCAAATCCCTTGTGGTTATAGAAGTTTTTATCTTCAACTGCAATAGTAGCATTTATCAAATTTTGCGATATATCATCAATAGTAATCCACTCTTGTGTCCCACTACCTTGAAATACTAATTCATTATTATTGTCATAAAGGAAAAAACTATTAATATTTTTAATAGATATTTTAGGGGTAATAAGAGCATAAAAATAACATAAAAAGTTTCCAATTATAAATATAAGAATCAGCGATATAAAAACTTTACCCATAATTTTAAGTATTTTCATATCATCACCATATCCTAAAATTAGTATGAAAAAAAACATAAAAATATGTATACTATTTAATAACTTAATGCTATAATGCACTCAGGGATTTAAGTGATAGTATGACTAAAAAAACAAAGATTAGATGTCAAATAAATGATATCAATATTGAAACAACTGCAAATATAGAAAATGATATTATAAAGTTTTCATATAATGATGATAGGTACACCTTTGACATAAAAAATAAAATTTTAGTAAAAAATAATGAATATATATTGAATTTTATTAAAAAAGTATGTACTATTGATAGCGATATGTCAATTTATATTGATGTATTGAATATTAATAATTATGATAATACTATTTGTATTACATATAAAATTAGTAATCAGGATTTTAATTTAAAATTAGAATATGATATTTGAAAGGAAATGACTATGAGTATTAAAAAATTAACTAAAGAAGAATTAGAGGCTATGTCATATAAAGATATTACTTATATGATGATAGAAGAAGATGGGGCGCAATTAACAGCTGATTTATTTAAAAAAATAATTGAAATGTTAGATTTGCCAAAAAATTTTTTTGAAACAAAAATAGGAGATTATTATACTTCACTTGCTACTGATAAAAGATTTATTTTATTAGATAACGGCATTTGGGATTTAAGAACAAAACATCCAAAACAAAAAATACATATTGCAGATGATATAGATGATATAGATGAAATAGAGCTTGATGAGATAAATGATGAAGAACTTGATGAGGATGAAGTAACTGCTACAAATGATAGCTATGATGAAGAAGATGATCCATCAGATGATACTGACGAATATAAAGATTTGGTAATTGTAGATGAAGAAGAATTAGGCTTGGATGAATAAGCCTTTTTTGGTATAATATTATTTAGAAATGAGTGATAAAGATGATAGATAGATTAGAAGGAATATTAAAAAAATATAATGAGTTAAGTGAAGAACTTACAACGCAAGAAGTTATTTCAGATATTAGTAAGATGACAAAACTTGCTAAAGAACAGTCTTCACTTAGCGATATTGTAGAAGTATATAAAGATTATAAGAAGATTTTATCTGATATTGAGGGTTCAAAAGAACTGCTGGATGATCAAGATTTAAAAGAAATGGCAGAGTTAGAACTAAAAGAACTTGAAGAAAAAAGTGAGATGTTAGAGAAAAAATTAGAACTTTTGCTGTTACCTAAAGATCCAGATGATGATAAAAATATTATTATGGAAATAAGAGGGGCAGCAGGTGGAGATGAAGCTAATATTTTTGCAGGAGACTTGTTTCATATGTATCAAAAATACTGTGAATCTCAAGGATGGAAATTAGAAGTAGTTCATGCTGATTATAAAGAAGCTGGTGGATTTTCTCAAATAGAAATTATGATTAAAGGTGACAGCATCTATTCAAAATTAAAATATGAAAGTGGTGCACACAGAGTTCAAAGAGTACCAGATACTGAATCCCAAGGAAGAGTTCATACTTCAACAGCAACGGTCTTAGTTATGCCAGAACGTGAAGAAGTAGATATTGAAATTAGTCCTGGTGATTTAAGAATAGATGTTTTTCATAGTGGTGGTGCTGGTGGGCAGTCAGTTAATACGACAGATAGTGCGGTTAGAATTACCCATTTACCCACAAACACCGTAGTAAGTTGTCAAAATGAAAGAAGCCAATTACAAAATAAGGAAAAGGCAATGCAAATTTTACGTGCTAAATTATATGATAAAAAAATGGAAGAAGAAAATAGTAAGTTTGAAACTGAAAGAAAAAGCAAAATTGGTACAGGCGATCGATCTGAAAAAATTAGAACATATAATTATCCACAAAATAGAGTTACAGACCATAGAATAGGTTTTACAATAAACAAATTGGATCGTGTTATGGAGGGAGAACTTGAGGAGATTATTGAGGCATTAATTAACGAAGATCAAAAGAGAAAATTGGCAGCACAATGACAATAGAAGAATTAATTGTTTATGGCAAAAAATATATTCATAAAGATCAGGTGATTTTATTATTATCATCTCTTTTAGAGATTAATTATTTTGATGTTTTTAAAGATTTAAATAAAAAATTAGAAGATGATATAATAGAAAAGTTTAAAAAACTTGTAGAAGGAATTAGAAACAACACTCCCATTCAATATCTGTTAGGAGAAACCGATTTTTATGGTTACAAGTTTAAAGTAAATGAGAATGTTTTAATACCAAGATTTGAGACTGAATATTTAGTTCAAAAAGCATATAAGTTGATTAAAGATAATTTTAATGATAATATTGATATCGTAGATATTGGAACAGGGAGTGGAATAATCGCCATAACATTAAAAAAACTTATTCCCCAGGCCAATATTGCTGCTGTTGATATATCAAAAAAGGCAATTGATATTGCAAAAGAAAATGCCAAAGTTTTAAATACTGACATTACTTTTATTGAAGGCAATATGTTAGATCCATTAACCAAAAGGTATGATGTTTTAATATCAAATCCACCATATATACCAATTGGGGATGAAGTAGATATATCTACTTCTCAAGAACCTGATATTGCCCTATATGGCGGAATTGATGGATATAAATTTTATAGAGAAATAATAGAAAAACTAGATAAAATTTTTAAAGATAAAATATTAATTGCATTTGAAATAGGTAGTAGACAAAACGAAGAAATAGTTAAAATAATTAAGGGAAAATATCCAAATGCCATAATAAAAAGTGAAAAAGATTTAAATAATCTTGATAGATATATATTTGCAATGATTAAAAAATAATTAAATCACCTATTAAGTATATAGGTGATTTTTTATGAAAAAATTAATGATTATAATTGCGGTATTATTATTGTTGGTACTAATTTTTAGCAAAAAAGAAAGCTATGTCATACCAGATGAAGCTATTAGATTAAGAATAATTGCCAATAGTAATAGTATTTATGATCAATATATTAAAGAAAAAGTAAAACAAAGTACCGAACGACAATTATTAGAAATTTCAAATAATTCTAATACTATTGAGGAAAGTAGAAAAAACATAATAAGTAGTTTACCAAATATAAAATTATCTGTAAAAACAACGCTAAATGATAATAATTATGATGAAAAATTTGATATTGTTTATGGATATAATTATTTCCCAGAAAAAAAATATAAGAATGTTATATATCCTGAAGGAGAATATGAATCACTTGTAATAACTCTTGGTGATGGTAATGGTGATAATTGGTGGTGTGTATTGTTTCCACCAATATGTTTTATAGAGACAACAGAAGGTCAAGATGTAGAGTATAGATTTATGATTGAAGACTTATTTTCTAAATATACAAACAAATAATGTCAATAGTTTGGGAAAATGTCCCAAAAATATTTAAACATTAACGGGA
>DAOPMC010000015.1:0-30006 GCA_035392025.1 Bacilli bacterium
ATAATAAATCGCTTTTGTATATAGGTTGATGTCTCACATCAATTGTAACATTACATAAATTTTAATGAAATTTATATTGCATTGATAAAACTAATAGTATAAATGATATAATAAAATAAAGGAAGTGAAAAAATGGGCAAAATATCAAATACAATTCAAATGTTAAACTATTTGAATACGGGAAATAAATATACCGTGAAGGAACTCTCAGAAAAAATAGGCATTACTGAACGTATGGTTAGATATTATAAAGTAGAATTAGAGCAGGCAGGAATTCCAATAGAAACATTTATGGGACCGAATGGAGGATATTACATACTAAATATTAAAAACCAATATAACCATTTTAATAAATATGATCTTCAATTGCTAGAAAATGTTAATACGGTATTAGAAAAATTAGGATATGAAGATATTGTAAAATATAAGAAATTAATTAATAAAATTAAATTTGCGAGTGATGTAGAAGAGGAAAAGAGTAAATACTTTTTGGATAATGGGACTAATGATAAATCTGAATTATATTTTACTTTAAATGATGCAATTTCAAATAAAATGCCACTAAAAATATTATATAGGAACTTAAAGCAAGAATGGCAAGAAAGAATAATTCATCCTTTACAAATATTTAATTATGATAATAAATTTTACGTAACAGCATATTGCGAACTTAGAGATGATATTAGACATTTTGAAATTAACAGAATAAAGTTAAACAACAAATAATTTAGACATAATATTGCCTATATATATGATATAATAGATTTGCAAGAGGTGATATTTATGTCTAATCAAAAAATATTTATTGATTTTGATGGAGTAATATTTGATACAGAAAAAAGAGTTGTTGAAAGAAAAAAACAAAATCCAGCTATAAGTTGGGATGATTTTTTTGAAAAACTAGATTGGTTTGAATTACTAGATGAATCAAAAGTAATCAATAATGCTATCGATTATATTTTAGAGGGACAAGCTAAATCTAAACAAATTTCTATTTTAACTAAAATACATACTTTGGTTGAAATGGAGGCAAAAGTAAAAGCATTAAGGAGTAGGAAAGTAGAAGTACCAATTTTGTTTGTTCCACCACACGTGAAAAAAAGTCAAATATATTTACCAAATAACAGAGAAATTCTAATTGATGATAGTATTAAAAATTTAATTGATTGGGAACAAAAAGGTGGAAAGAGTATTTACTTTAATGAATATTTAGATTCTATTGGTCAGTTTGAAACTGTAAAAACTTTGAGCAGAATTTTATAGGAGATTTTTATGATAAGTGAAGAATTATTGAACAATTATAAAAAAACACTACAACAAAAATATAATGCGGTATGCTTTGATATTGATGGTACATTAACAGAAAATAACTCAACAAAGATAGATTCTCGTGTTTTACCAATATTAGCAAATATGTTAAAAAAACATATTCCAGTAGTTTTTATCACAGGTAGAGGTGAGACTGGACTAAATGATTTATTAAGTGATATTATTTATGATTTAAAAAATAAATACAGTGTTACTGAAAAACAATTGTTAAAAATGTATGCACTTACTAATGATGGTGCAAGGATATTCATGACTAGTGATGGCAGTGAAAAACTTTTTAATATTAGTGAATATATATCATCTAAAGAAGATATTATTAAATTAGAAGAATTAAATGAAAAAATTATTGCTTTATTAAATTCATCTATTTTAAATGAACACTGTAAGGTTACTTATTCAATAGACTATAAAACAAACGCTATAATAAATATAAGAGTAATGATTTTGAACGATAGCTTAGAATCTAATAATGAGATAATAAGAATTATTAATTCATTAATAAGAGATTCACAAAACTCTAACTTAAACTTAACAATAGGAAAGCATAATGGCAAACAAGTTTTACAAATAGGTACCGCTACTAAAAATAAAGCTATACAAATTGCCGAGAGGATGATAGGAATTCCACAAAATTCAATGCTTCGAATTGGAGATTGTGGTGATCAATTTGGAAACGATTATTCTATGTTAAATTGTCCACAAGGATTTAGCGTTGAAAAAACAAGTGGTGATTTAGATAAATGTTTTCCAGTTATTGAAAATGGAAAAATAATAACTGGTGTAAATGGTACTTTAAGTTTATTAAAAAAAGTAAAATTATTGCCTACAATTTGTTTGGAACATGCTGTACAAGGTGAGTATGCAAGAGCTTATGCTAAAGTGGAAAAGAAAATGACACAAGGAAAAAATAATAAAATTATATATTTTAATAATTTCATTAATAATAAATTTCAGACTGTAGATGGAATAACTAGCTTATTTGATTCGTCAAGTGGAAGCATAAAAATCCCTATGTATGAATGGATTACTATACCAGATAATAATCCACTAAAACAACTATGGCTTACATGTAACGATTCTAGTTTGTGCTATTCCATGTATGATAATGAAAATATATTATTAAGAGGTTCTGGTATATATTATTATTTTTTATCCCAAAGAATTCATGACGAAAATACACGAGAAGATATAACGACTAAAGAAATGATATATGAATGGTTAAATAATAATATGGAATTTTTTTCAAAGTCTTTAATAGCAATTAATAATACCTCAGATATAAACGACTTAAATAATACCAAAATGATATTAGGTTTAATCGATAACATTAGAAATTATTTATTGATTTTATTAAATCAACAAATCGTTAGTAATGATATAGAAAAAAATGTAATGGCTAACTTAGAAACATTAGCTAAAGATTCATTAATGTATGAACTCTATAATAATTTAATAACGACTGAAAAATTAATGAAAAATATTTCGTTCAATGAAAACTATAAAATTAATAGTATCGATGTAGAAAATTTAATTAAAAATACGATTTTAATTACTAATGAGTTTAGATTGGAATTTAATAAACAAACTGACAAAGAAAATTATTCTAAAGATTTTAGAGCATATAGAGAAATAGATAATTTTGCAGAAAACTTTATTACTTGCTATTTAACACTACAAAAAGATTCTAATATTTTTAATAAAGGCATTTGTGGAGTATGCTATGGTGGTTTAGAACTTCCAATTATAATGAAGTCAATAGATGATAGAATAAATGATGTTTCTATATTAAAATTTAATAAGAATGTAACAGGGTATGCTAAAAAACAATCGTTAGAATTAAGATTTTTTGATATTTCTAAAACTGGTGGTATCGAAATTTTTGAAATCGACAAACAAAAAGAATATATTATATTGGATGATAACTTATTAACTGGTAAAACAATGCAACTGGCTATAACTACTTTTTATGACATAGGAATTAATGTTGATAAAATAGTGGCTGTAAGATATCCAGGAGTAAATAGAATTAGTCAAATGTTCATGCCAAATCATGGAGCAGTTGATTATAGGCATTTCTTTAATTTTATAGAAGGTTTATATTTTTCAAGTCCATATAGTTGGAGGGATCCATATAGTAAAAACCCGTATGAAGATTCGTTGGGGATTTTTGATTTGAACAGAAGAAAAATACTAGAATGTTTAGCAAAAAATGGTGACTATTCTAAAAAGAGTGAAGTTATATATGTAAAAAGGATGGTAAAAAATGAGAATAATTAGTATTGGAGATTTAGTTACAGATTTTTATTATAAAAATGGTAAATTGGTAGGAGTAAATGGTGGAATGACTTCTCATAATATAATTGCAAATATTGCTAAACTAGGTTTGGAAACAGGTGTTTACGGAGTTTGTGGAGACGATATGGCAGGTACTATAGCAATAAATAGTTTAAAGGAAGTCGGAACAAATATTGATAATGTAAAAATAATTGAAAATATAAACACACGTTGTTTTCACGTTTCATATCAAGAATTAAATGGTAAATTAGAGTTTACTTCAAAAAAGAGATGCCCTTTTTGTAATATAAAAAGATGGTATGAAGAAAGTAAAATAGAACCAAACGATATTTTGAAACAAATTAACACTGATGATGTTTTGATTTTTGATAATTTAAATAAGAAAAATCAAACTATTATAGATAATTGTGATAATAAAAAAATGCTAGATTTGGGACAATATTTTGAATTAGAAGATTACAATGATAATGATATTGTAGAAAAAATTAAAAATAAATTTGATTTTATAAATTTAAATGAACGAGTTGAAAAATATTTAAAAAATAGATTTTCTATAAAATCATTGGAAGATATATATAATATACTACATCCTAAAATGATAATTGTAACTAGAGGGAAAAAAGGTTCAGATTTTGTTTTTGATAATAATAAAGTCAATAAAGAGTTAAGTAATCCTGAGGTAGAAGTTGACCCAACAGGAGCTGGTGATGCATTTTTTTCAATGTTTATTAGTGAATATATAAAAAATAACTATATTATTGATTATAAATTTATTGATTCAACTTTTGAAAAAGCAACCAAACTTACAAAAAAGGTTGTAAAAAAGTTTGGTGCAAGAGGGCATATACAAAATTTATATAAAATAAAAAAAGTGCAAGATGCTTGTACTTGCAGTTATTTTGATATTTTATTAAGAAAACAAATAAAAAGATGTAATATAAATATCAACAATTTAGAAACAAGAATAATTAACGCTATTAATAGTAGTGCTTATGATAAGTTATCTAAAATGGATTTTAGAAGTTTGAATAATAGTATTTTTGTTGGAACTGGTGGTTCTTTTGCAGGTGCAAAATTTTCATCAAAACTTATTAATCATTTATATGGAATAAACACAATTGCTTTATATCCTAGAGACCTATATTATAGAAACAATAATAGTGTTGATTCGGTATTCTTATTCACTTACTCAGGAACTACAAATGATTTGCTTGTTGGTGCAAGTTTAATCGACAATAAAAATAAATATATTATAACAAAAGGTGAATTACAAAAAGTTGTAACAAAAACCGGAATATCTAAAAACAATGTTATTTCATATCGAACAGGGACCAATAAAGGAAAAGAAAGAGGTTTTCTATCATTTGAAGGTGCTTTAGCACCTGCTAGTTTATTTTTAAAATTATATTTTGAAAATAAATCAAGAAATGATGTTGAAGGTTTTATTAGAGACGGTATAAGTTATTGGAAAAATTACTTTGATAAATATTTTAAAGAAAATAAAAAAGTGCTAAAAGAATTTTTAAAAGAAGGAAATAGTTTTAATATTTTTACAGGAGATTTTACTGAGTCTGCTAGTAGTGATTTAGAAAGTAAAATAGTTGAGTCTGGTATATATAATTGCTTAATTCATGAAAAGAAAAATTTTTCACATGGAAGATTTATCAATTATGAACATTTTAGTCATAATAAAAATATTTATTTTAAACAAAAAAATACAAGTTTATATGAGGAAAAGTTATTGGAATACTTAGAAAAAGATCAGAATTTAATAATTGAAAGTAGATATGATGGAATATTATGTGAGTATGATTTATTAATTGCATCTCAATATCTGATATATTATATATCAAATTATTTAAATATAGATATTTCAAAACCTACGTATAACGAAGATGCAATGAAAATTTATTTTTATAAAGGTGAACTATAGAATGTTTTTGATAGATTTAGAAATACTACGTTGTTAAATTTCTAAAATTATAGTATAATTTTAATGCAAGTATATTTTAAAGAAATATACTAAAATTAGTTTATATTTTAGAGAACGAATGGTGCAATGATAACAATGTGTGCAATTTGTGTGCAAAAAATAAAAAATACATAGTACTATATGTACTATATATATCGTATAGTACCAATTCTTCTCAGACCCATTTATCCTTGAAAAACTTATAATGCTATATATATCGCATAGTACTATATATACTAAAGAAGGACGAACATGTGGGAGTGGTCGCAAGTATAAGCAATGTTGTGGTAAATAACTCGTAAAGTCCCATAAATAAAGGAAAAACGCGAGTTTTTCTTTTTAACAAAAAATAGGCAAAAATATGGGCTGGAGCCATTTTGGAGCCACTTTAATTTTAATATTTGGCTACATAAGTAAAAATATATTATAGTTTTATGGTATAATTGTATATGAAAGTTGGTGATAAAGATGGATTATGAAATAATCGATGTGAAGCAGGAAGAAAAAGAAAAGTTATATAAATTACTACAATATGCTTTATATGATGGTTCACAATACATTGATAATGATATAAATGATGATTGTATATTTGAGTACAGATGGTTTGATAATTATTTTACTGACGCAGATCGAAATGCATATTTTGTTAAAAGTGGAAATGCCTATGTAGGAATGGTTATGGTAAATGAAAATTTAAAATTTAATAAAGATGGTAAGTGTATCGCTGAATTCTTAATAATGCCAAGTTTTAGAAGAAACCATATAGGCAAAAAAGTCGCCTATGAAATATTTGAAAAATTTAAAGGTGATTGGGAAGTTCAACCAATGGAAAATAATCCTATTGCATATTCCTTTTGGAAGAATATCATATCAGAATATACAAACGGTAATTATATAACTAAAAAAGATGGAACAGAGGATGTATTCATTTTTAATAATAAATAGAGGTGTTTATTTATGCAAATAGTAGAATATGAAGACAAATATTTAGAGGATGTTAAAAACTTATTGGTGGAACTTGAAGAATACATTGTATCAATTGATAAAGATCGTTTAGATCAAGTTCATCCTGAATATAGAGAAAAAATGGCAATTCTAGATTTAAATGAAGTTAACAAAAACAATGGAAAATGTTATTTGGCAGTAGAAAATAATAAAGCAATTGGCTTAATCATGGGATGCATATTTCCTTATGATGAATATGATTATCTAGACTATAAATGCCCTAAAAGAGGAGAAATTACAGAATTAATCGTTACATATAAAATTAGAAGTAAAGGTATAGGAAAAGAACTAATAAATAAAATGGAAGAATACTTTAAATCCGTTGGATGTGAATATGTAATAGTTGATGTATTTGCTTATAATGATATTGGTAAGAATTTTTATAATAAGAAAAACTACCATACAAGAATGGAAACAATGATAAAGAAAATATAATATTTGACAAAATAATAAATAAAGTGTAGAATATAGGGCAAATTTATATTTTATATTATTAATTGGAAATTACGGAGGAGGAAATAGTTGGTTTACTTTCTCCTTTTTTTAAGAAAGGGTGTGATGTTATGTGTGATGTAAATATTAGATTATTAAAAGACAAAGTGGAAGATTATAAATTGCTGGAGAATTGGTACCAAGAGGAAGAAATATATTCTAGCTTTGAACAAAGAAAATTAAATTATAAAGAAATAAAAGAAAAATATTATCCTAGAACATTAAAGACGGCAAAAATACCTGTTTATATAATTGAATACCAAGATAAACCTGTTGGAATTATTCAATATAAATTAGTAGAAGAAGAGGATAAAAAATTGTATAAATTAACAGGTAATAATATTTATGAAATTGATATATTTATTGGTGAATTAAAAGAACATAATAAGGGAATTGGAAGCAAAGCAATAAATATATTATTAAATTTATTGAAAAAAGAAAAAAATGCTGAGATATTAGTAATGTGTCCATTAGAAAATAATATAAAGGCTATCAATTGTTATAAAAAATGTGGCTTTTATATAAAAGACTACTTTGATACAAAAGATACAATAGGAATACCTCAAACATATGCTTTGATGGTGAAAGAATAATATTAAATTGATTGATTTTAATGATTCACAAATTCTACCATTTGATTATGATTTGAGATTGTTATTTATGTCAAAAGAACAGCCATGGAAATGGGCAAATATAGAAATGGATCCATATCAAAAAGTTGAAGATTATAAGTATATTATTGACTATATTAAAAAGTATTATATTGAATTAAATAATATTAAGCACTTAGATGATAGAATGTATATTTATATGACTCTAAATGATTTTAGGCATTTGATTAAATATAATAACAAGGAATTGGTTGAAAACATAGTAAAGTATTCTAAAAAAATAATAGAAGATTAGATATGCTTTGTTAACGTTTTAGCATGAAAACAAATTGAAATATAATCAAGTTATAATAATAGTTGCGAACTTGAGTAAGCAAGAGGACTTCAAGTTTTTAAATTACAACTTTGTTTAAGACATAGTCCATTTATATTCCTAGTAAAATAATATTTTGTAATATGTTATAACTATTAATAGGAGTTGATAATATGGTAATTCCAAAAATTAAATTTAGACCAATGGCGCTTGATGAGAATATAGATTTAGTTAAATGGGCATATTTTGAAAGTGATGGCCCATTAAGTATACATAGTTATGTAATTCAATTATTTCCAGAATTAGATAATTTAGGCAAAAAGCTACCTGAAGATAAAATTTGTATGATTATAGAGCAAGTTGTAACTAAACGATATAATGATGAATTAGATAAAATAATAAACGATGTCAATAATTATAATGCTATATGGGATAATCACAATGATGATTATTTTAAATCTTTACTTAAATCTTTTAATATAGATTGGCCAAAAGAAAAAATAATAATCAATGCCAAGGTTGGAATTATTCCTGTGTTTCCTAGATATTTAGATTCATTTAGTTTTGCAATTTCTATTGGAGTACAAGAAGACAAAGTTAAAGAAGTAGCAGCTCATGAATCATTACATTTTATATGGTTTGAAAAATGGAAACAGTTATATCCAGAAACAAAAAGAGAAGAATTTGATTCACCATACTTAGTATGGCAATATAGTGAGATGGTGACTGATGCTATTCTTAATACGCAGGCCATTAATAAAACTATAAATGTAAAAGAAAGATCTTATGATAGTTTTTATGAATTAATGAATGATGGTAAAAATGTAATGGAAGAATTAAATAAGATATTTTTAACAAATACTGAAATAGACGAAAAAATAAAAACAGGATATGAATATATTTTATCTGTGTTTGATCAAAATAAGCAGCGATAATTTTGTGATAAAAAAGGTATAAAATTTAACTATTTTATACCTTTTGTAAAATTACTTTAGTTTTCTTTCCAAAACATCTGGTTTTCTATATTCAGATAATTCTTTTATGACGGCAACCTCAATTGCTACTACTCCAGTTTTTTTTCTTTTTCTTCAGTGTAGAATCTTCTTAATTCTTGAACAATATCTTGAGTAGTTCTACCATCAAAACCAACAGCCTTTTTTGGCAGACTATCATATAATTCAGTGAAAGTTGGAGATTCTATTTTATCAACAATTTCTAACGTTAAAAATTCTTCATTTTCAGGTTCTTTTAGCATTTTGATATAGTCACCAATTTGCATTGTTTTTCTTCTCGCATCATTTGTTCTAACTTCGTATTTTTTTTCTCCACCTGCTACTAAATAAAAATATTCTGGTTTAATTAGCATTTGGTGGATAGTTTTTGTTCCAATAGTAACATTATTCACCATATAACCTCCTTAAATAAATTGTGCCACGATAGCTATTGATGTACAACATGTAAAAAAACATATATATATAATATTTTAGTTTCCTAATACTTGCTTTGAAAAAATAGTATATGGTATGATATAAATAAGAAATCAATATTGATGAGGTAATAAAATGAATGAAACAATTGAAAAATTTATTTCAGAAAATGGAATAGATGTAGAAAAAATAAGAGCTATGTCAGAATCTAAATTACAATCTATAAGAGAAATAAATTCAATAGTTGAAAGATATCAAATTTCTGGTCCAACGCATACAGGAATGATTAGTATTGCAAATATACTTGGGCATAATCAAATGTATAGAGATAGAGCAGATGAAGATGTGTTTGAACTTTTAAATCATTTGTTTGATGCATCTGGAGATGGATATCACAGAAGAAGTGTTGGAATGTTAGATTATTCGATGCCGGAATTGATAAGCGGGCTACAATCAAGTTTTAGTAAAGAACCTATGGTAATAAGTATGATTGAAGATGAAAAATATGTAATTACTTATAATGGAATGCATAGATTTGCTGTACTGAGGGCAGCATATTTACATGAACTTTCTAAAACAAATAGTCTAGAACAAAGAGAGGCCTTAAATAAAAAATATAGTATTCCTACGACAATTACAGATATAGATTATGTTAAAACATATTGTAATTATATGCTGAGTGTCTGTTTAGGAAATCAAACATTTCACTTATTTAACGAATATGATAAAAATCATTATTTGACTGATAGATCAAGAGTAGAAATTGAAGGTGAAACTTACTCATTAACAGATGAAGAATTGATAAATTATACTAGAATGTGTTTAAATTCTAAGCTGAAGAAAACAACTATCGATATTGCATCCTCAATCTATCCATCTTTTGATAATTTTATAAATACACATTTTCAAGATTTAAAAGAAAGTGCGCCAAGTCGCAGTTAGGGAGGATTTTAAATGATAGAATTAATTAAATTAAGCGAGAATGATGTAAAGGATCTAAACTTTGAAAATTTAGATAAAAAAGAAGTATATGCCTTCAAAAAAGATGCGGTTACAATTGGTATATCTTATATCAACAATATTGATAAAAATTCAAATATCTTATGGATTTATATTCTAGCAGAATATCAAAGTAATGGATATGGAACTTTATTATTTGATGAGATGTTAAAAATTCTTAAAGAAATGGGATATAAAGAACTCATCTTAAATATTGATAAAGCAAATACAAGAATTATTAATATTATAATGAAGCATAAGTCATTGTTATTAGGAACAAATGGTGATATGCAAAGATATGTTGTTGATTTAGCATAATAAGTTGATGATGGAGAACCAGAAATTAGAACGGCACATGATCAATTCTTAGCGACACATGGGAAACTAGAATATATTGATGGTAAAACAATATGTGTTCGTAGATTGAGAAGGAATGTAACATCAAAATAATGAAATTTTTAACTCAATGATATTAATATATGTTGGAGTGATAAGGTAGCAAGTGAAAATTTTAAAAATTTTAACAAAAGATAATAAAAATATAAGGGTTTGGGTGCTCATATGATAAAAAAAGAAAATGGTATAGAAGATATCAACAATTTTTTAAATCGTCTGATTGAAACTGTTAGGAATATTGTAAACGATGATTCAATGATTAATAAATGTGATTTAGTACAGGGATTAATAGGAAGATATTTTGACCAAAAGGGATTAAAATATTGGGCAGTATCCACTCATAAATGTATTATGCCAAATATTATTGGTCATAGTTTTGTAGTTCTTAATTATTCTGATAATCTTTATTTAATTGACCCCGCATATGTACAATTTAAATATGATGATAGTTATAAAGATATATATGTTGAGGATATTCGGGTTAAGTCTAATTCGCCATATTATTATGCCAAACAGATTGGCGGCGATATAATAGAAGATTTGATTGATAAAGGATATATGCCATTAACTCAAGAATCAGCCTATTTGTATGGTAATAGCTTTTATCATACTTTGTTGGGAATCCCCAAAGATTATAAATTCTCAAATATTTCTGGTAATGTCTACATTGATGCTTTCAAAAGAGGTAATGATAAATTACAACAGTATAGTCAATATGCAGAAATTAAAGATGGTTTTTATAAAAAGTAAAGAACTGTTAAGTAGTTCTTTTTCTATGTAATAATTTCTTTTATTTTTATTAGCTTTTATTGTATAATTAAATTGGATTATTATATAGGAGAGTGCTATTATGATGGATATTGACGAATTAGGAAGAGTTTTAGATGATAACAAGGTAAATATTGAAAAATTATGGAGGTTACTTTGAAGTCGATAGGCATTTAATTGAAATAAAACTATTAGAGCAACAAATGGAAGACCCAAATCTTTGGAATGATCAAAAGAAAGCTAAAAAGACAATTAATAGATGTAATTCTTTAAAGAAAAAAGTAGAAAGCATTATTAATGTGAGAGATAAAATTAATAGTTGTTTTTCTAGTTATAATCTTTTAGAGATTGAATATGATGAAGAAATTTATAAATTGTTATTAGATGATGTTGCAGTTTTACAACAAGATATAGAGCATCTTGAGATAGAAGTTTTATTATCAGATAAGTATGATGATTTAAATTGCACATTTGAAATACATTCTGGAGCCGGTGGAACAGAAGCTTGTGATTGGGCTCTGATGTTATATCGTATGTACACAAGGTATTTTGAAAATAAAGGATTTAGATATAATATTATTTCTTACATTGAAGGCGAAGAAGTAGGACTAAAAAGTGCGGTTTTATCTATCGAAGGTGAATATGCCTATGGATACTTAAAATGCGAAAAAGGAGTACATCGTCTAGTTAGGTTATCACCATTTGATGCAAATCATAAAAGACATACTTCTTTTGCATCAGTTGATGTAATTCCTGAATTTGACGATGATGTCAATATTGAAATTAATGATAAAGATCTAAAAATAGATGTTTATCGTAGTGGTGGTGCTGGTGGGCAATCCGTTAATACCGCAGATAGTGCTGTTAGAATCACTCATTTACCAAGTAAGATAGTAGTTACTTGTCAAAATGAAAGAAGTCAATTACAAAATAAAGAAAAAGCTATGGAAATGTTAAAAAACAAGTTAATGTTAATTGAGATAGAAAAAAATAAAGAAAAAATTAGTGATATGAAGGGAACTCATAAAAATATTGAATTTGGTTCTCAGATTCGTAGTTATGTGATGCATCCATATTCACTTGTAAAAGATCATCGTACTGATATTGAAACTAGTAATGTTGGGAAGATATTGGATGGCGATTTAGATTTATTTATTGAAGGATTTCTAAGGAGTTAGTATGAAAAAAAATAAGAAGGCGGAAAAGAACTTTAAAAAACATATTTTCTTAAGATACTTAAACTTTGTTTTAGGTGTGCTTTTAGTATCTTTAGCTTTTAATATATTTTTACTTCCTGGTAATATAGTTGCTGGTGGAGTAAGTGGCTTAAGTATAATTTTTAATAAATTTGGCCATATTGATCCAGCTTTATTTATTTTAGTATCTTCTGTTTTCTTATTATTTATGAGTTTAATATTTTTGGGTTGGAAAAGAACAATTGGCTCTGTTGCAGGTTCCTTACTATTTCCACTTTTTGTAAAACTTACTGCTAATATAGGGAACATTTTAAATTTTAGTATTGATAATGAGCTTTTAATTGCAGTATGTGGCGGTGTGCTTTTTGGATTTGGGGCAGGGCTTGTTTTCAAAGCAGGATTTACAACTGGAGGCACAGATATATTAAATCAAATATTTTCTAAATATTTAAAGATTTCGATGGGCAAGGCTACGATTTTAGTAGATGGATTAATTACTTTAGCGGGTGGTTTTGTATTTGGTTGGGTAAAATGCTTATATGCGATTATAGTCTTAGTGATAGTTAGCTTTCTTGTTGATAAAGTTTTATTGGGTATTTCAGATGCCAAAGCATTCTATATTATTACTGATAAACAAGATAAAATATCTAAATTCATATTTGATGAGTTGAATCATAGTGTTACTTTATTTGATGCTAAAGGTGGTTATTCTAATAAAAAGCAACAAGTATTATTCACTGTTATTCCAACAAAAGAGTATTTTAAATTTAAAGAGGGAATTAAATTAATTGATGATGATGCTTTCTTTGTAGTTGCAGATGCTTATGAAGTTCAAGGTGGAGAATAATGGAACTTCATCATAAAAATAAAATTCTTGATGTAGTAGAAAAGAAAAAAATTATACCACGTTATCTTAATTTAACTTTGGCACTTTTTGTAGGAGCTGTTGGGTATAATTTATTTCTTAATCCTTTTAAAATAGTAGCAGGTGGATCTGGTGGTATAGGAACAATTCTAGATTATTTTTATGGCATTTCTCCTTCACTTGTAATATTTGCCATTTCAGTTTTAATGACAGTTTTAAGTTTAATATTTTTGGATTGGGATGACTTATTTTCACTAATATATATTACAATTTTCTATCCAATATTTGTAAGTATCACAGCAAATATAAGTAATTTAATAGTTTTAGATACTACTGATTTATTGGTAATTTCAATATTTGGAGGAGTAATATCAGGGGTATCATCGGGGGTAATATATAAAAGCGGTTTTTCAACAGGAGGACTGAATGTAATAAGCAAGGTTCTTTATAAATATTTACATTTTTCTGTTACAACAAGTTCATTTTTAATAAATAGCATCATTGTAATATGTGGAGCTTTTGTATTTGGTGTAGACAAGGTCTTGTATGCCATTATTTACCTATATATTTCAAAAGTAATTGCTGATAGAATAATGATTGGTATCTCCAAAGAGAAAAATGTTTATATCGTAACAGAGAAGTTTGAAAAAGTAGAGGAGTTAATAATTAACGAATTATCTCATGGTGTTACTATATTAAATATTAAGGGTGGAGCATCAAATGAAAAAAAGAAAATGATTATGACAGCAATTCCGACAAGTGATTATTTCAAACTAAAGACAGAACTTGAACGTATTGATAATGATGCTTTTATGGTTGTAATTGACGGATATGAAGTCAATGGCGGGCAATAAAAGATGGGTTATACATATTTTTATGATATAATAATTTGATAGGATGGTGATAAGATGGAATTAATTAGAATGAAGAATGTTTATAAAACTTATCCTAATGGGGTAGGTGCGATATATGATTTAAATTTGACTATTGAAAAAGGAGAATTTGTTTTTATTATTGGTGGTTCTGGTTCTGGCAAATCAACACTTACGAAGATGCTTTATCGTGAAGAAAAGCCAACGCAAGGACAAATAGTATTGGGCGGCGTAAATGTTGTTAAATTAAGAAATAGCAAAGTATACAAGTTAAGAAGAAAACTTGGCGTTGTTTTTCAAGACTATAAGTTATTACCTAAGCTTACGGTATATGAAAATGTTGCATTTGCACTTGAAGCAACAGGAGCACCAGGAGATGCAATTAGGAAAAAAACTATCCAAGTTTTGGAAATGGTTGGGTTAAAGCATAAATTAAAAGAATATCCTGATAAACTTTCAGGTGGTGAACAACAAAGAGTTGCAATTGCAAGGGCAATAGTAAACAATCCAACGCTTCTTATCTGCGATGAACCAACAGGAAATCTTGATGAAAAAATAAGTCAAGAGATTATGGATGTATTAGAAGAAATTAACAAGAATTTAGGAACTACTATTTTAATGGTTACACATGATACAGACATAGTTAATAGAATGAAAAAAAGAGTTATTGTCTTAAAGGAAGGACGCTTAGTCAAGGATTATAAAGAAGGGAATTATGCTCATGCAGACATTTAGAATGATTGGACGAAGTATTAGAGATGCTTTTAAATCTGTTGGTAGAAATTTCAGTTTAAGTGTCGCCTCTATTACTTGTATTACAATAACTTTAATTATTGTAGCATTTGCCATTATTTTATCGACAAATGTTAATAATTTTACTAAGTCTATTGAGGAAGATGTCTCTATTGTAATATTTCTTGACAATGATGCAACAAAAGAAGATGCCACTTTTGTTAAACAACAATTGTTATTAATGGATAATGTCGTTAAAGATGATATCGAATATAAATCTAAGGATGTAGTTAGAGATGAAATGATGGATTCTAGTGAGACTTTTGAAAAGGTTTTATCAAGTTGGGAAGATGATGAGAATCCACTTAGGGATACTTACATAATTAAAGTAATTGAAATTGAAAAAATAAAACAAACAGCAAATCAAATAGAAATTATAAATAAAGTCAATAATGTTCAGTATGGTGAAGGGGTAGTAGAAAAATTAATTGATGTTTTTGATATAATTCAAAAAGTAACCACGATCGCTGCCGTAGCACTTATAGTGGTTACGATATTCCTAATTATAAATACTATTAAGTTGACTATATTTTCAAGAAGAACCGAAATATCAATTATGAGATTAGTTGGAGCTAGTAATTCAAGAATAAAATTGCCGTTTGTAGTGGAAGGAATTGTTCTTGGTATAATTGGGTCAATAATCCCTATAGCAATCACAATATGGGGTTATGGAGCACTGTATAAGTATTTTAATGGGCAAATATTTACAACGTTGATTAAACTAATTGATCCATATCCATTTATTTATTTAATGTCTTTACTTTTACTATTTATAGGCATAATAGTTGGTATGTTAGGTAGTGCAGGTGCTGTAAGAAAGTATGTGAAAGTATGAAAAGGATAGCATCATTAATATTAATAATTTCAGTATTATTTTCTGTAGTAATTTTACCTTCTAATGTGGAAGCGGAAACACTTGCGGATTTAAGATCAGAATTAGCCACTTTAAAAAAAGAACAAAGCGCAACTAATTCTCAGAAAAATCTTACTCAAAGCAAAATTAATCAAATTAACAAAAAAATTGCACAAACCGGAGCAGATATTACTGCTTGCGAGGAAGAAATAGAAGCAAAAGAAGTAGAAATAGAAGAACTGGGAATTTCAATTGAAAAAAAAGATAAAGAAATTAAAGAGATTATGCAATTTTACCAAATTGCATCGAGTGAAGATTTTTACTTGAATTACATATTTGGAGCGGAAGATTATACAGATTTTATTTATAGATATTCAATATCAGAACAGTTAGCATCTAGAAATCAAGAACTAATGGAAGAGATGGAAGATTTAATTGTTGAGAATAAATCTAAGATTATTGAATTAGGCGAAAAGACTGTTGAACTAGAAGAACTTACTGTTTCATTGCAATCGTCTGTTTCAAGTTTAGGAAACAATTTAAAATCACTTGTTGAAGATGCTGTTGATATTGCAGATGAAATTAAATCAGTAAATGAATTAATATCTTTTTATGTCTCACAAGGTTGTAAAGAAAATGAAGAAGTAAGTAAATGTGTATCTATTCCATATGATACAGAATTTATTAGGCCATTAAAGAAGGGTGTGGTTACTAGTGAATTTGGTTCTAGATTCCACCCAATATATAAAGTTTGGAAATTTCATGCAGGAATTGATTTAGGCGGTAATGGCGAAGGAACAGCAATATATGCAGCTGCTAATGGAAGAGTAGCGGCAATTATTAAAAAGACTAGTTGCGGCGGTAATAGAATATATATTCATCACAATATAAACGGCACATATTATACAACTGCCTATCTTCATGTGTTAGCAATTAATGTTAGTGTTGGAAACATTGTCACACAAGGGCAGAAGATAGCAACAGTTGGTGGAGGAGCATCTACCAAGTCATATGATAAGTGTTCAACTGGGGCACACCTACATTTTGAAACTGGAGCAGGATTATATTTTGGCTCTGCACCATATGGTTATAGTTCATATTCTACATATGTAAAGAAGTTAGTTAATCCAAGAACAAAGGTATATTTTCCTAAAAAAGGAACATATTGGTATAGTAATTAAATAAGGTAGTCCCTTCTACCTTATTTTTTGATAGGAGATGAAAAAAAGTGAACTATAAAACATGCTGGCTTACTTTAAATAGAGCTTGCAACTTAAGATGTAAATGGTGTTATGCTCGAGATACTGGTTTTTTAAACTCTGATAATATGAATTTAGACATGGTATATCAAATTGTTGATATATGTGCAGACTTAAAAATTAAGCATATAACAATTATTGGTGGCGAGCCAACAATTTATCCATATTTTAATGATGTAGTGAAATATATTATAAAGAAAGGCTTAACTTGTGGAGTTGTTACTAATGGTGTAGCACTCGCTGATTGCAAGTTGCTCGATAAAATGATTGAAACCGGGCAAAAGAGTTTTTCTATTTCTTTAAAAGGCGAAAATGAGAAAAGTTTTGAACAGACTACGGGAACTGATTATTGGAAAAAAGTATTTCAAGGAATACAAAATTGCATATCAAGGGGTTGCAGGATATCAATATCGATGGTTTTAACTGAGGAAAATATGGAAACATTTGTTGAAGGAATAAAAAAATGTTATGATATGGGTGTTAGAAATTTTAGGCTCTCTTTTTGCTATGATTTTGATTCATCTGATAAAAATGATTACATTGCAAAGCATAATCCATATTTGCTGATAGAAAAATTTAAAAAGATATATCCAATATTGAATGATGTTACACACGGGAACTTTAAACTTTTTCAAAGTTTTCCTTTATGTATTTGGGATGAGTCATTTATTAAACTTCTAGTAAAAAGAAAACAGATTACTTCTATATGCCAACTACTAAATAAAACAGGCTTAATTTTTGATAGCAATGGCTATTTAATCCCATGCAATTCTATGCATAAGATTAAATTGGGTCAGATTAATAAAGATTTTGATGACTATAAGAGTTTAATAAATTATGTTAACAGCAAGAAAATAGTAAATGTATATAATAAATTATGTGCATTGCCATCAGAAGACTGTACCCGATGCAACAAACTAGTAAATTGTGGTGGAGGTTGTGTGTGTCAGTGGACTAATTATAGTTATTCTGAAATTATGAAAGGATGTCAAGAAAATGGGAATAAAATTGCCTAGATTAAATAAGACAACAATCTTATCAACTATTACTTTTAAAAACATCGCATATGCCGGATTAGATGGAATCATGATGTATGATTGTGGTGGTGATTGTGATTGCAGCGATTGCGATGACTGTGATGGAGATTGTGACTGCTGATTAAACATAAAATGTTATTAGCAAAAATGAGAAAATAATATGGATGAGAGTATTAAAAGTTCAATAAAGACACGAAGAAGTGTTTTTACTGATTACTATGTAGTAAAAGATAAAAAGTTACTAGATCAGATTGATAATTTATTTAAAAAGATAGAAAAGTTAGGATTAGAAAGTAAAGATGTGATGGATTTTGAAAATAAATTTATGGCATCAGATATGAATAAAGAGTACACTGACTTATTATCTAGTGTTGCAATTTCTTCACAAATGAAGACAATAAAAAAAGATATAGCTGAAGCCAGTAAAGTAGATCCAAAAGAAGTTATAAAAAATAGAATGGGTTCTCTAGGAAGAAGGGCTAAAAGAAATGCTGAATATGAATTAAGGGGAACTCCAATAGGAGACTTGATCCAAATAAGTAAAAACTTAAAAAATTAATAGTTATTTCAAAATAAATTTGAAGGGATAATCAAAATGGTAGATAAATTTATATTGCATTCAAGCTATAAACCATCAGGTGATCAACCAGAGGCAATAAAAGGATTGGTTGATGGAATTAAATCTGGCAAGAGAGACCAGGTTCTTTTAGGTGTAACTGGTTCGGGTAAAACATTTACTATTGCAAATGTTATCGAGGAAGTTCAAAAACCAACGCTAATTCTTGCCCATAACAAAACTCTTGCCGGCCAACTTTATGCAGAATTTAAGGAATTGTTTCCTGATAATGCTGTTGAATATTTTGTATCTTACTATGATTATTATCAACCAGAAGCATATGTGGCATCTACTGATACTTATATTGAAAAGGATTCATCAATTAATGATGAGATAGATGAGATGCGCCATGCTGCAACAAGCGCTTTAATATCTCGAAAAGATGTCATAGTAGTGGCGTCAGTTTCGTGTATATATGGAATTGGTGAAATGGATGAATACAAAAATAACATGCTTACTTTAAGTGTTGGAGAGATAGTAAAAAGAGAAAATGTTTTGCACAAACTTGTTGATATGTTATATGAAAGAAATGAACTTGATTTTAAACGTGGTACTTTTAGAACTAAAGGCGATACTGTTGAAATAATTTTAAGTTCAGAGCACAACAGAGGTTATAGAATTGAATTTTTTGGAGATGAGATAGATAGAATTAGTGAAATTGATGCTCTAACGGGGAAAGTTTTAGTGAATAAAAAAACTATCAGTATTTTTCCAGCAAGCCATTTCGTAACAAGTGAAGAAAAATTAAAAGAAGCGATTAAAAGAATTGAAGAAGAACTTGAAGATAGGCTTAAATATTTAAAAGAAAATAATAAATTGTTAGCAGCGGAGAGACTAGAACAACGAACAAGATATGATATAGAAATGTTAAAAGAAACAGGATATTGTAGTGGAGTAGAAAACTATGCAAGACATCTTGCTAGTAAATCCGAGGGAGAGACTCCTAATACGCTAATAGATTTCTTTGGTAACGACTTTTTGCTAGTTGTTGATGAGTCTCATGTCACATTGCCACAAGTAAGAGGAATGTATAATGGTGATAGATCAAGAAAACAAACTCTTGTTGATTATGGCTTTAGGCTTCCTAGTGCACTAGATAATAGGCCGCTTAGATTTGAAGAATTTGAAAGTAAAATTAATCAGGCAATATATGTATCGGCAACTCCAGGAGATTATGAAATGGCAAAAGTTGACAATGAAGTTATTGAACAAATAATAAGACCAACTGGATTACTTGATCCAACGATTGAAATTAAACCAAGCAAGGATCAAATTGATGATTTAATTAGCGAAATTAATAAAAGAATTGAAAATAAAGAGAGAACTCTTGTTACTACTTTGACAATTAGAATGGCAGAAGAGTTAACAAATTATTTGAAGCAATTAGATATAAAAGTAGCATATCTTCATTCTGAGGTTAAGACTTTGGAGCGAATGAAGATAATTAGAGACTTGCGTCTTGGAGTATATGATGTTTTGGTAGGCATTAACTTGCTTAGAGAAGGACTTGATATTCCAGAAGTTAGTTTAATAGCAATACTTGACGCTGACAAAGAGGGTTTTCTTAGAAGCTCTAGAAGTTTAATTCAAACTATTGGCAGATGTGCTAGAAATAGTAATGGGCATGTAATTATGTATGCTGATAACATTACTGATAGTATGGATAAAGCAATTAGTGAAACATTAAGAAGAAGAAAAATTCAAGAAAGCTATAATATAGAGCATAATATTGTTCCTAAAACGATTGAAAAAGATATAAGAGATTTAATCAGTAATACTCAAGAAGTTGAAATTAAAGAAGAGAAAATGAGTAAAAAAGATAGAGAGCTTCTAATAGTTAATATAGAAGAAGAGATGAAAGAGGCCGCAAAGAATCTTGATTTTGAAAGAGCGATGGAACTTAGAGATATATTGTTTGAAATGAAGAAATAAGTTTGAATACTTATTTTTTTTTTGTTATAATTAGTATGTGTGATAATGGAGGTAATAATGGAAAAATATGATATTGCTATAGTAGGAGCAGGGCCAGCAGGTTTGTTTGCAGCCTATGAACTTATTGAAAATAATAAAGATTTAAGAATTTGTTTAATTGATGAAGGAAAGTTAGCAAAAGATCGATTTTGTCCAATGAATCAAAATCATGTACCTTGTGCAAATTGTAAACCTTGTCAAATATTAAGTGGATTTGGAGGAGCTGGAACTTTCTCTGATGGCAAACTCAACTTTATCCCCAAACTTGGCAAATCTGATCTGTTCAAATATATGGGTGAAGAGGAAGCATATAAGATTATAGATGATACTGAAACCATATTTACTAAATTTGGTATGGATAGTGATGTGTTTCCAAGTGATGATACTGAAGCTAAAAGAATTCAAAAAGATGTATCCAAAATGGGAGCTAGGTTATTGCTAATAAAACAAAAGCACTTAGGCTCTGACAAACTGCCTACTTATATTGAAGATTTTTCTAATTATCTAAGAAATAAAGGAGTTATTTTAAAAGATAAAACTAGAGTACTTGATATTAAAAGTAATAGTAAAACTGAGCATGAGCTTACTGTGCAAGAAGGTAAGAAAACTGAAACTATTTTTGCAAACAAAGTTATAGTGGCACCTGGTAGGACAGGCGCTAAGTGGGTGCAAGAACTTGCTGATAAGTATAATATTCCATATCTATCGCAAAGTATTGAGATAGGAGTTAGAGTAGAAACTAGGAAAGAAATATTAGAAGATTTATGCTCAGTTATTTATGATCCAACAATATTTATTAAAACTGATACCTATTCAGATGAGATAAGAACATTTTGTACTAATCCTGGTGGATATGTAACTAAAGAAAACTATTATGGATACATTTGTGTAAATGGGCATGCATTAAAAGAGAAAAAATCTAATAATAGTAATTTTGCGTTTATTAGTAAAGTAAATCTTACACAACCAGTTACGAATACAAGAGAATATGGAGAATCAATTGCTCGTATTGCTAATGTGTTGGGAGATGGTAAACCAATTATCCAATCTCTTAAAGATTTAAGAAATGGTAGAAGATCAGAATGGCACCGCATCGATAAGGGGTTTATTACTCCAACATTAAAAGATTGTGTAGCAGGTGATTTGGCACTTGTAATGCCACATAGAATAATTACAAATATTCTTGAGGGATTAGAAAAACTAGATAAAATTATTCCTGGTGTTAATAATGATGAAACACTTTTATATGGGCCAGAAATAAAATTCTTTAGTAATGAGATAATAACCAATAATGAATTTAAGTTAGAGGATTATGATATTTATTTTGTTGGCGATGGTGCTGGAAAAGCAGGAAATATTGTGACAGCAGCAGCAACTGGTTTGATAGCAGCAAGAGATATATTATCTATTAGATAATGTATCTTTTATTTTATTTTTTATTAATTTATGGTATACTTTATTAGGAAAGAGAATAATGGAGGTATTTTATGACATTTGAATCTATTATTGAAATAGGCAGAAAATTATTAGATATTATAATTGTTTGGATATTGTTTTACCAAGTATTAAAGAATATTAAAAACAATGTTAAATTATCGATGCTTTTCAAAGGAATATTAATTATTATAATTTTAAAAGTAGTGGCTGATTATATTGGTTTGATTACTGTTGGCTTAATTTTAGAATATATAATTATGTGGGGACCACTTGCATTAATTGTTGTTTTTCAACCAGAAATTAGAGCAATATTAGAACAATTAGGAAGAAGTCAGTTGCTTGGAAGGCATAAGGTTTTAACAGTAGATGAGAGAGAACGACTTGTTTATGAGGTAATGCAAGCAGTTGATTATTTTAGGAAATCAAAAATTGGTGCCATAATTGTTTTAGAACGCGATATTAGTTTAAACGATTATATAAATAGAGCAACTAAACTGTATGCAGATTTGTCAAACGAGTTATTGATATCAATATTTTTCCCTAACAATCCACTTCATGATGGTGGCGTGATTATTCAAGGAGATAAAATATCTTGTGCTGGAGCAGTATTTCCTACGAGTAGTAATAGCAAGATAAGCAAAAGACTTGGCACAAGGCATCGTGCAGCACTTGGGATAGCGGAAGAGACTGATGCTATAGCGGTCGTTGTATCAGAAGAAACAGGTAGAATTTCAATAGCTATTAAAGGCGAGCTTTATTATAATTTAGTTTTAGATGATGCTCGAATGATGTTAATAGATGAATTAAGGCCAAAGGTAGATCCTACTTTAGATGAGGAGGATGAGGCAGATGAGTAAACGCAAATTAAAAAAGGGGTTATTCATAAAAATTGGTAATTTCTTTCGATCAATATATAAGTTTTTTGATAAAATTATTATTACCCCAGTCACAAAATTAATGTTATTTATTATGAAATTATTTAAATCTAACAATAAACCATTGGAAAGATTTTTAAATAACAAAATAGTACTTATTTCATTGTCGTTGGTACTTGCATTTATAGCATTTTATGTAGTTGACCAACAGACAGACATTATTCTTAATAAGTCTGCAGATATATTATATAATCAAAAAGTGTCTGCTATATATAATGAAGAGGCTTATGTTATAGAAGGATTGCCTGAAACAGTTAACATAACATTAATTGGAAGACAATCAGATTTATATTTGGCTAAACAATATCCATCTGAAGAGGTAGTGGTGGATTTAAGAGAATTAAAGCCAGGAACACATAAGGTAACATTGCAGTATCCTAGAACTGTCAATTCTGTTGAATATCAGCTATCGCCTTCGACAGTATCAATTGTTATATATGAAAAAGTTTCACAATCAGAAAAATTAACTGCAGAGGTTTTACATGAAAGAGATTTAGATACTAAATATAGTATTAATAGTGTCAGTTTAAGTAGAGAAGAAGTGTATGTAAAGGGTGCTAAATATAAATTAGAAAAAGTTGCAATCGTAAAAGCTATGATAGATATAGATAATATAGTTAATCCAAATGTTGGAACAACTGTGTTAAAGGAAGTACCACTCATAGCATATGATGCTTCAGGAGAAATACTTGATGTAGAAATAGTACCAAGCGCGGTAGATGCGACGATAGATATAGAGTCTCCTGAGAAAACGGTACCATTTAAGGTAATACCGGAAGGCAATGTAGTTTTTGGAAAAGCAATTGACACAATTTCCATTTCAAAAGAGAGTGTTAAAATATATGGAGATTCTGATATTCTTAATGGTATTGCTTATGTGCCAGTTAAGGTTGATGTGTCTAACTTAGGCACATCAAAAGAATATAATGTTACGGTTACCAAACCAGTAGGTGTACGCGATTTATCGGTTAGTACAGTAACTGTTAAAATAACACTAGCAGATATTACGGAAACAACTTTAACAGAACTATCGATTGGAAAAAGGAATCTCGATACTAGCAAATACTCAGCACAGGCAGCATCAAAAGAAGATAGCGTTGTTGATGTAATTGTCAAAGGGACAAAGAATGCGTTAAAGCAATTATCGTCAGAGACAGTTAGCGCATATGTAGATTTAACTGGGCTGACAGCTGGAACTCACGAAGTAGAAATTTTAGTAGATGGTGATGATTTAAGATTAAGTTATGCGCCTAAAACTAAAACCGCAACAATTATTATTACAAAGAAATAAAACTAAGTTATAGTTTTTTTTCTTTGTAAAATTTTTGTGTAAATGATAAAAAAGTGACACATTATTAGAAAAAGTATGATAGTATTATGTTATGCGATAATAGAGGTGAAAGTATGACAAAAACGGATTTGAAAAGAACAGATAAAAAATTAGAAAAGAAAGAAAAAAAGACCAGCAAGAAGAAAAATTGCGGTCTAAAAATAAAATTAGAAAAGATATGGAAGAAGATAACTAATTCCATTAAAAAGATGAAATTAAGTAAACAGAAGTTTAATACTCTAGAGATGATTCTCATAATGACTATTACAGTTGTATTTGGAGTAGTAATTGGGTTTACCATCAAAAAGACAGCAGTAGAAAAAGATACTGTTGCTACTTCATCAGAACTTGATACTGTCTATCAAAAATTAGTTAAGGAATATTATGATACTGTAGATAAGGATGAATTATTTGAAGCTGCAGTTTCAGGGATGCTAAAATATTTAGGTGATGACTATACCTTATACATGAATTCAGAAGAAGCTGAAAGTTTTGAAGAGAGATTAAATGGGACATATTATGGTATTGGAGCAGAACTTGTTTATTCTAATAATCAAACTATAGTATATGGAGTCTTTGATAATACTCCGGCCTCTAAAGTGGGGCTGGCAATTGGAGATATAATTAGCAAGGTTAATAATAAGGATGTCTTAGGGAAAACTCCGGCAGAGATCTCGGCACTTATAAAGGGTAGTAATAATGTAACGGTTACATTGGAAGTAATTAGAGATAGTAAAAATGTAACGATGAAAATAACGACAGAAGCAGTTGATATACCAACTATTGATGGTAAGATTATTGCTGAAGATAATAAAAAAATAGGATATATTGCTATTTCCTTATTCGCTCAAAATACTGCAACTCAGTTTAAAACAAAATTAGAAGAGTTAGAAAAAACTGGAATTGACAGTTTAATTATTGATGTTAGAGGTAATACAGGAGGGCATTTAAGCGTTGTTGCAGATATACTTGAAACATTAATTGCTAAAGGCGGGAATTTATATCAGATAAAATCTAAAGATAACGTTGCAATTACTAAAGACAAAACAGATGAAAAAAGAACTTATCCAATAGTAGTTCTAGTTAACGGTGGCAGTGCATCTGGATCAGAAATATTAGCAGGTGCTCTAAACGAGACATATGGGGCAGATTTAGTTGGTACTACTACGTTTGGAAAAGGTACAGTTCAGACGACAATGACATTATCAACAGGTGGTATTATAAAATATACAATCCAGACTTGGTTAACAGCAAATGGTAATGCTATAAATAAACTTGGAATAACTCCTAACATATATGAAGAGTTAAGCGATGCATATTATGAAAATGCAACTGAAGAAAACGATAATCAATTACAAAAAGCAATAACAATACTTAAAAATAAATAAATATCAAGGGGGAGTATGGATAAAGAGACAATAAAATATTATGATAGCAATGCTAAAAATTATGTTGAAAGAACTATTAATGCTGACATGTCGCAGGCAATTGGGAGATTTTTAAAATATTTACCAAATAATGCATATATACTTGATTTTGGTTGTGGTTCCGGTAGAGATAGTAAAACCTTTATTGATTTGGGATATGAAGTGTTAGCTTGGGATGGAAGTTTAGAACTTGCTAAATTAGCATCAAAATATCTAAAGCAACCAGTGAGATGTGAAGACTTTTTGCGATTGGACAATGAAGAAACTTTTGACGGGGTATGGGCGTGTGCTTCGATACTTCATCTACCTAATAACGATTTGGTAGAAGTCTTAAAAAAAATTAGTGATGCCTTAAAGCCAGGGGGATATTTATATACATCATTTAAAAATGGCAAGGGTGAGAAAATTGTCTTGGATAGATTTTTCAATTATGTTGATCATGATAAAATGATTGAGAATATACAACAAATTAAATCTCTGCAATTAGTTGAAGAATGGGTGGACACAGATAAAATCGGTAGAAAAGATTTGGCATGGAATAACTATATCTTACGTAGGACAAAGTAGTTTTACTTTTTGAATAAATTGTGTTATAATGTTGCCAAGGAGTGGAAACATGGATAAGCTATTGATAGGAAATAAGCTAGATATCCATAGTTATAAACACAATGGTCATCCACATAGAGTGTGGGATGAAGCAATTTTCTTAGATGATACAGAAGACTATACAATATTTGCAAATAATAAAACAAGAGTGATAGAGTCAGATGGGAGGACTTGGAAAACTAAAGAAACAGCCATATTATATTTTTCTAAAAAGCATTGGTTTAATATAATAGGACAGGTAAAACCTACGGGAATATATTATTATTGTAACATTGCATCACCATTTGTTATTGAGAACGAAACAATAAAGTATATTGATTATGATTTAGATTTGAGAGTTTTTCCAGATGGTGCATTTAAGATTCTTGATAGAGGAGAGTATAATTATCATAAAAGGATTATGCATTATTCAGATGAACTTGATATTATTTTAAGAGAAGAATTGGATGTTTTGATTGAAATGGTTAAGAAGAAGGAGTTTCCTTTCAACTATGAGACTATTAACCATTACTATGGAGAGTACAAAATGATAAAGAAAATTACTTAATTGGTAATTTTTTTATTGCAAAAACATATATTATCTAAGGGAAAAAGTAAAATTTGTCAAAAAATTAAAAAAAATAAAATATTTTGTTGACATTGCGTTTTCCAGGTGTTATAGTTAAATGCAGTCAGGGATTTCAATTGAAATCAACATCAAATAATTAGTTAGAAAATGGTGTTGACTTTATTGCTGTCCTATGATATAATACGTAGTCGATTGGTAATTCAATCGATTAGAATGATCTTTGAAAACTGAGCAAAACGTCAATTTATTTTGATTTATTAGTAGCTAGGATTAAAAATTAAAATCAAACTTTAAAAATAAAATTTTTATTGGAGAGTTTGATCCTGGCTCAGGATGAACGCTGGCGGCATGCCTAAGACATGCAAGTCGAACGGAGGGACCCTTTGAAGATTATTGAAGTTTGGAGAGCTTGCTCGAAAAATGGATTTAATTAGATTAGGATTTTCCCTCAGTGGCGAAAGGGTGAGTAACACGTAGGAATCTACCTTTGAGACTGGGACAACAGTTGGAAACGACTGCTAATACCGGATTATATATTAAATGATAAGTTATTTAATATTAAAAGAGGCCTTTAAAGCCTCACTTAAAGATGAGCCTGCGGCGTATTAGCTAGTTGGTAGGGTAATGGCCTACCAAGGCAACGATACGTAGCCGAACTGAGAGGTTGATCGGCCACATTGGGACTGAGACACGGCCCAAACTCCTATGGGAGACAGCAGTTAGGGATATTCGGCAATGGAGGAAACTCTGACCGAGCAATGCCGCGTGAATGATGAAGGTCTTATGGATTGTAAAATTCTTTTATTGGGGAAGAACGACTTATATAGGAAATGATATAAGAGTGACGGTACCCTTTGAATAAGCCCCGGCTAACTACGTGCCAGCAGCCGCGGTAATACGTAGGGGGCGAGCGTTATCCGGATTTATTGGGTGTAAAGCGTGTGTAGGCGGTTTCTTAAGTCTAAGGTTCAAGGCTAGAGCTTAACTCTAGTTTGCCTTAGAAACTGGGTTACTTGAGTATGGTAGAGGCAAGTGGAATTTCTAGTGTAGCGGTTAAATGCGTAGATATTAGAAGGAACATCAGTGGCGAAGGCGACTTGCTGGGCCATCACTGACGCTGAGACACGAAAGCGTGGGGAGCAAATAGGATTAGATACCCTAGTAGTCCACGCCGTAAACGATGGATACTAAGTGTCGGGCAACCGGCGCTGAAGTTAACACATTAAGTATCCCACCTGAGTAGTACGGTCGCAAGGCTGAAACTCAAAGGAATTGACGGGCACCCGCACAAGCAGTGGAGCATGCCGTTTAATTCGAAGATACGCGAAAAACCTTACCTGGACTTGACATGCCGATGACCGATTTAGAAATAAGTCTTTCCCTTCGGGGACATCGGACACAGGTGGTGCATGGTTGTCGTCAGCTCGTGTCGTGAGATGTTGGGTTAAGTCCCGCAACGAGCGCAACCCTTGTCCTTAATTGCTAACATTAAGTTGAGAACCTTAAGGAGACTGCCGGCGATAAGCCGGAGGAAGGTGGGGATGACGTCAAATCATCATGCCCCTTACGTCCAGGGCTACAGGCGTGCTACAATGGTCGATATAATAAGAAGCGATACCGCGAGGTGGAGCAAATCTACAAAGTCGGCCTCAATACGGATTGGAGTCTGCAACTCGACTCCATGAAACCGGAATTGCTAGTAATCCCGAATCAGAATGTCGGGGTGAATACGTTCCCGGGTGTTGTACACACCGCCCGTCACGCCATGGGAGTTAGTAATACCCAAAGCTGGTAGCCTAACCTGTTTACAGGAGGGGGCCAATTAAGGTAGGACTAGCGACTGGGGTGAAGTCGTAACAAGGTATCCCTACCGGAAGGTGGGGATGGATCACCTCCTTTCTATGGAGTAATAGAAAAGAAGAAAAACCTAGCTATAACGTTTTGCTTAGTTTTGAGAGATTGTTCTCTCAGTAAAAATAGTTCTTTGAAAACTAGATAATGTATTTGGGTACTGTTTTTTTATTAAAACAGTATTAAGAAGATCACAAAAAGATAGTAATTTTATATTATGATTCTTAAGATCTCATCAAATAGGATATAGAATATCAATAATGGTGGTTAAATTAATAAGAGCGCTTGGTGGATGCCTTGGCACTAGAAGATGATGAAGGACGTGACGAACAACGATATGCTTCGGGGAGTTGTAAGTAAACTTTGATCCGGAGATTTCCGAATGGGGGAACCCACTAGTAGTAATGTACTAGTATCATATAGTGAATACATAGCTGTATCGAGAGTAACCTGGTGAACTGAAACATCTTAGTAACCAGAGGAAAAGAAAGAAAAATCGATTTCCTTAGTAGTGGCGAGCGAACAGGAAATAGCCCAAACCAGAATTCGTTCTGGGGTTGTAGGACCTCATATTTAAAAAGTAAGAAATTCATATCATAGCTGAAATATCTGGAAAGTTATACCATAGTAGGTGACAGTCCTGTAAGCGAAATGATGTGAACTTTATGAGGTATCCTGAGTAGGGCGGGGCACGTGTAACCCTGTCTGAATCTACGGGGACCATCCCGTAAGGCTAAATACTCTCTAGTGACCGATAGTGAACAAGTACCGTGAGGGAAAGGTG
>DAOPMC010000016.1:0-29139 GCA_035392025.1 Bacilli bacterium
TATATAAAAATAAAACTTAGAACTTTCGGGAACTAAGTTTTGAATTTAATCAAAATGTAATGTTTTTAATAATTCTTTATTTTTTCTAATGATTATAACCTTTTATTATAAATTTGCAAATGTCGTCTACCGCATTCTTATTAATATATTTTGACTGATTTTTTTTAAATAAATTAATAGTTTTTTTATTTTCTAGAAGAATTGATAAATACTTCATTAAATCATCAATGGAATCTGAACTAAAAGCCATCCTGTATTCTTGAAGGAAACTAGCATTATAGTTTTCACATCCAGGAATTGGATTTGTAAAAATCGTTGGAACATTTTTAACTGCAGTTTCAGTACTAGTTAAACCACCTGGCTTAGTTAAAATAACATCGCAAGCATCCATGTAAATATTTACATCATTCGTAAAACCAACAATAGTAATATTCTTATTGGGATACAATTTTTGCAGTTTATTTTTATAAATTTCATTATTCCCAGTTATCGCCACTATATGAATATTATCACGATAATCATTAAGTATCCTGTCAATTATTTCTTCTATATTTCCAAATCCCATACTACCAGACATAATTAAAACTATTTTTTTGTTACATGGTAATGATAATTGGCGGCAAGCATTAACTTTTGTAAAATGGTTATTAAACTTAGGTGAAACTGGAATCCCAAATGATAAAATTTTCTTAGAATTTATCCCCTTTTCAACAAATTCTTGTTTTAACTTCTTACTTGGAATTATAAAATAATCAGGATTTGTCTCCTGCCAAAAAGGAATACTAACATAATCAGTCGCTACTACAATAAAATGCATATTGGGCTTTTTCTTCTTAATTGTAGTTAATGTTTCAGCAGGATATAGATGGGTTGCAATTATAACATCAAAGTCATTAACTTCGATAAATTCTCGCAAATTTTTTGCAAATAGAACATTAACCCCATACACTGGAGATTTTATTTTCAGTTTTCCATATAATTCAGCCATATGATAAGCCTTTTTGAACAAGTTAGGAACATTATTCACGACATCAATATAAAACTGATTAACTTTCTTAGAAAAGCTCTTACTAGTAAGCTCAATAGAATCTATCATTAAGCATTCAACCTTAAGTTCTTTAAATTTTTCACATATAGCGATAGCAGCAGAATTATGACCACCGCCAGTACTACAAGATAATATTAATACTTTCATATTTGTTCCTTTCTATACTCAAACATTTGTGGATACCTTTTTTTTAAAAATTGATCATTATAATGTTTATCAAGGAATGATTCTAAATTATTTCTACTTTGAATATTTTTGTTTCTATTATTGCTACGTATTACTGCCAAATAAGAAATAGCAGCATCAAGAATTAGAAAAATTAATAATATAATTAATAACTGATAACCTAATTTAGTCGGGATTAAACCAATAAAAAAAGAAAATGCTTTTGAGATATATTTTACCCAAACAATTCCCAATATTCCCCAAAATAAAGAATATAAAAAACATACTCTACCATGTATATTTAGAGGCCTTTTGCTATAATCCCAAACTACAAAACCAAAAATTAATTCCATGCCCCAAGACATGATATATTCCGCAATAGTACCAATTAAAAAAGAAATTACAAAAATAGTTATAATTGAACTATCAGTAAAACTTCCTAGTACCCAGTTTAAAAAAACGCTACCAATTCCATAGGCCATACCAAATGGTCCATACAATAATGATGATCTATTTTGAAATTTTCTGGTTTTTATATAAGCAAAAATTACCTCTACAAACCAACCAAAAATAGATCCAACAATAAATATCCAAAAATAATTATAAAAATTCTCCATTACCTATAACTCCCAACTCACAATTTAAACCTTGCTTAACAAAATTAGTAATATAATCACTGGCAATGCGATACTTAACTATCTGACCAAGTCTCCTTGCAATAACAATATTGTGTGCCCTTAGTAACTGTAGCTGATGTGATATAGCTGATTGGCTCATATCAAGCTTATCAGCTATATTATTAACACTAATTTCTGAATCAATTAACGCTTCTAATATTCTCAATCTTGTAGGATCTCCTAACATCTTATAAAAATTACTTAGACTATTTATTAATATTTTCCCCATCTCAAACTCCTTATATGAATAAATGCTCATATATATTTATATATTATAACATATAAATAATATGTCAACAAAATTTAATAAAATATCTATATTATTTAGAAAAGTATTTTCTCAAAAATTCATCTTTATATTGTAACAGAGTGTCATCTTCTATTGACTGCCTCAACTCTTCAGTAATTTTTGTTAAAAACCTAATGTTATGAATTGATAATAGTCTAGCTCCAAACACCTCATCGACTAAAAGTAAATGTCTGATATAAGCCTTTGTATAATGCTTACATGCATAACAATCGCAGTTTTCTTCAATAGGATTAAAGTCCTCACGATATTTCAAATTTTTTAAATTTATCTTACCTGTCCTAGTAAATGCATTACCATGTCTCGCAATTCTTGTTGGCAAAACGCAATCCATAATATCTACGCCTCTAATGACAGCTTCAATAATATCAATTGGATCTCCTACTCCCATTAAATATCTCACTTTATCTTCAGGCAAATTACAAATTGCATCATCTATCATTTTGTACATAGTAGGTTTTTCTTCGCCAACACTAGTTCCACCTATTGCGTAGCCGTCAAAACCAATCTCAACTGTCTTTTTAGCACTTTCTTTTCTTAAATCTACATACTCTCCACCTTGAACTATACCAAACAATGATTGGTTTGAGTTCTTATGCTCATTTTTGCTTCGTTTCATCCATCTCAAAGTTCTCTCCATACTTTGTTTTGCATATTCATAAGTTGAAGGATAAGGTAAACATTCATCGAAGGCCATAGCGATATCTGAATCTAACTTATTTTGAATTTCAATAGATTTTTCTGGAGTTAAAAATAAACTCGAGCCGTCTATATGACTTTTAAACTTAACTCCTTCTTCGCAGATATCTTTTGGCTTTGCTAGTGAAAATACCTGAAAACCTCCACAATCAGTCAAAATTGGGCCATAATAGTTCATAAATTTATGAAGCCCCCCCGCTTTTGCAACAATATCTTCTCCTGGTCTTAACCATAAATGATATGTATTAGCAAGAATTATTCCGCTACCACACTCTTTAACCTCTTCAGGAGATAAAGTCTTGACAGTTGCACGTGTACCTACGGGCATAAACATTGGTGTTAAGTACTCTTGATCACCATATGAAATCTTTCCTAAACGAGCTTTTGTATTTATTTCTTTTTTCAACAATCCATATTTAATTTTCATTGTTAACATCTCCTATCAACATACTATCACCAAAAGAGAAAAAACGATATCTTTCTTTTACAGCTTCCCTGTAGGCTTTCATAATTATATCTTTCGTTGCAAATGCACTGACCAGCATAATAAGTGTTGATTTAGGTAAATGAAAATTAGTGATTTGCATATCTATCCCTCTAAATTTATAACCAGGATATATAAAAATATCAGTATCTCCACTACATCTAATAAATTTGTTATGCTTATTCATAATAGTTTCCAGTGTTCTTGTAACAGTTGTCCCTACCGAAATAATTCTTTTGCCCCTCGCTTTAGTATCACTTAATAGTTCTGCCGTTTCCTCGCTCATCATATAAAATTCACTATGCATTTTATGATCTAAAATATTAGCTTCTTTAACTGGCCTAAATGTTCCCAATCCTACATGTAAAGTTATATATACTATATTTACACCTTTATCCTTTATTTTTTGTAAAATTTCTGGTGTAAAGTGCAATCCTGCTGTTGGAGCAGCTGCGCTTCCTAAAACTTTTGCATACACTGTTTGATAACGCGATTGATCATCTAATTTTTCATGAATATACGGTGGTAATGGCATAGTTCCTAATGTATCAAGTATTTCAAGTAAAATACCACTGTATGTTAATTTAAAATAACATATTCCATCACTTAAAACTTTCATACATTTAGCGTTTAAGATGCCTTCTCCAAAAGAGATAATAGTGCCAATCTTTACCCTTTTAGCAGGTTTTACTAAAGATTCCCAAGTGTCGTTTCCTAAATCTTTTAGCAAAAGTATCTCAATAACAGCACCAGTATCAGTTTTCTCTCCAATTAATCTGGCAGGAATAACTTTAGTATCATTTAAAACTAAAGCATCTCCTTTATTCATATAATTAATAATGTCCTTAAACATTTTATGATAAATATTTCCACTCTTCTTATCAACAACCATTAATCTTGAATCATCTCTATGCTCAAGTGGTGTTTGTGCAATCAAAGATTCATCTAATTCAAAATCAAATTCCTCAATATTCATAATACTACCTCGTTTTCTACTTTATTATACAAAAAAAAGATAGAAAAATCTATCTTTTATGTTGACCCCCAAAATCTTATTTCACCGACTGCTAAATAGTTGTTTGATGACTCTGTTCTCCGGTACCAATCAGTAAAATATATTCTTACATACCGGTATGCTGTTGAATTATTTAATGATACTGATCTTCCTCCCCAATATGAGTATAATCCTGGTGAATAGCTTCCATATTCATCATCTATTGCTAACCCTGTTGTTGACGCTGTTGTCCCGTCTGGATTATACCAAGTCGTTCCATCATTGCTTACCCAAAAATAATAATCATTTGGTCCATTTACATAACTACTATTTATACGATTGCTAATGTCAACAATAATATTTTTATAAGCTGTTGTCATATCATATTGTACATATGGATCTATCGCGTTATTTGCAGTTGCCCATCCATTTGTGTTATTAAAATCAAATGCCTTGTACCCAGCATAAGTACTATTATATGTAGATGATACAGTTACATAAGTGTTCGCTGTCTGAGCCGAACTTGGGATCCTTGTATATGTTGTAGATCTAGATGCATTTGAATATGTCATAGATAATGACAAATCTGTAATTGTATATGTTGTATATGTTGTATTAGAATTTGATACTGCCAATATAACTCCATAATTACCTGTATCTCCAAAATCTACTAATTGTTGAACTGCCAATGTCGCTGAAACATCATATGAACCTGTTGCAGTCATCGTGGTCATTTCATTAGATGTATATCTTAATCCTATTGGTTTAGTTGCCCATGTTACTGCCGTTACCGATGTATCTGCTGCTCTTACTGCATAAATATTAGGATTATTTGTAGTTGATCCACCTTTTGTTGCTGTAAATGAATATGTTGCATCTACCACTGTATATCCTTGATAGGATGAAAAATCATGTTTTGCTACTATTGCATATTCTTGGGTTGATGCACTACCACATCCTAGGGTTAATGCTGTATAGCTTGTTGTTGATGAATTCTCATATATTGTTCTTGCCGATGATGTTGCTACAACCACTGTTCTTGTCACCGTTATCGGCACTATTGCTGTCTTGGTCACTCCTCCATATGTGTAACTAACTGTTACTGATGTATTTGAAAAAGATAATGTTGATGGTGATGCTGTTGTTGATGATGTTACCGTTGCTGTTGTTCCATCACTATAATTAGCCCTTACTACCATCCCTGTATTTGAAAATGTTGCACCCTCTGCATAAGTTGTTGTCGTTGGCTGACTTGTTATCGTAATACTTGATAATGCTCTCCACTGTGCTGTTACTGTCGTATTTGCCGTCCCCATTGTTACAGTATTATTACTGATACTACTTCCTGTCCCACTTATGCTCCATCCTTTAAATACATAATTTGTTCTTGTTGGTGGAACAAGAGTTATTTTATCCCCTGAAATAACGCTGTAACTTGTTGGACATGTTCCTCCTGGATATGTACATGTCCCTCCATTTAAACTTGCTGTTAATGTATATTGAGTTCTTGCTTTATATGCATTTATTCTATTTCCTTCACTTGTTTCTGCATGAGTATTATTCATCACTGTTGTATATGTGCTTCCATTACTTGAAACACTTGTTACATTATTGTAATACGTTCTGCTATCTGCCCAATAATGCCATATTGCAATTTCATCTAAGTTGTATGTAGAACCTAAATCGACAACTACACATTGATTACCTGTTGCGCCCCTTGCATAATTTGCACTTGTTATATCTCCATCCGTTATGTTTGATATTGGATATGTCGCATCATTAGTTATGCCAGTTGCAAGCTTATGATAAGCCTTATTTTCTCCATCTTTAATAGCTTGTATTTCTACCCATCTATTGTAACTGTCTAAACTATTGCCATTTGTGCAATTTTTTATGTATCTTACACTATTTAGATTTGTGCTTCTTGTTGGCTCTACCGTCCCTAAATATGTTATTTCTGCACTACCATTACCACTATTAGTTCCTGTGGCCATTGACCCTGCTATAAAATATTTAAGACTATAATGAAGTGTGTTATTTGTATGCGTCCTTGGATTATTGGTAATGGTTGCTGCTGTTATTGCATTTACTCCTGCATAACCGCTTATGAATGATGAGCCACCACTATAATAATAGCTCGATGAAACAGTGCCTGCTCCACCACCATAATAGCCTCCGCCTCCACCTCCAAGTGCTTGTTCCGTATTATTGGCTCCTATTCCAAAGAAACCTCCACCACTACTAAATGTTTGAGTTACATCTTCAGCCATATAATCTGATCTAACATTAATCAACCCACCACCAATATCGCCACTATAATAATATCCTTCACCACCACCACCAGCTGCCACCATAATCCTAGAATTGAGACCTAGATTAGAATTCCATTCTAAACTAGCTGATGATGGAGTATCATCTCCAAAATATCTTATATCTGTGGCTCCACCGCCACCACATCCGTCATGATAATTAGTTGCGCTTCCACCGCCATTATAACCACCATTTTCTCCACTTGAGTTACTACCAGTTCCACCAATATACACATATAATATTGTTCCCGCTTCCAAAAAAATTTTTCCAGTAGTATTGGCGCCCTCAACATCCGTACCGCCACCAGATGCTCCATTTAATTCTATATTATAGTAACCTGTTTTAGGAACAATAAACTTTTGATAATTATTAATCATATTATATATAAGATTTGTATTTGAAGTAATTGCAGCATAACCACTATCTACTGGAAAATTCCCAACTGTTGTAGAAAAAGCCATTGAATATAAATCTTTAATATTTGTCGTTTCAGATGCTGTTGCACCAGTATATTCTATAACAAGAGTTTCTGTTTGACACTCTTCAAAAGTTATAGATGTTGTTGATTTACCATTATTAAAGAAATTAGTAATTGTAAAATTATCATTGCTAAGATCATTTATTTGATAATAAAATTCCTCATTAATGTTGCTGCATCCAGTAAAAGTAAATAATTTTTTCTCTCCTGGAAAAAATGTCGTTTCAAGCTCATTTTCTTCTAAATATGTTATATCAAGTCCCAATAAATCAATATCAAATTTAGCATTTGCATATCCATTCTCAGTTTTTATTATCATTCGATACATTGTATTATCATTAATAAAGCTACTATATTCAGGTAAATAATCAATATATTTATTAAGTTTTGCTTCAATATTCTGTCCCTTTAAAGATAAAGTATTATATTCTGATACAATTATTCTTTCAATGCCAAGTGAATTTACTAGTGTATTGCAATATGTTTGATCATTTGCCAATATATAGTCAGATTTACATACTAATTCATCATTAACTGTCTCTAACAAATCAATATATACTGTGTCTTCAACACCAAAATCACTTCTAACTTTATATCTATTACCATTAGACCGATTAGCATATATTTTTTTGATATTAAATAGTGCATATTTTGATTCGACATCACTGTACTCAAGTCGTCTTTCATATTCTCCGACAAGTGGATAAAAATTAGAATAAATCACAAGAAAAATGATCATAACAACTACTGTTACAACTAAAACTTCAACAATCATAAATCCCTTATTATTCATTTTCCTCATTTTTTTTAATCCCACCTTGATTATCTTATAAATTTATTATATAATAAATTATATATAAATGCTAGATAAAAATAAAAAGAAGAATTTTTAAAGGGGAAAATATTATGAAAGAGTTTGACTTTCAGACTACACCTATCATAGATATAGTTAATTCGATTATAATAGATAATGTCGCAAACAAGGCCAGCGACATTCATTTTGATCCCACAGAAAAATTTTTAAAAATTAGAGCAAGAATCGATGGAGAATTAAAAGATTATGCTCATATTCCAAATGAATATAAAAGAAATTTGATAACTAGAATTAAACTTATTTCTGAAATGAATATAACTGAAACAAGGATTCCTCAAGATGGTGCAATTAAATCAAGAATAAAGGACATGGAGCTTGATCTTCGTGTTGCTTCGATTCCCACTAACTATGGTGAAAAAATTGTTATTCGTATTTTGGATTATTCCATGAGTCTACTTGGAATTGAGGCATTGGGCTTTACTAAAGAAAACTATGAAAAAGTATCTAAAATGTTAGACTATCCCAATGGAATTATATTAGTAACTGGTGCAACTGGTTCTGGTAAATCAACAACAGTTTACTCAATGCTACAATGTCTAAATAAAGAAGGCGTAAACATATTAACAGCCGAAGATCCCGTTGAAATGAATATTGAAGGAATTAATCAAATCCAAGTTAATCCTGATATTGGGCTTACTTTTGGTACAATATTAAGATCAATTTTAAGACACGATCCTAATATTATATTAATTGGTGAAATTCGTGATACTGAAACAGCTAGAATTGCAGTTAGAGCATCTATTACAGGGCACTTGGTATTATCAACCCTTCATACCAATGATTCACTTACTACTATTGAAAGACTTCTTGATATGGAAGTTGAAAGATATTTGCTTGCCACTTCACTCGCAGGAATTATATCACAGACTCTTACTAAAAAATTATGTCCTCATTGTAGAAAATTACGTCCTACTACCGAATATGAAAAAAGCATATTTAAAAAAGCTTTAAACAGAGAAGTAAATGAAGTTTATACTCCTGTTGGTTGTGAAAAATGCTCTAAAGGTTTTAAAGGAAGAATTGCAATTCAAGAAGTTCTACTTTTAAATGACGAAATCCGTTATGCAATAAATACTAATTTAGATAGAAAAAAATTATTGGAACTTGTTTATAATGATAAGACACCAACACTACTTCAAGATGCACTACAAAAAGTATTATTAGGATACACTACTATTGAAGAAGTATATGGCGTGATAGATATTGAAGATGCCCTTGATAGTATATTCTCTTATCCAAAAGAAACAACAATTATCATGAAAACAGTTGCTACAAAAATAGAAAACAACAAAAATACTATCAAAGTAGAACCCGCTAAAGAGTCAGTCAAAGAAGTAGAACAAATAATTAAAGGTCATAACAGCAAAGATACTAAAAAAGAATTAGATGATGTTATCTAATTCTTTTACATTTGTATTGGATTAAAATCTATTTCTACTTTTATTTTTTTATTACCAAAATAATGATTATTAATTTCTTTTAATAATGGTTGCACATTATTAATTTTTTTGTATTTAATTATTATTTGAAAACGATATCTATTATTTACTTTAAATATGTTGGCAACACTTGGTCCAAGAATTGTCTCTTCTTTTACATTTTTTCTTAAATAATCCGCTATCTTGTTGCTTATTTCTCCCGCTAAATCATAATCACTTGATATGATTCTTATCAGTGCTAGATAATAATATGGCGAATATCCCAATTCTTTTCTTATTACCATCTCTTCGTTATAAAAACTTATATAATCATTATCTTTAGAATATAAAATAGCATAGTGATCTGGATTAAATGTCTGAATTAACACTTCTCCTTCTTTATCACCTCTACCACTTCTGCCTGATACTTGATTAAGAAGTTGGAAAGTATATTCGCTGCTTCTAAAATCAGGAAAATTTAGACTAAGATCAGCATTTATAACACCAACTAGTGTAACATTAGGAAAATCTAATCCTTTGGATATCATTTGAGTTCCTAATAAAACGTTATATTTTTGAGTCATAAAATCATTAATAATTTTTTCATGTGAACCTTTTTTAGTTGTAGTATCAATATCCATTCTTATTATCCTAGCTTCTGGAATAAGTTTATTTAATTCCTCTTCCACTTTTTCAGTACCTATTCCATAACTGATAATTTCATTGCCACATTTTGAACAAATATCTTCTTTCTTTTTAGCATATCCACAATAATGACATCTAAGCATATTAGAAGTTTTATGATATGTCAAACTAATATCACACTTAGGACAAGTCTCAACATGTCCACAAGATGAACACATTAAATAATTAGAATAACCTCTTCTATTTAAAAACAATATAACTTGTTCATCTTTATCTAGTTTCTCATTTATTTTAGCTAATAGTTTTTTAGAAAAGAATCCATTAGCTTTTTTAAACTCTTTATTCATATCTATTATTTCTACTTTAGGCATATCTTTTTGATTAGCACGTTCTTTTAATTCTATCAAATGATAAAGACCTTTTTGGGCTCTAGCATACGATTCTAAAGATGGTGTTGCACTACCTAATACTATAGGACAATTATGATATTTTGATCTAAACTTAGCAACATCTATTGTGTTATATCTAGGACTATTTTCTTGTTTATAAGTCGTTGAATGTTCCTCATCAATAATAATTATTCCTATGTTGTTAAGAGGTGCAAATATGGCACTTCTTGCGCCTATTACAATATTAACATCCCCACTATTTATCTTTCTCCATTCATCATATTTCTCTCCATCTGATAAACCGCTATGTAAAACTGCTATTTTATCAAAATATGACGTGAATCTTTCAATCATTTGAGGTGTTAAACTTATCTCAGGAACTAAAACTATCGCTGTTTTTCCGCTTTTTAATATTTCTTCAATCAACTTAATATAAATATTAGTTTTACCACTTCCAGTAATACCATGAATTAGAAAAACTTCACTATTATCTTTATATTTAATAATTTCATCATATGCTTCTTTTTGATATGGATATAAATTAAAATCTTTCTTTTTTACATCTTTTAGTTTTAATCGATATTCTTCTTCTTTTATCTCTTTAATAACACTTTTATTTAATAAAGTTTTAACACTACTTGCCGATATTTTATTTAAGATACTCTTTTCCACTCTATTATCATTTTGCAATAGTGATACTATTTTCTTTTGGGAATCATTTAGTTTTAAACTATCTTTACTAATAAGTTCAATATATGTTTTGTAGGCTGGATGCATATCAACTTTGATCTTTGCTTTTAATGCCTTAGGTAGCATTGCCTGATATGAAGTCATTAAAGAAGAAAGTGTCATATCACTAATGTATTTGCCTAGTTCTAATAATTCTGTACTTAATATTGGGGCATCATCAATTAAACTATCTATTTCTTTCAATTCTATATCTTCATTACTTTCTCTAATATTTAATACAAAGCCTTCTAAAAATTGGTTGCCAAAAGGAACTTTTACACGCATTCCTTTTTGTAATACATTAATCATATTATCTGGGACTATATATGTAAAAGTTTTATCTACAAAGACATGATTTAATTCAACTAAAATGTCTGCAACCATAATCTATCTCCTAAATTAATTATATAAAAAATAGACAATTAAGTCTATTTATATATTGGATATTTAGATGTAATCTCTAGTACTTGTTGTTTTAATACATCTAATTCTTCTTCTTTTTTTAGAGCTTTTGATATTATTTTACCTATCTTGTAAAAATCTTCTTCATTAAGACCTCTCGTTGTCATTGCAGGAGATCCTAATCTAATACCGCTTGTAATAAATGGAGATTCTGTTTCATTAGGAATAGTATTTTTATTACACGTAATTAAAATGCTATCTAATATGCTTTCAGCCTCTTTACCAGTCATTCCAACCGATGATTTAACATCTACTAAGATAAGATGATTATCTGTTCCGCCTGATACTATTCTAAAATCTTCTTCTTGAAGAGACTTACACATGAATTTTATATTTGCTAACACTTGGCTTTGGTAAATTTTAAATTCTGGTTGAAGCGCTTCATAAAAGCATTGTGCTTTAGCGGCAATAACATGCATAAGTGGTCCTCCCTGAATACCAGGAAAAACTGTTTTATTTATCTTTTTAATAATTTCATCATTATTTGTTAGTATTATTCCCCCACGAGGTCCACGTAAAGTTTTGTGAGTTGTTGATGTTACAACGTCTGCATACAAAACTGGATTTTGATGAAGTCCTGCCGCAACGAGTCCTGCAATGTGGGCCATATCAACCATTAAATAACATCCTACTTCATCGCATATTTCTCTAAATCTTTTAAAATCTATTGATCTTGAATACGCACTTGCACCGGCTATAATCATCTTAGGATGTTCTTTTTTGGCAATTTGTAAGATTTCATCATAATCTATTATTTCAGTTTCTTTTGATACATTATAGGGAATTATCTCATAATCCTGGCCACTAAAATTAATTGGATGTCCATGAGTCAAGTGCCCTCCTTGAGATAAATTCATTCCCATAACTTTATCACCATGATTTAGAAGTGCTCTATATACTGCTAAATTAGCACTACTGCCAGAATGTGGTTGGACATTTGCATATTTACATCCAAATAACTCTTTTAAATAATCTATTGCAAGATCTTCAACAATATCAACATTTTCACAGCCACCATAATATCTTTTTTCTGGATACCCTTCAGCATATTTATTAGTAAATATACTTCCTTGTAACTTTAATACATCTTTTGAAACATAATTTTCTGATGCAATAAGCTCAATATTATTATTCTGTCTTTCTAATTCTTTATTCAATGCATCTTCTATTTTCTTATCCATATAACACCTCTATTTAAAAATTATAAAATATAATATTACTAATGCTCCTAACACGATACGATACCATCCAAATACTGTAAAATCATTTTTCTTAATATATTTCATTAAGAACTTAATTGCAAGTATCGATACAAAGAATGCTGTTAGCATACCTACTGCTAAAATAACTAATTCTGGCATCGTGAAGTTAAATCCAAACTTAACTAGTTTTAAAAGACTAGCTCCTAGCATAACTGGTATTGCTAAAAAGAATGAAAACTCTGCTGCTACACTTCTAGATGTTCCAATTAAAGTAGCACCTAATATTGTTGATCCTGATCTTGATGTCCCTGGTATTAGTGCCAATGTTTGAAATAATCCTATTAAAATTGCATCTTTATAACTCAAACTTTTTATATTGGATACTTTGCTACTTCTATTTTTATTTGCTTTCTCAATTATAATAAATAATATTCCATACACGATTAATGCAGCTGCTACAACCTGGTATGTATATAAATGTTCTTCCATAAAATCATCTAGTAAAAATCCTACAATTGCCGCTGGAATAACTGCTACTAATATTTTAAACCACATATTCCATGTATCTTTTTTTTCTTCGTTATTCTTTTTTGAAGAAAACGGATTTAATTCGTTAAAATAAAGTACTACAACTGCCATAATAGCACCTAATTGTATAACAACTAAAAACATATTCCAAAATTCTTCAGTTACATTTAATTTCATAAATTCATTGATTAATATCATGTGCCCCGTACTACTAATCGGTAACCACTCAGTAATACCTTCTACTATTCCAAAAAGTGTTGTTTTAATAATTTCTATCATTCTATCCACCTTCTAATTAATTTTATCACACAAGAGATTCTAAAACCATAATAATTATATCAAAATGTAAAGTAATTATTCATATAAATAAATATGAATGAAAATATTTTTGGCTTTATTTTAACTATCTTAGCTGGCCTATCAACAATGATAGGCACTATTTTAATTTTTATATTTAAAAAAAAGAAAGATAATATTATCTTATCTTCTTTAGCATTTGCCAGTGGAGTGATGTTATCCGTTTCAATAATAGATCTTATTCCCGAAGGATATAATTTATTGAAATCTACATTTTATCAATTACCCGCCATAATTATTTCACTAATTGCCTTTTCTTTTGGTATATTATTATCAATATTTGTTGATAAATGCTTCCCAACAATTGAAAATAAATTATATAAAGTAGGCATATTTTCAATGATTGCAATCATTCTTCATAATATTCCAGAAGGTATTGCTACTTTTTTAGCAACTACTAAGGAAATAACTTTGGGACTATCTATCGCTATCTCAATTGCACTTCATAATATTCCTGAAGGTATAAGTATATCAGTTCCTATCTACTACGCTACAAATAGTAAGAAAAAAGCTTTCTTATACACCTTAATATCAGGAATATCAGAACCATTTGGAGCTCTACTTGCATATTTTTTCTTACAACCTATTATAAATGATACAATCATGGGTGTAATTTTTTTCATAATTGCAGGTATTATGACTCATATATCTTGTTATGAACTTATTCCCACTTCTCTAAACTATAAAAATAAAAAATTATCTTTAATATTTTTTGCTATTGGGATTATTTTCATACTGTTTAATCACTTCATTCTAAGTATATAAATCTTGTTTTTGTAAATAATAAAATCAAGAATAAGGTGATTTTATGTTATCTAAAGATTTAGATATTTGTGTTGATAAAATTAAAAATGATCTTCATCAAAATCCTGATTATGTTTATAAATACATAAATTTAAAAAATAATAATCTGTGTTTAATATATAACGACGCATTGTGTGCTAGTGATAAGATTGATAACTTCGTCTTAAAAAATTTATCTTTCTTAAAAGATGAAAAAATTAGAAAAAATCTACCAGATTATTTATATAACTCTATACCAAACAATAATATTAAATTTATTTATACATATGAAGATATATATGAAAAATTACAAACTGGATTTAGTATTATTATTAATAAATATAGTACCGCTCTTGCCGTCGAGACTAAGAAAAATCTAACTCGTTCAATTACTGAGTCAAAAGTTGAAAAGACTGTCAATGGGCCAAAAGATGCTTTTGTAGAAGACTACTTAGTCAATATAGGATTAATTAGGAGAAGAATTAAGTCTAAAGATCTCATTGTTGAAAAAAAAACATTAGGAAAACATACAAAAACTGCTGTTAGTATAATTTATATGAATGACATAGTTGAAAAAAAGATTATAGATGAAGTAAAAGAAAGATTAGCTACTATTAGTGAAAAGGACATTATGGACAGTAGTTACATAAGAAGTTCTTTATCAAAAAATAAATACTCATTTCCAATGATTGAGATGACAGAAAGACCTGATTTAACTAGTATGTATCTTTTAGAAGGAAAAGTATGCATTTTGGTTGATACTAGTCCTTTTGCTTTAATATTCCCTACATTCTTTGTTGATTTTTTTCACTCACCAGAAGATTACTATCAAAAACCTAGAAATGTTAGTTTTACTAGAATCATCAGATTTATAGCTTTTCTAGTTGCAATTTTGGTACCAGCTTTCTATATTGCCATTACAACCTATAATCATGAAACTATTCCTCTCACTCTTCTTGTTAATTTTGCAGCCCAACGAAGTGGTGTCCCCTTCCCCGCTTTTTTTGAAGCTATATTAATGATCATAACCTTTGAAATATTAAAAGAAAGCGATATTAGATTACCAAATCAAATGGGTAGTGCAATCAGTATCCTTGGTGGAATTATTCTAGGCGAAGCTGCCGTTGAAGCCGGCATTGTATCTCCCATTATGGTAATTGTTATTGCAATGACTGCCATTGCTAATTTAATATTCTCTCATGTTGATGTCGTTAATGCTATTAGAATGTGGCGAATTATATTCATGATTTTTGCAAGTTTGCTTGGAATTGTTGGCATATATTTTTGTAGTTTTTTATTTATCGTAATTTTAAGCAGTTACAAATCATTTGGTAAACCTTATCTATATCCTTTTGCACCTATTAATTTCAAAGTACTAAAAGATAGTTTGATTAGACTTAAAAATAATAGAGGTGAAAAAAATCCACTCCTAGTAAATAACGAGGTGAAAAAATGAAAAAATTACTAATTCTTATTCTACTAATACTGCCACTATCTGGATGCTATAACTATTTAGAAATAAACGATATGGAAATAGTAGAAGCTGTAGGAATCGACTATCACGATGAATTATACTCTGTTACACTACAAATCCTTAATATAAATCAAGATAATGCTGAAACTCCTATTATTTATACCGAAGAAGATAATACAATTGGCAAGGCTATTAGAAAAATATCTCTTAAAGCCCCTAATCAGTTATATTTTGGACATCTCTCATTAATAATTCTTGGTAAAGAAATGTCAGAGTTTGGAATAAGTACATCATATGAAATATTTTTACGTGATCCTTTAATAAGATCAGATGCTTATGTCCTTATTGCTAGTGATGATACTGCTTATAATATTTTAAACCAAAAATTAGATACAACAGTATTCCCAACTGATGCAATCATTAATAGTCTTAAAAATTCTAGTCAAAAAGATGGATTAACTAAAGATTTGTTATTTGATGAATTAGTAGCGGAAACAATGGAAAAAGGACTAGATGCAACTATATCAACCATATATATTGAAAGTGTAGATAGTAATAAACAAACTATCTCCCAAAACAACATAATTAAATTAGGCCCACTTGCAGTAATAAAAGATGATAAAGTTCGCTACATCTTAACTGAAGAAGAATCAAGAACATTAAACATAATTAATAATAATTTTGAAGATATAATGATTAGTATTGAATATGAGAATAGTATAAATAATATAGATATAACTTTACCAAAATCAAAAATTGATTTAAATATTGATAATGAAAAAATTAAGGCTATCATAAATATAGATTTAGATGGTGATGTTACAGAGTTAAAACAAAATAGTGATGCTGAAAAAAGAAAAGTCCTAGAAGGATTAGAAAAATCATTAGAAAATAAATTAAAAAGTATGACATTAGACTTGATCAAAACATTAAAGGCAGAAAATATTGATGCACTTGGTTTAAAAAATATCATTTATAAACATTATTATAGTAAATATGAAAAATATAAAGATATAAATATTTATGACATAACAGAATTTGAAATAAATATAGATACAGAAATATATGAGGTGGGAAATACCTATGAAGGATTTAAATAAGATAAGTTCTAAAGAAATATTTGTCTTAACATTTTACTTAACAATAGCTTTATTTGTAGGATTCGGAAACTCTCAATTATTAAAAATAAGTAATTCTACTACATTAATAACAGCCATAGTAGGTGTTATTATTGGATTTATTCCTATTATGTTAGTTATCTATTTATCAAAGTTTACTACAGACAAAAATATTTTTGAATTACTTTCATCAAAATTTAAAGTATTTGGAAAGATATTAAATCTACTAATTGGTCTTTCAGTAATTATTATGGGAATGGTATCTATTTGGAACTGTGTAAATTTTGCAGTAAGTCAGTATCTTTCTCAGACTCCGCTTATCCTAATTGGCATTATATTTTTCTTAATAGTTTGTCTTTGCGTTATTAAAGGTAAAGAAGTAATTGGACGAACTGCCATAATATTATTTCCAATATTTATTATTTTTACATTAGTAGCATGGATTGGGTTAATACCAAAAATTGAAATAGAAAATATTTATCCTATTTTAAATATTAAAACATTAGACTTTATTAAATCAGCAATTTATTTCCCCCTTTATGCTACTTTGCCTATGTTTTTATTTCTATCGATTAGACAAAATGATATTGTTGATAAAGAAAATTTTAAAAAAGCAATAATTTATGGTTACACAACAGCTGCCATATTCCCAATAATATTTATATTCTTAATAATTTCAGTATTAGGAAATGATTTTGCAACGATACTAGCATATCCTGAGTATTCCTTGTTCAAGAAAATAAAAGCTTTTAATTTTGTTGAAAAAATAGAAAACTTTATATTGGTCATAATATTTATTGCCTTTTTTATACATAATAGCGTTGGTACTTATTTTTATAAAAATTTTTTTAAAGCGTCATTTAATATCAAAAGCAGTAAAACTATCAATATAGTAATGTTCTCATTTTCAATGGCAATATGTATATTTACAATATTTATTTTTACCAAATCTCAACCATTATTTTTATTAAATGATTATCCTCTTGTAGCTTCTTCAATATTTATTGTTTTTCTTATAGTAGCCATTATGCTTACTATCAATAAATTCAACGCAAAAAAAGCAAAAATTGTTGACAAAAATGCATAATATATTATATAATCAAGTCTGCATACGCATTGAAACAGCATTATTTTAATATTTTATAATTGTGTTAATTAAGTTTGTCAGTACCTTTCGCTGTTTAAGTGAACACATTAAAATTAACACCCTATGAAATAGATAGATATTCATTCAATGTTTATGAAAAAAACATTGAAGGAGGTAAAACATGTCAAGATATACAGGACCAAGTCATAAACAAGCTCGTAGAGTTAATTTTTCATTACTTGAAACTGGTAAGGAACTTCTAAGAAAACCTTATGGACCAGGACAGCACGGAAATGAAAGAAAAAGAAAAGGTTCTAACTATAGTGAACAGTTAAAAGAAAAGCAAAAAGCTAGATTCATGTATGGTTTAAATGAAAGACAATTCAGAAAAACTTTTGAAGAAGCTGGTAAAATGCAAGGTGTTCATGGTGATAACTTACTTAGATTACTTGAATCTAGACTAGATAATCTAGTTTATAGATTAGGTTTTGCAACTACTAGAAGAGCTGCAAGACAACTTGTAAATCATGGCCATATAACTGTTGATGGTAATAAAGTAGATATTCCATCTTATAGAGTTAAAGTTGGTTCAACTATCGCTTTAAAAGAAGAATCTAAAGATCATAAAGCAGTTAAAGATGCCCTTGAGAAGATTCAAAGTCGTGTAGCATTTGTTGCATATGACGAAAACAAACAAGTTGGAACATATTTAAGATATCCTGAAAGAAGTGAATTAACAACTGATATTCACGAAGCAGAGATTGTCGAATTTTACAATAGATAAGCAATTATCTATTTTTTCTTGCTCTAAATAATGATATAATTTTATTGAAAATATAAAGGAGAAGAAAATGAAAAAATTAATATTTTACGCAACCTGTACATACATGATTATAATCGTAGTGGCTATGAGTCTTAATATAATATTTGAACCTAAAACTATTGATTTTATGCAATTAGAAGTTTATGAAGCAGAAATTAAAGAGTTAGAAGAAAAAGCAGATATTTTGGAAGAAGGTAGCTGTAAAAGCAGTATAAAAGAATTAATTAGGATAAGCAAAACCACTTATTATACTGGCAAAATAAAATTAAAAGATATATATAATGCACAAAAAGAAACGGGAATAAAGTGGTTATCAAGTTACATTGCCGCAAGAGATGCTTGTGGCAAAGATTCTGTTGATGCTGTTGAAAATGCAACGCTAGCCGCTGCAATGCAAACAGATGAATTGCTACAACGTTATATGAATTCATACATATTAAAAATAAAAACTAGTTCTAGTGAAGATATTTTTGCATCGATGAACTTTATTGAAAATGGTATTAAAAAATATATAGAGTTGGACACACTAAGATTTCTAATAGAAGGTGATAATTATGAATAAATCATATAAAATATTTTATTATCTTGCATTTTTACTAACTGGTTTATTATGTTTTATTGCAATAAATAAAGGTTCTGAAGAACCTAATCTTATTTTAATGATTATGTCTGCAGTAACATTTTTAACAGCATTAATTTTTACAATTATACATAGAAAAAATAAAATTGAAAAAAAAGAAATTATTTTTCCAATCATATATTTAATATTTATCATAATTATTGCAATATGTGCTTATATTTATAATATTAATGCCATGATTCCTTATATACATTTTACATATTATGCATCACTTATGTTAATTGCATATGTTGGATTAAATGTTTATACATTATTATTATTTATTAGAAAGCAAAAATAATGGTTATCCCATTATTTTTTTTATGTAATTATATATCTCATCATGGATATCATTAATAGTTCTAGGCATATTATTAGTAACACAATCTATTGTATCAAAACCATACATTTCCGCTACCTCTAAATAAGCTTTTTCAGCATTTAGTAAATGATCCTTATTATTTTCATTTTCATCAAGGCTCTCTGCCCTATTTTTTCTGAGTATCTCTCCTGCCTCATATGGCATATGTAAAAATATTTTTATATCACTCCTGGGTAAGTTTAGAAGATTAAATTCCAATGATTCTAACCATTTATACATAGTGATTCTTTCTGCTTTTTCTTTAATTTTTCCCCCCTGATGTGCCATATTAGAATAAACATATCTATCAAGTATAACATTTATCCCTTTTGCAAGAGTTTTATTAATAACATCAATATTATATGCCCTATCCGCTGCAAAATACAAAGATGATATTTTAGGATCAACATTAGGTGCTGTTTCAGGAAACCAGCCTTCACAAATATAAAATTTTCCTAAGTATGGCCCTCCTACTATCTTTCCTGTTGGAGTATCATACATTGGAAAAGAAAACTTTTCACATTTAATTCCATCTTGATGTAACTTTTCTATTAATAAATTGCTTTGAGTTTCCTTACCAGAACAATCCGTTCCTTCTATTACTATTAATTTACCTTTCATATTATTTTCTCCTATATAATACATGTTTATATGATATGTCATCTTGCTCATGACTAGAGATAACTTCTCTATCGTATTTTTCTTTATCAAATTCTGGAAAGAACACTGTAGCCTCTTTGTCTTCAGCATCTATTTCAGTTAAATATATTTCATCTGCTTTGTCGATAAACAATTTATATATTGTTCCCCCACCAATAACAAAGATTTCTTCATTACTATCTTTATAATCACTTAAAAATTTATTAGCATCATCATATACAATTACACCTTCTGGAAATGTAAAATTGCCTATCGCTAAAACAATATTTTTCCTATTAGGGAGCACCTTAGGTAAAGAATCAAATGTTGATTTACCCATAACTACAGTTTTACCAATAGTGGTTTCTTTAAAAAACTTTAAATCTTCTGGTAGATGCCATAATAAATCGTTATTCTTACCAAGTTCATTATTTCTGCCAACAGCGGCAATCATCTTTAATTTCATACACCCTCCTATTGAGAAATTACAAATTCTATCTTACCATGGTGTTTATAATTCTCTATTTTTATATCCTTTAATTCTCTAGTATTATCAAATTTAAAGAAATCATCTATCTCTGGATTTAGCCAAAGTGTTGGTGCCGGTAAATCTTCAAGTTCTTTTCCTCTTTTAATTTGTTCTTTGATCCCATCAATCTGATTAACATATATGTGGGCATCTTTTATACTCCAGTTAAGTATGCCTGGTTTTAATCCAGTAACATGAGCTATCATGCATAGTAAAACTGCATATTGAGTTACGTTAAACGGAAGACCTAGTGGAACATCACAACTTCTTTGATGAACCCAAGCATTTAACTTACCATCAGTTACATCCCATTCACTACTCCACACACACGAAGGTAAAACAGCAGTATCTAAAAATTCATCCTGCCATAGTGACATGATCATTCTACGATCAGTTGGATTGTTTTTAATTTTATCAATAAGATTTTGAGTAAACTGATACCTATTTACAATATATCCATAAGCAGTACCTATAGTATGAGCCCACTCTTTACCAAAATCTTTTACTATTTTCTTACTAACTAATTTACCTTTACCATTTGGAACCATCTGAGTAGCATGCCACTTACCATCATCATCGATTTCCCATTCATCCCAAATATGATTTCCTCTTTCTTGTAGCCATCTAACATCATTACTTTGGACTTGATAAATCCATAATAATTCAGTAATTGCATTCTTAAAAAATAATTGTTTTGTTGTTAATACTGGAAACTCTTCCTCAAGATTAAATGTAAAAGAATATGAAGGTATTTTAATAGTATTAGTTCCTGTCCTGTTCTCTACTTCTACGCCTTCATCTAATATCTTTTGGCATAGTTTTAAATATTCCTTATCCCATTTTGCCATATTAAGTCCTCCTAATATTTTAATAATTCATCTTTTATATGTAAATACTCATATGTTTTATCAGTTACCATTCTACCTCTAGTAGTCCTTTTTAAGAATCCTTCCTGTATTAAATATGGTTCATACATATCTTCAATTGTTGATACTTCTTCGCCAATTGATGTTGCTAGAGTGTCTATTCCAACGGGGCCGCCTTTAAATTTTTCAATTATTGTTTTTAACAAATTAATATCTATTTCATCAAGCCCATTATTATCTATTTTTAATCTTTCAAGAGCTTTTTTAGTAATATCTATATCAATACTGCCATTTCCTTCAACAATTGCAAAATCTCTAACTCGTTTAAATATACGATTAGCAACTCTAGGAGTTCCTCTACTTCTTTTTGCAATTTCAATTGCAGCTTCTTTTTCTATTTTGGTATCAAGAACTCTACTTGTTCTATTTACTATCTCATTTAACTCATCGTCAGTATAATATTTTAATTTACAGACAATGCCAAATCTGTCTCTTAAAGGGCTTGTAAGGTCTCCTGCTCTAGTTGTTGCACCAACTAATGTAAATGGTGGAAGATCAATTTTAATGCTTCTGGCACCACTTTCTCCCCCAATAACTATGTCAAGAGTAAAATCTTCCATAGCGGGATATAATATTTCCTCAATAAACTTAGGCATACGATGTATTTCATCAATAAATAATACATCTCCTGGTTCAAGAGTTGAAAGAACTGCCGCAAGATCTCCTGACTTTTCAATTGCAGGACCACTTGCAGTTTTTATATTAACACCAAGTTCATTGGCAATTATAAATGCTAGAGTTGTTTTCCCAAGACCTGGTGGCCCATATAAAAGCACATGATCTAGACTTTCCTCTCTAATCTTAGCAGCTTCAATAAATATTTTCATATTATCTTTTACTTCGCTTTGACCAATATATTCCTCTAATCTAGAAGGTCTAATATTTTCTTCAAATGTTACATCTTCTACCTCTTTTTCTGATTTAACGATATCTTTCATAATTCACCTACTTTAATAATAACTTTAATGCCTCTTTTATTTGATTTTCAATACTTAATGAAACATCAACCTTATTAAGTATATATTTAAAATCTTTTTCTTTATATCCAAGACCTTTTAATACATCAACAAGTTCTTCATAACTCGTGTTATTATCATTATTACCATATTCCCCTAATTTTCCCTTTAAATCAAGTATAATTTGTCTTGCAACTTTATCTCCAACTTTAGGAAATTTAGTAAGATATAATATATTTTCTCTTTCAATTGCATCAACTATTCCAGAAATAGAACCTGTTGCAAACATAGGAAGTGCCAGTTTAGGACCAATTCCTTTTACAGATATCAGTTTTAAAAATAAACTCTTTTCTTCTTCATTTGAAAATCCATATAAAGTATTCTCATCTTCTCTTATCTGTTGATATAAAAATATTTTATATTCAACTTGCTCTTTATAAAAATAAGGATTTGCAACATAAATATTGTAACCTATCCCATTACACTCTAAATCTATTGAGTTTGAATCAATATTTTCAACTATTCCTTTAATATATGAATACATATTATCACCAATTTCATTGTAGCATAAAAACAAAAAAAGTAGAACAAATATTCTACTTTCTTAAATCTAACTATTTAGAACTTGAAGTATAACTTCCGCCTAATTGATTTAAACCACTTTGAACTAAACGTTTAGTGATTTCTCCACCAACTGAACCATTAGCTCTTGAAGTTGTATCTGGGCCTAATGTAACGCCAAACTCTCTAGCTATTTCATATTTCATATTTTCGATAGCTTGTTTTGAAGCAGGAACTACAAACTTATTATGATTCATGTGTATTCACCTCCTATACATTTTTAGGATGGTAAATTTCTACATATTTATACATTATTGATAGTGGTAATTTTTGTTAAAAAATATTGCTAATCTCTTCTTTTTCTTCTATCTTAACAACCTCGATATTCTCTACTGCTTCATTTATCATTTCTTCATAATTAATACTTGTTTCATACTCTTTTACCTTATCCAATCTAGGATTAATAACAGGATGGCGTGGTACAAAAATGGTACAACAATCTTCATAAGGAAGAATACTTGTTTCATATGTATTAATTTTTTTGGCAATATCAATTATCTCTATCTTATCCATACACGCTACAGGTCTAATTACAGGCATTTTAACCACTTCATTAATAACACTCATACTTGTTAATGTTTGAGATGCAACCTGACCAATAGATTCTCCATTTATTAAAACTAAATGTTTAAACTTATTAGCGACTTTCTCTGATATACGATACATCATTCTTCTTAGAATGGTTATCATATAAGTAGGATCTATATTCTTATAAATAGATTCTTGCAATTTAGTAATTGGCACTATAAATAGTTTTATATCACTTGTATATTTTAATAATTCTCTAGCCAAATCAATAACTTTATTTCTAGCCTCAATACTAGTATGTGGTATAGCCTCAAAATAAATACAATTTATTTTTATGCCTCTTTTTAACGCTAAATAACCAGCAACTGGTGAATCTATTCCACCACTTAACATCAGTAATCCTTTTCCTTGTATTCCAACTGGATATCCGCCTAATCCTTTATATTTATTAAAATAAATATATGTATAATCTTTTCTTATTTCAATAAATACATAAATATCTGGATTATGAACATCTACTTTACAATTAATATTCTTAAGAATTAGTCCACCCATAATATCGTTAAACTGCATACTATCATAACTAAAAGACTTATCACTTCTTTTGGTCACAACTTTAAAAGTTTCAAAATTCTCATTCTTTAAAAGTTTTAGCGTAGAGTCTTTTATATCATCACTATTAGTATGCACTTTATATGCTAAATTAAACTCTAAAATACCAAAAGTATTTTTTAAAACAAAAACAACTTCATCAAAATCTTTATCATCAAATTCAATGAACATTCTAGAATACTCTTTTATTATCTTAACATTATATTTTTTTAATTTTTCAAAAATATTATTATATAAAAGATTAATAAATTGTTTTCTATTATCTTTTTTAGTAGTCAATTCTCCATATTTTATTAAAATTATCTTCTCCATAAAATCACATCCATGATGTATTATAACATAGATTGTAATATTTTAAATAATTTGATATTATATTTATTAGAAAGGAGTATGTATATGTGGGTTATAATAATACCAATAGTCGCAATCATCTTAGCATCAATTAAACAAGTTAATCAGTATGAAAGAGGTATTAAATTTTCATTTGGTAAATTTAAAAAAATTATGAATCCTGGATGGGGACTTGTAATACCAATTTTTCAATCATTTAAAAAAGTTGATATTAGAACAAAAGCAGTAGATGTTCCAGAACAAGATGCAATTACAAAAGATAATGTTTCTGTAAGAATTAATGCTGTAATTTATTATAAAGTATTTGATGCATCTAAGGCTGTCCTAGAAGTTGAAAACTTCTATTATGCAGTTAGTCAATTAGCACAAACTACAATGCGTAATGCAGTTGGTTCTGTTTCACTTGATGAACTTCTTACTGAAAGAGAAAAAATATCAACACAAATTTGCGATATTATTGATAAAGCTACTGATCCTTGGGGAATTAAAGTTGAAAATGTTGAATTAAAAGATATTGCGCTTCCAGAGGAAATGAAAAGAGTTATCGCTAAGGTTGCTGAGGCTGAAAGAGAAAAAGCTGCTGTAATTACTAAAGCAGCAGGTGAAGTTGAAGCTTCTAACAATTTAGCAAAAGCTGCTGCAACCATGTCAAAGACGCCTGGTGCACTTCATTTAAGAACACTAGCTACATTAAATGATTTATCTTCTGATCAATCAAATACAGTTATCTTTGCTCTTCCAGTTGAAATCCTTAGAGCTTTTGAAACTTATAACAATAAAAATGAAAAAAAGTAGAAATTTTCTACTTTTTTTATTAATTATTTTCTTTTAAAATATCAATTACTTTTTTCATCTCTAAATCATAAGTAATCATGTCAATTCCACCAAGCATTTTTAAAAACTCTTCTACTGAAACGTTGTATTTTTTAGCAGATTCTTCTGCTTCTTTTTGTGCTTCCTTTTCAGTTACTTTAATTTTTTCAACTTCTATAATTTTTTCTAAAATTAAACGATAAATAACATGATTTTTTGCCTCTTCACTCATCTGATTTCTTAGATCTTCCATCTTAGTCTTCGTCATTTCAAGGTATACTTCTAAAGATACTCCTTGCATCTTTAATTGTTCTGAAAATCTATCAACCATACGATCTAATTCATCATCAATCATCTCTTGTGGAAGATCAACATCAGTATTTTTAGCAACTGCTTTTAGAAGATCATCAACATATGCATTTTCATTATCCATTTCTTTTCTAGCTTCGATGTTTAACTTAATTTCTTTTTCTAAAGACTCTTTTGAGTCAACACCTTCCATTGCTAAATCTTGGAATAACTCTGCATCTAAGCATCTTTCTTCTTTTTCTTTTACTTCATTTAATTTAACTTTAAATACTACTTCTTTACCTTTCAATTCTTCACTAGGATATTCTTCAGGGAAGGTAACTTTAATATCTTTCTCTTCTCCTTTTTTCATACCAATTAATTGATCTTCAAACCCAGGTATAAAAGTATTACTTCCAATTTCAATAGAGTATGCTTCTGCTTTCCCACCTTCAAATGCTACACCATCATTAAACCCTTCAAAATCAATAACAGCAACATTGCCTTTTTCTACTATTCCTGATTCTTTGATTTTAACTTCAGAATATCTTTTTAAAATTTGATCAATTTCAGCATCAATCTCTTCTTGAGAAACCTTAATTTCTGCTTTCTTAACTTTTAATCCTTTATATTTTTTAATGTTTACATCTGGCTTTGTAACAACTACAAATTCAAATTCTACACCATCATCTGTCATAGATTTAATATCTACTTTGGGTTGAACTACTGGTAGAACTTTATTATCACTAATTACTTTCTGATAAGCAGTTGGTAATAAAATATCAACAACCTCGGAATATAAACTAGCCTTTCCAAAACGTTTCATGTAGATATCTTTGGGAACTTTTCCTTTCCTAAAACCATCTAATTTAATATCTTTTACTTTTTTTTCAAAAGCTTCATCTACTGCTTTTTCAAATTCTTCATTTTCAATTTTAATATTATATGTTTTTACATATTTATTTGCCATAACTATCTCTCCTTTTCATAATGAATATTATATATTATTTATTTTAATGAAACAAGCATTTCTAAAAAAAGAAACCAATTATTTGATTTCCACAATTTTTATTTCATAAACACCATTAGGACTTTCAACAGAAACTACTTCTCCTACTTTATGTCCCATAAGCGCCTGTGCTATTGGTGATTCATTTGAAATTTTACTTTCGAATGGATCTGCTTCTTGACTTCCTACAATCTTGTATTCATCTTGATCAGCAGGATCATCAACATAAGAAATATTTACAACATTTCCAAGACCAACTTTATCAGTTGATACTTCATCAATAATTGTAACATTCTCTAAAATACCTTCAAGTTTTTTAATTCTACCTTCTATCTCAGCTTGTTCATTTCTAGCAGCATCGTAGTCTGCATTCTCAGATAAATCACCTAATGCCCTCGCTTCTTTGATAGATTGGATATTGTCTGGTCTCTTGACATTTATTAAAAAATTTAACTCTTCTTTAAGTTCATTTAAGCCTTCTTTGGTTAAATATATTCCCTTCTTTTCAATCATTTTTTCTTTCACCTCGTTAAACATAATTACTTTAAAAGGATACTATTTTTTTAGTATTTTGTCAATAGTAAATGCCCTTTTCACAAAAACAGTTTATTCTATTATATTCAAATATTTATAAACATTTCATTAAATTTCAATTTTCATCATAGAATATTTAGGTATCTTTCTTGATACCTTTAATTTGATAATTTGTTTTGCATGTCTTGCACAATCTATGACATTCATATCTTCATCATATATTTCTTTTATTTTAAACTTATACAAAAATCCATTTGGTCCAAATATTATAACCTTATCTCCTGTTGAAAATTTATTTCTTTCTTCAAGTGTTAAAATTTTTGTAGTCTCATCATAATCAAGAACAAATCCCAAAAAGTCTTGATTTGATACTTCATCTCTTCCTACATAGTATTGATCATTTACGTCAGCCTTTTTTTTAAAAAAGTGCGTAGATGATTCTCTATTAGCAACTCTTTGAAGTATCTTTTCTTCTTGAACAACTAAATTAGGAGTTAATTTTTCTTTGTAGTAAGCATCAACTAATCTTCTATAACTGCTAATTACAGTTGCCAGATAATAAGCGGAGCGCATTCTCCCCTCTATTTTTATAGAATCTACTCCTATTTTGATTAAATCGCCAATATGTTCTGCCATATTTAGATCTTTGGGCGATATGGCAAATATATTGTTACTATTATCATTTATCTTAAAGCAATATCTACAAATCTGTGCACAACCACCTCTATTAGCATCGCGATTAGTAAAATAATTAGAAAGAACACATCTGCCACTAAAATTAGTGCACATTGCCCCATGTATAAATACTTCTAACTCCATGGAAGTTTTATCTTTAATTTCTTTTATTTCTTCTTTGGAAAGTTCCCGTGCCAAAACTACTCTATCTACCCCTTCACTTTTCCAAAACAAAACATTTTCAATATTTGCAGCACCATTTTGAGTACTTAATATAATTTTTATATCAGGATATTTTTTCTTAATAATAGGTATTAAAAATGGATCCGCTAATATAATAGCATCAATTTCACAACTAATTAAATCATTAAGATACTCCTTATATCCATCTAAATCTTCATTATGAAAAATTATATTAAAAGTTACATACACTTTTTTTTTAAAAGAATGAGCAAACTTAGTAATTTCATTAATTTCATTAATACTAAAATTTTGAGCATTAGCACGAAGACTATACTCTTTTCCACCAATATATATAGCATCTGCACCATATAAAAATGCAATCTTAGCTCTATCAATATCACCAGCTGGTGCCAATATTTCTATCTTTTTCATATTACTTCACCT
>DAOPMC010000017.1:0-28342 GCA_035392025.1 Bacilli bacterium
CCACACTTATTTCAGTTTTCTACATTAAAACGGAATTCCAAATAAAAACTAACGACACATACTATTTTTCACAAATATCTCTTAAAAAAAAGAATTATTTATGATATACTTAAATATAATAGGAGTAATATATGAAAGATATCGATAAAATAAATAAAATTTTAGATAATTATCCTAAAGATCAATCTTCATTGATCCCTATTTTACATGAAATAGAAGATTTATATAATTTTTTACCAGTTGATGTTTTAAACTATATTTCTGAAAAACTAGACATTTCTCTAGAATATATTTATAGTGTGGCAACTTTTTATAATAGTTTTAAACTATATGAAAAAGGAAAATATGAAATTAGCGTCTGTCTAGGAACGGTATGCTATGTTAAAGGTTCAGAAAATATTTTAAAAGAAATTACTAAAATTCTTAATATTAAAAATGGTGAAATTACAGAAGATAAAAAGTTTTCTCTTGACACTACTAGATGTTTAGGTTGCTGTTCAATGGCACCAGTTTTAAAAATAAATGATGATATATATGGTTCTGTTAAAATAGAGGATGTTAAAAGTATATTAGAAAAATATGAATAAAAGGAGGTATCATAATTATGAAGATAACAGTTGGTATGGGTTCTTGTGGTATTGCAGCAGGGGCAAATAAAATATATAGTCGATTAGAAAAAGAAATAAAAGATCGATCACTAAATATTAAGCTGGCAAAAGTTGGCTGTATTGGTCTATGTAAATATGAACCAATTGTTGAAGTATATGAAAATAGCAACATCACTTCATATGTAAATGTATCAGAAGATGATATCCCTTTAATAATAGAAAACCATCTTAGCAATAATATTTTAATTGAAAAAGCTATAAAAGCTAAAAATAATAATATAAGAAATGATTACTTTTTAAAAAATCAAGTTAGGATTGCCCTTAGCCATTGCGGTGATATAAATCCTGAAGATATAAATGAATATGTTGAACTTGGTGGTTATCAAGCATTAGAAGAATCAATTAAATTGAAACCAGAAACAATTATTAATGAAATTAAAAATTCTGGTTTAAGAGGTCGTGGTGGTGCTGGATTTTTAACTGGTTTAAAATGGGAATCAGCTTATAAGGTGGCAAGTGATATTAAATATGTTTGTTGTAATGCTGATGAAGGAGATCCTGGAGCATTCATGGATCGTGCTGTTTTAGAAGGAAATCCTCATGCAATAATAGAAGCAATGGCCATAGCAGGTTATACAATTGGTGCGAGTACTGGATTTATCTATGTTAGAAGTGAATATCCCCTTGCTGTAGAAAGATTAAAAATTGCAATAAAACAAGCTAAAGAAAAAAAATATATTGGTGATAACATTTTAGACTCTAATTTTTCATTTAACGTGGAACTTAGATTAGGAGCAGGAGCATTTGTTTGTGGAGAAGAAACAGCACTTATTGCATCAATTGAAGGAAAAAGAGGAGAGCCAAGCAAAAAGCCTCCCTTCCCTACTACTAGCGGTATATTTGATAAACCAACATTAATAAACAATGTGGAAACACTTGCCAATATTCCACAAATTATTTTAAATGGCAGTGATTGGTTTAATACAATTGGAACTGAAAAATCAAAAGGTACAAAAGTATTTGCACTTGGCGGCAAAATTAATACTACGGGCCTTATTGAAATACCAATTGGTACTCCTTTACAAAAGATAATTGAAATCGGTGGAGGAGTTCTAAACAATAAAGATTTTAAAGCAGCTCAAACGGGTGGCCCTTCAGGAGGATGTATTCCTAAAGAATTAATTGATATCCCAATGGATTATGAAAACTTAAACGCCATCGGCTCAATGATGGGTTCTGGTGGACTAATAATCATGGACGAAGATACTTGCATGGTAGATATCGCTAAATTCTTTTTAGCATTTACAGTAGATGAATCTTGTGGAAAGTGTAGTCCATGTCGTATTGGAACAACTAGAATGTATGAAATACTAGATAGAATTACTAAAGGTCAAGGAGAAATTAAAGATCTAGATGAACTAGAAAACTTAGCAACATACATAAAAGAATCATCTCTTTGTGGCCTTGGTCAAAGTGCACCTAATCCTGTTTTATCAACTCTTAGATATTTTAAAGATGAATATATAGAACATATTGAAAATAAAAATTGTAAATCAAATACTTGTAATTTTTTAACTACTTATATTATTAATGATGAAAAATGTATCAAATGTGGTCTATGTTATAATAATTGTCCTAAAAATGCAATTAATAAAGTAAATGATCATTATGAAATAGATCAAGATAAATGTATAAAGTGTGGATTATGCTTCAAAAATTGCAAATTCAAGGCAATTAATAAATTATAGGAGGGCATATGATTAGTATTAAGATTAATGATAAATCATTTGAGGCAGAAGAAAATAAAACTATTCTAGAAGTTGCCAAAGAACATGATATTTATATCCCTACCCTATGCTTTCTAAAAGATATAAATGAAAATGGATCTTGTAGAATGTGTTTGGTAGCTGTAAAAGGTAGCAAAAAACTAGTTACTGCCTGTAATACGACAATAACAGATGGTATGGAAATTTATACTGAAAATAATAAAATTAATGAGTATCGTAAAAAAACTTTAGAATTACTACTTTCAAATCATAACAAAGACTGTGAAAGCTGTATTAGAGATAAAAAATGTGAATTACAAACTTTAACAGAAAAATACAATGCATCTGATGGTAAGTATGGTCTTTATAATGGTAATCGTGAAATTGATGATTCATCTACCTACCTAATAAGAGATAACAATAAATGTATTTTATGTGGTAGATGCGTTAATGTATGTCAAGATATTCAACATATTGGCGTTATTAATAAAAATAAAAGGGGAATTAAAACTACTATTGGTTGTGCTTTTGACTTTGACATAAAAGATGCCCCTTGTATTGCCTGTGGTCAATGCACATTGGTATGCCCAACAGGTGCATTAACTGAACGTGATGATACTTCAAAAGTAGAAGCAGCAATTAAGGATGATAAAAAATTTGTTATTGCAGCAACTGCACCATCAGTAAGAGTAGCACTTGGTGAAGAATTTGGCATGAAAGTTGGAACAAATGTCAAAGGAAAAATGGTAACAGCACTAACAGAGTTAGGATTTGATAAAGTTTTTGATATCAATTTTGGAGCAGATTTAACAATCGTTGAAGAGGTAACAGAACTAATTGATAGAATTAATAACAATGGCGTTCTTCCTATGTTTACATCATGTAGTCCAGGTTGGATTAAATATGTTGAACAATATCATCCAGAAATGATACCAAACTTATCTACCTGCAAATCTCCCCAACAAATGTTTGGGGCAGTTATGAAAAGTTATTATGCTGATAAAATGAAACTTAATCCAAAAGATATTGTAGTTGTCGGAATTATGCCATGTATTGCAAAAAAATATGAAGCAAGTAAAGATGATGATATTGATGTAGTAATTACTACAAGAGAACTTGGTAGATTGTTAAAAAGAAAAAATATTGATTTTGAAAAGTTAGAAGATAGTGATTTTGATAACCCTATGTCAATAGGAGCATCAACTATATTTGGAAGCTCTGGTGGTGTCATGGAAGCAGCACTTAGAACTCTTGTTGAAACTGTTACTAAAAAGAAATCAAAAAATATTGATTTTAAGGAAGTTAGAGGACTAAAAGGAATCAAAGAAGCAACTTATGATGTTGATGAAATTGCAGTAAAGGTTGCAGTTGTAAATGGTATTGGTAATGCTAAAATTATGATTGATAAAATTAAAAACAATGAAGTAGATTATCAATTTGTAGAATTTATGACATGTCCAGGGGGATGTATTAATGGTGGCGGTCAACCTATAAATATCAATAAAATTGATAATATTAAAGAATTAAGAACAAAAGCATTACTTGATGATGATAAAAATCTTCCTATTAGAAAAGCTCATGAAAATCCTCAAATAATCGAACTATATAAATCATATTTCAAAAAACCAGGTAGTAAAAAAGCTCATGAACTATTGCACACAAGCTACCAAAAATTAGATAAATACACTAAAAAAGACTAAGTTAGTCTTTTTTTATTGATGCATCATATATTGATAAAATATTTTTATATAATGCCATATCAAACTCAGTATCAGTTTGGCCTATGTTAAGGCCTCCCAACAATGCCCTTGAGAAACTAGCTACCACAAACTTATTTCTTTTTAAAAGCAAATTTGATTTTTCAAGGCTATATCCTCCCGATAGAAATACCACTCTTAATACATTATGGTTTTTAGTAAATTCTAAGTAAAAATCATCAATTGAAGGAATTGTAAATTTAAACATAATCCTCATCTTTTTATTCATTTTACTAAGATAAGTTCTAATTTCATTTTTTAAAAGCTCTTCACAAGCTCCTTTTTGTATACAATTTATATCTACTTCTGGTTCAATAATTGGAATAAGCCCATGATTAAAAATAACTTCTGCTAATTCAAACTGTTGTTTTACTAAAGTTTTTATTCCTTCTTCATTATAATCTTTAATAACAGATCTCATTTTTGTACCGAAAATATGCATATTTACAGCTTTATCTAATATTTCTTCCAAGTTAGGTATTGGTTTCATTAGTTGCACACCATTCGATTCTTCTTCAAGTCCCTTATCAATTTTTAAAAATGGTACAATACCTTTTATTTGCCATAAATAATCTGCAGTATACATATCATCTATCATATTATTCATCGTATGTTCAAATAAAATAGTTCCAATTATATGCTCACTAGTAAAAGATGGACTCAGAATAATTCTTGTTCGCATCTTATGAATCTCATTAAACATTTCTTCTTCACTATTATAATTTAATACACCATAGTTTTCTAAAGTCTTACCACTTGACCCTCCACTTTGATCAAGGGCTGCAATAAAACCCTTTCTTTTTTTAATGATTTTGTATTGCCATTTATTCATCAAATCACCTACTATATTTAGTATACCACAACACACCCAAAAATATTTTTTTTTATTTGTTGCTTAACACTATATATACATCTGTGTTAAAATATAAAATATGTAGTGATAATATGTCAAAGGTATATTTTATTGAGCGAATAACTCCAGAAAATATAATAAAGATTTATAATTTATTACAGATTAAATTAACTGGAAATGTTGCAGTTAAGATTCATAGTAGTGAAAAAGGGAATAAAAACTTTCTTAAGCCTGAATTTATGAAACCAATAATCAACTATGTTAATGGTACTGTAGTTGAATGTAACACTGCATATGAAGGGGCAAGAAATACAACTGAAAAGCATCAATTCTAAATTAAATTGATGCTTCTTAATATTAAACATTTAATTTTTTACTGCAATCCTATTATTTCTTTTCAAAAACAATACTGTATCGTTTACTGTTTCTTCAAGAGGTCTTACATGATATCCTAATTCTTTTTCAGCTTTTTCATGGCTAAAATTAGCATTACTTGTTAAAGTGTACATTGAATATGCCGTATATAATGGTGGTTGCTTTTTTAATTTATAATAAGACTCTGCCATTGGTGCAGTCATTTTTGCAAACCACATAGGCAAAAATATTCGTATGTTTTTCTTACCAGTCACATCATGAAATATATTAAACAAATCTTTTATAGCAAAATATTTATTGGAAAGAATATAACATTCATTACTTTTTCCTTTAGAAACACATGATATTATACCATCTGCAACATCACGGACATCGACAAAATCATATCCTCCATTTACGCCAGCCGTTAAAGTACCCTTATAATAATCAATAATAAGTTGCGTGATATGCCCTCTACCATAATCATTAGGACCAGCAATCCCAGATGGATGAACGACGTTGACATTAAGCCCTTTCTTACCAGCATCCAAGACTATCTGAGTCGCCTCAGCTTTAGTTTTGGCATACAATCCTTCTACTTTATCAGGATCAAACTTCTTAACTTCGCTTATAATTTCCCCTTTAGGTAATTCTGGGATTGCGTGGACTGAACTAACATATATTAATTTTTCTACATTTTCCTCTATACATTTTTCTACCACATTTCTGGTACCTTCAACATTTACCTCTTGTACTTTAGGATTAAACTTAGATGCAATAGAAACAATTCCAGCGCAATGAATTACTACCTGCTTATATCCTTTAACTTTTTCAAAAAACTTATTTAGACTACTCTTATCAGTAACATCACCATAACATTTTTCTACTTCTTTTGGTAAATTTTTCTCATTAGGATCATCTGGTAAAATAAGTGCTCTAATTTTTTCCTGACCATCATTTAATTTTTGTACAATGGTAAGCCCCAAATGTCCTACTGCTCCCGTGATTAAATACAATATTTTCATATTAACATCCCTCCAAATTAAATTATACACCTAGTTAAGTGTACTTTTTGTGTAATTTTGTAATTTTACAAATAATTCTTTAAGTGACTCGTTAATGACAAGATCAGCTATCCTATCATACTCAGTAGCATCGTTATTTATTATAACCATTTTATCTCCTCTATAATATGAAATAAAACTACTTGTGGGATAAACCGTTAATGATGTTCCTGCAACAATTAATAAATCACATTTACTTATAGCCTCAATGCTTTTATTAATTATTTCACTATTTAACTGTTCTTGATATAAGACAACATCGGGTTTAATAACTCCACCACAGCTGCAAGTTGGAACTTCTACGCTATTAAACACAAATGCGCCATCATAAAACTTATGACACTTCATACAATAATTACGATTGATATTTCCATGCAATTCAAATACATTCTTACTACCTGCTTCAGTATGCAAATTATCAATATTTTGCGTAACGATGGCCTTTAATTTACCAAACTTTTCTAAATTTTGCAAGTATTTATGAACAATATTAGGTTTTGCACTAAGACAATTCATTTTATCTTTATAAAATTTAAAAAATTCTTCTGGATAATTCATAAAAAATATATGACTTAATATCTTTTCTGGTGGATATTTATAATGCATATTATAAAGTCCATCTTTACTACGAAAATCTTTAATACCACTTTCGGTACTGACTCCAGCTCCACCAAAAAAAACTATATTATCGGACTCATTAATCCACTTATTTAATAATTTTATTTTATCCATAATGCTTTCCTTCTTTTTTAAAACACATCAAATTTATTGTATATTGTGAAAAAATTAAGCAATACAATATTTCCTATGAGTTAATTTTTTTAAATTGCGAGTTATACAATTCTGCATAAAATCCTTGCTTTGCCATTAATTCTTTATGGGTACCATTTTCAATAATGTTTCCTTCTTTCATAACTAAAATTAAATCAGCATTTTTTATAGTTGATAAACGGTGTGCAATTATAAAAGATGTTTTGCCTTCAGTCAACTTATCCATAGCTTGTTGAACTAGCTCTTCTGTTCTAGTATCAACATTACTAGTAGCTTCATCTAAAATTAGAAAAGGTGCGTCTTTTACCATACCACGAGCAATTGTCAATAACTGTTTTTGACCAGAAGAAATAGAATTATTATCTCCCAAAATAGAATCATACCCATCTGGTAAAGTCTTTATGAAATGATCTACTCCCACTAATTGACATATATCATTTATTCTTTTATCACTAACATTTTTACAATTATAAACAATATTTTCTTTTACTGTTCCGTTAAATAACCAAGTATCCTGCAACACCATAGTAAATAAATCATGAATATTCTCTCTTGTTAAATCATGAGTAGATATACCATCAATTTTTATATCACCACTATTAATTTCATAAAATTTCATCAATAAATTAACCATCGTTGTTTTCCCTGCGCCAGTAGGACCTACTATTGCAATCTTAGATTTTGGCTTAATTGATGCGTTAAAATCCTTAATAATTATTTTATTATCATCATAACCAAATTTGACATGAGAAAAATCGATCTGACCTTTTACCTTATTTTTATCTAAAATTTTAATTTGAGTTTCTTGTGTAGACATTTCTTTTTCATCAAGAAAATCAAATACCCTTTCAGACGCTGCTGCTGTTGATTGAAGCGATGTCATCGCTTGAGCTATCTGAGAAAGGGGATTAGTAAACAATCTTACATAAATTATAAATGCCACGATTATCCCAAAAGTTATTGTACCATTAGAAACCAATAAAGCACCTATTACACAAACAGCCACATAGCCAAAATTACCAATAAAATTCATAAGTGGCATCATTAATCCTGATAGAAATTGACTTTTTCGATTACAATCATAAACTTTATCATTTAATTTATCAAATTCTTTATCAGATCCATATTTACCATTATATGCTTTAACAACATTCAATCCAGAATATATTTCTCCAATATGACCATTTAGTTTTCCTAACTCTACTTGTCTAGCCATAAAATATTTTTGAGATTTTGATAAAATGATTGCTACAAAAACAAAACCAATTAAACTAGCTAAAATTGCAGTTATGGCCATTACCCAGTTAGTAACAAACATCATAATTACTGAGCCAATTAATAAAGTTGAAGCACTAACTAAAGTAGCTAAACTCTGATTCATTGATTGAGCAATTGTATCAACATCATTTGTTACCCTTGATAAAATATCACCTGTTTCATGTCGATCAAAATAATTAAGTGGCAATTTATTTATTTTATTTGAAATACTATTTCTTAATTTTTTAGCAAATCTATTAGAAACATCAGTCATAGAAATAGACTCAATATAACTAAATAAAGCACTCATCAAATAAATAATTACCAAAAATATAGCTATATTTTTAATTTTGTTAAGATCCATATCAGGTTCAATAATTGTTTTTATAGAAGAAGGCAATGTATCGATTGTAGCATAAATTTCTGTACTACTAGCATTCTCTTCTAAATTACTCATTGTCAATAAAAAAGATATTTTCTCATCACTAGTAACCATGATATTGTCATAAGATGAACTTGGAAATAAAATTATTTTAATACTATCAGGTATATCTTTGATAAGCTGTGTCTTTGCTTTTTCATCTGTTTCTGTCTGAATACTCATTATCGTTGTTTGAAAAGATATCTTATCTTCTTGTGTAATATTAGTAGCAGTCATTATCTCTTTCATCTTAAGTCCCATTTTTTCTTCAGATAAATTGCCAGAAATATCAGCCATTATTGATTCTAATTTATCAGTTTTAACTACTAAACCCTTTGATACTTCATCTGTTAAATCTGACAAACGATTAGGTGTCACTAAAGATAAAATAGAACTAGCAACTGCTAATGTCAAAGCCAATATTATTAAAACACGAAATTCTTTTAAACTTTTAATTAAAACAACAATTGCATTTTTAAAATCATTTGGTTTTTCAATATTTTGATTAGGTCCTTTATTTATTTGCCAATTCCTCCTTTGAAAGTTGTGATAAAGCTATTTCTTTATATACTTGACATTCTTTTAATAATTCCTGGTGTGTCCCTATCCCAACACATTCACCTTTATCTAAAACAACAATCTTATCAGCATTCATAATTGTTCCTATTCTTTGGGCAACAATTAAATTAGTAGCATCTTTAGTGTATTTTTTTAAATCTTGTCTTAAAATTACATCAGTTTTATAATCCAAAGCTGAAAATGAATCATCAAAAATATATATTTCAGGATCCCTTGCTATAGCTCTTGCAATCGCTAATCTTTGCTTTTGACCGCCTGATATATTGGTTCCACCTTGTGCAATATGTGCATCATATGTATCTTCCATCTTTGCTACAAAATCTTCGGCTTGGGCAACTTTAACAGCTTCTTTTATTTTTTCTTTTGAAGGTTTTGGTTTACCATTATCTCCATAAGCCACATTTGAAGAAACCGTTCCATTAAACATAACAGCACTTTGGGGAACATACCCTATTTTGTTATTCAATGACTCATTCTGATAATCCTTAACATTAATTCCGTCAACTAACACTTCACCTTTGGTAACATCATAAAATCTAGGAACTAAATTTATAAGAGTTGACTTGCCGGATCCGGTTGACCCAATGAATGCTACTGTTTCACCTCTATTGACTTTAAAACTTATATCTTTTAATAAATATTCATCAGCATCTGGATATTTGAAATAAACATTCTTAAATTCTACTGTACCAATTTCTTTGACATTCTTAGTCTTCAAATTACCGTCTTTCATACTTGGTTCTGTATCAAGCACCTCATTAATTCTTTCAGCTGAAACTTGAGCTCTTGGCAACATCATAAAAATTATAGCCAACATTAGAAAAGACATAATTACCTGCATAGCATATGATGAAAAGACAATCATATCACTAAATAAAGTTATTTTATCACCCATTCCTGCAGCATTTATCAAATAAGCTCCAATAACATAAATAGATAAAGTTAGATAATACATAACTAGATACATAATTGGTGATAATACTGATAAAGTCTTTTAATTAAAAGTTTGTAAATTTGTTAAATCCTTATTTGTATCTTCAAATTTGTTTGTTTGATATTCTTCAGCATTAAAGGCTCTAACAACTCTAATGCCCGTTAAATTCTCTCTTGTAACATTGTTTAACTTATCAATTAATTTTTGAACTTTCTTAAATCTTGGCAAAACAATTGCAATTATTAGCGATACTGTTATTAAAAGAATTACTACAGCGACACCAGTAGCGGCGCTCCATTGCCAACTTTTATTTAATATTTTAGTAATAGCCCAAATTGCTGTTATGGGTGCCTTTATCAATAGTTGTAGTCCCATCGAAACTAGCATTTCTATTTGAGTGATATCATTTGTAGTCCTTGTTATTAAACTACTGACAGAGAACTTTTTTACCTCAGCCATCCCCAACGCTTCTACTTTGCTAAATATTTTCTTACGTGTGTTTTTTGAAAATGATGAAGCAATATATGAAGTGAAAAAGCCTACAATTATAGCTGCTATTAAGCTTCCAAAAGCACATAAAAGCATATAACCACCTTGAATTTAAATATCTTTTATCAAAGCTCCATCTGTCTTAACTAATCTTGTAATTTCTGCCATATAATCTGGCAATTTTAAATCTAACCAAACTTGAAAAATAATAAGGATTAAGCACACAAAAATTAATCCCCAATCTTTCTTTTGTAAATTTTTTAATAATTTTAACATTTTTTACTCCCTCCTGCTAAACAAACCTGATTGTCTATTATGTTTCCCATCTTATCTAATAATCTTAATAATTCAATTGTATCTTTTTCTCCCATTGCCTCAAATACTTTAGCAATCTGCTTGATAGAAAAATTCCATCTTTTTATTGTATCTTTTTTAACTTTTTGATCAATATAGATAATTACTCTTCTCTTATCTCTCTTATCAACAATTCTTGTAATAGAATGTTTATTTTCCAATGCATTTAGTATAGAAGCAATTCTAGCTGTTGATACTTGAAGAGCCTCGCTTAATTCGCCTGCATTAATACCATTTTTAACAAAAGTCAAATAAGCAATAATACCTGCTTCACCCATATTGAAATCTTTTGATAGATCATTTATCTTTAATCTTTGTTTGCTCTTTTTAGCTTGAATGGCTAAAAAGTTTTTGGCTAACTCCTCATACATTTTATCACTCCAATTAATTCAAATTATATAACTATTTCAGTTAAAATACTTGAAGATGAAAGATTTAATAATATTGATCTAGTATCATTTATGATAATCATTGTCAACTAAATACTACATTTGCATTTATACAATTTAAATTTATGCTTTTCTAATATGTTAAATTCTATTATCTGAAAATATAATTATGGCTTGAAACTACTATAAAAATACTATTTACATTTTCAAGTTTTCTTTCTAGATTAATCCCATTAAAAAGACTTTCTACAGTTAACTAATGTCTTTTTATTGCACATTATTTTTTAACTTTTGAAAGCCATTTCAAATAACTATGGAGCAGATGACGGGAATCGAACCCGCATCCTAGCCTTGGCAAGGCTATATTCGAACCATTGAACTACATCTGCATTCACAATATATTGATATGATATCATTTTTAAGAATTTTAATCAATATATTAAAATAATTTTTTTAAATTTAATGATGCATTATATATATCTTTTTTTGATAAATTTGTACTTTTTGATAATGTCTCTATTGCTTCTTTTAAACCAACATTATCTTTAACTATAATATCAACAAGCATCGCTTCAATCGATATATCTTGCAATTTATTCTCCTCTTGATTTTCTTTTTTCAAAATTATGGTATATTCACCTAGATTAGACTTTTCGTTATTTTTTAATTCATCTATCACATCATTAATATCCCCGAAATAATGTTTTTCGTGTAATTTAGTAATATCAGATGCAACAAATACTTTAGATTTATTTAATTCATTACTTATATACTCAAGACTATCCATTATTCTTTTAGGAGATTCATAAAATACAAATAAATTTATGTCACTTTTTTTAATATTATTAATTAGCTCTTTTTTATCTTTAGTAATTCTTGGAAAAAAGCCATAGAACGAAAAATTATTAACTTCAAATCCACTAATTGATAATGATGTTATAACTGCAGATGGTCCAGGTATTCCAATAACTTCAATATTATTTTTTCTTGCTAATTCTACGATAACATACCCAGGATCACAAATTAATGGAGTCCCAGCATCAGTTATCAATGCCATATTTTTTCCATCCTGCAATTGTTTTAAAACACTACTACTCTTCTCTTTTTCATTAAACTTATGATATGCAATAAGTTTGTTTTTAATATCGAAATAATTAAATAATTTTAAACTATGTCTAGTATCTTCGCATAAAACTAAATCAACACTTTCAAGTATCTCAAGCGCCCTTTTAGATATATCCCCTAGATTTCCAATTGGCGTTGCAACAATATACAAAGTACCCATAAAATCACCTAAAATTAGTATATCATAAATTATTAATAAGTGATATAATTTACGTTAGGAGAATGATATTATGGAGTATTTAGATATAATAATAATTGCTGGATTAATTATCTTGGTAGTGGTGATTTTTAGAAATTTTAGAAACGTTTTATACCTATTAGGTATTATTGAAGTTTTTTTAAGGTTAATTAGATTTATTGCCAACAATATTGGTACTAATGATATATCAAGATTTCTGATTAAAACATTTCCAAGTTCAATGTTTAGTATAATTGATAACTATTCAAGTGGCATACTAAATACTATATTAAGTTGGATACTAGCATTCTTATTCTTGTTGTGGTTATTCTACTTAATTAGATATTTCTTTAAAAAAGGAAGATAATTTTTTTATCTTCCTTTTTATATAATTGATTCTAGTGCTAATCCTATCATATCATTTAATGATTTTTGTCTTTCTTCACTCGTCAATGCTCTTTTATCAAAACAAGAATCAACAACTGTAAGTAGACAAGCAGCTTCTTTATCTAAGAATTTTGCAAGTGTGAATAGTGCAAATGCTTCCATTTCAGAACCATAATATTCTAAATCACTTGGAAAGTTTTTCATAAATTCATTATGATCTACATAAACATCAAAAACTTCACTTGTGAGTACTCTTCCTTTATGAACAGATCTGTTCATATCTACTGCTTTATTATATATTAAATTGGTCAGCTCTTTGCCTGCCTCAACATCATGAAAATCATATCCTGCCAAGAGTTTTGCAAATGAACTAGTGCTATATGCTCTATCTGCCAAAATAATATCAAGTATTTTAATATCCTCTTTATTAGAACCGCATGTGCCAATTCTAATTATCTTATCAACATCATAAAACTTATATAACTCAAATGCATATATTCCAATACTAGGAATACCCATCCCTGATGGAAATACAGTTACTCTTTTCCCTTTATAAAAACCTGTATATGCTACCATATTCCTAACTTGGTTAACAATTTTTACATCAGTTAGAAATTTTTCTGCAATATATTTCGCTCTAAGTGGATCGCCTGGCATTAATACAATATTTGCAATATCTTCTCTACTACTTTCAATATGTGCTGTTGGCATAAATTACCTCCTATAAGGCTTGTAGGGCTTTTCCATCTTCCCTATCTGCCTTTTTTCTCTTAATTAATTTAGCAATTAATAATAATAAAATACCTACTACAAGTGCTACCATACCATTAATTAACAATATGTTACCAAAATACCTTAATACTGGGGTAAGAACACTAACATAGTCCGTTATACTTGGTAATCTTCCTGCTATCAGCGTAAATGCATAACCAAAGATTAATCCCATTATTAAAATAAATGAAGCAACAATTATGGTTACTATACCATTATCCCTTATAGCTTTTCCAATACTCCATTTAACAAGTGCAATTAATAATGTCAGAACTAATATGGCAACACCTAGTGCTATCTTTAATGTATCAGATAAAATAAAGTTCAAAATTCTTAGATTTTCTTCACCTATTAAATTTTCACGTGTGGTAGGAGATTTAAATATCTCATATAAAGTTGTTTTTACTTCACTAACTAACTTAGTTTTATAATTATCTTGGATGTTCATTCCACTTGCAACCAAAACACTATCAATATTTTCATCAACCAAACTATCTATTTTCTCATTTGTCATAAACAAATCTGTTTTGCCTAAAACATAATATTCTGCCGCACTATTTAATACTTGACTTATAACATTTGTAAATCCATCTGATTTTAATATACGTTCAGTCGCATTCTTTTCAAGTCCCATCTTCTCAAATGTATTTGCTAATTTATCATAAACTGCAGTTTTGTTTCCATCACTGTCTTCTAATAATAAAGATACATCAATGCTATCTACAAATCTATTAATTCCATTCTCAGAAACAACATTTGAACTAAAAATTACTGTATGTGCCCCCAATTCAACTACCAGTAAAACTATACAAAATATAAAGGCAAATAATCCTCCAAATATTTTAAAAACAACTTTCATACTTCCACCACTCTTGTAATTTCAGTATATCATAATATAAAAATTAAAAAAAGAATTATGACAATTCTTTTTTGCAAAAATCTAAACATATCCATCCATCAGATATTTTCCCCCATATACTATTTTTAATTTGTGTTACCTCAACACTCATATCTTTTACTAAGCCATTAAGTCTTATTCTTTTAGCTTTTAGTATTGCCTTTTGAACTTTAGAACTTAAATTTTTAAATTCTTTTCTATCGTAGGTATACCCTGGCCCCGTTCTTACATTAAGCCATGTTTTAGATATTACTGTATAAGTTCCTATTTCATACTCTTCATCAACAATAGCAGGTGTATCTGTTGCATCTTCACTATCGATAAAATTAGGAAGACCATATCCAATAACTCTTTTATCACTATATTTGTATCTAGCACTTGCTACAGAATTACTCCTATTTCCTTCTATAGTATATGTATATGTGTCATCCGTTTTAGCAATAATTCCTACATGATCAGGAGAGCTCCCTTGACTCCAATTAATAAATATGATATCACCAATTTTAGGTTTATTATTGCCTCTGACTAAGAAAGCAACATTAAAAATAAAAATAACTCATCATTGACGAACAAGATGCTGTTTTCTTAATCAAGTTCAGTACTTTTGCTTCATTGAATACCCAGCATATAAACTTGGCACACCAAGGACCTGGATCTGATCCATACCATTTCCCATACTTGGAATAATTTTTAGTACCTGCATTGGCAGTCTTACTATCCAAATCTGCACTACTAGCTTTCTCTTTATAGCCTAACTCTCCAGTTGCAATGGATACAATTTCTTCTCTTATACCCATTATCCATCACCTTCTTCATCTGTTGTAGTAGTATTTTCTGTTACACTAGTAAATGTTTTTAAATTTAAAGTTTTCTTTACTGCTGTATATATTGCTTCTGCTCCAACAAATGTAAATAAACCTACCCATAATGCATATATAAGTGGAAAATTACTAAATGTTAAGGTAAATAACACCCCAAAGACCATTGATAAAAATAATGAAACTATAACAATTTGACATTTGCTATTTAGAAATGTACTACATTTTATTTTTTGAACAAACAGCGTTGTAATTGCGCCTGTTATCATTGCTATTTGTAATAAATCATATAAAATATCAAGATTTGCCATCTAATCACTCCTATTCAATATATAGTATGTAATTTTCGAAAAATAGAAAGTGAACTCATCACAAAAAAAGAGTATTTCTACTCTAATTATTAACTTTTGAATGAACCATTGGACTATCATATGAAAGTGGTGCAAATGTATATCCATTGGCAAGACCATATTCTATTATTCTCTCTACTGCAAGAACTGAATATTTTTTAATATCATGTTGTAATACCACATAATATTTACCATTTCCTAATCTCTTAATTACATTATTCTCTACTTTAGTCTGACTTGTAGTAGAGGTATCACCACTAGATAGATTCCAATCAAAATATCTATATCCTCTAAACTCAACTTCCTTAGTAAGTGTTGTCATTATTCCTTTATTAAAACTACTTACTGTATTAGAACTTCCTCCTGGAAATCTAATTAATTTGGCATCTGCCCCAATAGTATCTTTTACAAAATTGGATACCTTATTTAAATCGTTGAAATATGCATCAACACTTGCATAAACTTTTCTATAGACATGAGATGCTGTGTGAAGCCCAATAGTATGTCCCTCATCATATGCCCTTTTTATCAACGCTTTGTACCCTGGTCTATAAATTACAAAAAATGTTGCTTTAACATCATATTTTTTTAATATGTCTAGCAATTGCTTAGTATAAGGACCAGGTCCATCATCAAAAGTCAAATAAATAGTTTTATTTTCGGGTATAACTATATTTACTTCTTGCTTTTTAAATACTTGTACTGTTCTTTCTTTTGTAGATTTATTACCAGCACTATCAGTTACACTATATGTAATTGTATATTTACCAATTTTTGATGAATCTATACTTCCTGATTTTATTATTTTATTAGTAATATCACCATCACAATTATCGTTTGCAGTTGCTCCTAAATCATTATAAACACTATCTAGCAATACATATGTTGTTTGATACCCTTTTAATGTAATTACTGGAGACGTTTTATCACCATATTCTAATTCTCTTATAACACTTGCTTTATTTCCAGAATTATCAGTAACTTCATATAATACTTCTTTATCTAACATTGTTGTTACTACTCTATCAGTTAAATCTCCATCAATCTCATCTATTGCACTATATCCTGGTTCTATAAATGAAGAATTGCCACATACTAAAGTTTCTGCTTTATTTAAAGTAATTACAGGGCTAAGAATGTCCTTTACTATTACTTCACGTGTCTCAGTAATCTTTTTATTACCATAATCATATTCATATTTTACATAATATTTACCATCTTTACTGGTATCAACATTTGACTCAATTTTTACATTACTAGAAATATCTACACATTTCTTATCCTTTAAATACTTATACCCATAACATGCACTAGAACCTAAATCTTTATACTCAGCATTTATATTAACTGTTTCTGCCACTTTACCATTAATTACAATAAATATATCTTTTTGCCCTAAAAATATAATAGTTCCTGCTATCAATAATATAAAAACCGCTAAACAAATTATTATTATTTTCTTTTTCATACTAAATACCTTCTATATAAATAATACACTTTATTAATATTATTTACAATATTTAAAAATAATTGACTACTAATTATTTAATGTTATAATATTAATGTGCACCGTTGTGCACATAGGAGAATTTATGAGTAATATATGTGGAAACAACTGCCCAAACTATAATTTAATTAATAGGAAAAAAGCTGATATGGAAAACTCTGGTAAATTTGATGATTTATCAAATGTATATAAAATATTATCCGATCCAACACGATTAAAAATTGTTTGTAAATTACTAAATACTGAAATTAGTGTAAATGATTTATCAAATATACTTAATATTAATAGAACAACAGTATCACATCAATTAAGAATATTAAGAGATAACAGTTTAGTTAAATATCGACAAGTTGGTAAAGAAAAGTATTATAGTTTGGTAAATGCCCATATAGAACAAATAATATTACAAGGAATTGATCATATAAGTTAGGAGGAATTATGTTAGAACTTAAAAATATATATTTTAAAAGAGATAATAAAACTATTTTAAATGATATAAATTTAAAAATAGAAGATAATAAGTGTATTATAATTACCGGTCCCAATGGATCTGGTAAATCGACACTTGCAAAAATAATAATGGGAATTGAAAAACCAGATAGCGGTAAAATTATCTATGATAGCAAAGATATTACTAATTTATCTTTAGATGAAAGAGCAAAATTAGGTATTTCTTTTGCCTTTCAACAGCCAATTAAATTTAAGGGAATTACTGTAGAAAAATTATTAAATTTGGCATCAAAAAATAGTCTAAATAAAAAAGAAATTAATGAATTATTATTAAAAGTTGGGCTTGATCCTAAAGAATATCTAAATCGTGAAGTTAATGATAAATTATCAGGTGGAGAGCTTAAAAGGATTGAACTTGCATCAGTAATTGCCAAAGATTCTAAGTTAATAATATATGATGAACCAGAAGCAGGAATTGACTTGTGGAGTTTTAAAAGTTTAATTAATCTGTTTTTAGATAATAAATTAAACAAAAAAGAAACAGCCATAATAATTTCACACCAGCAGAGATTATTTAAAATAGCAGATCAAATAATATTACTTGAAAAAGGCACTATAAAAAGCATGGATAGCATTTGTTGCCCTAATAAAAATTGTTGTTTGGAGAATATTTATGAATAAAGATGATTTAAAATTATTAAAAAGTATAACTGGTAAAGATAGTTTAGATGGGGCTTATAATATTAGAAAAAATGGAACAAGTATTGAGAGAAAAATTACAGAAAACACTAATATAGTTACTAAAGAAGATAATTCTGGTATAGATATCTATGTTAAGGATAATGCTAGCTTTGAATTCATTTATATTCCTGTAATAATTACAGAAAGTGGTCTTATGGATGTTGTATATAATGATTTCCACATTGGTGAAAATTCTAATGTTTACATTCTTGCAGGGTGTGGAATCAAACATAATGATAAAAATAAATCAGAACATGATGGTATTCATAGATTTTATATAGGTGAAAATTCTAAGGTTACATATATTGAAAATCATTATGGTGAAGGAGATCATTTAAATAGTAAAATATTAAATCCCACTACAGAAATTACACTAGGTAAAAACAGTAAAATGGATATGGATACTACCCAAATAAAAGGTGTTGATAAATCTATTAGAAAAACTTATGCAACACTAAATGACAATTCAACTCTTACAATAACCGAAAAAATTATGACAGAAAAAAATCAAAGTGCTAAGACTTTGTTTGAAACCAGTTTAAATGGCAACAATTCCAATTGTCATATCGTATCTCGCTCATTTGCAACAGAAAAATCTAAGCAAGAATTTAGATCCAAAATTATGGGTAATAATAAATGTTATGCCCATGTAGAGTGTGATGCAATAATTAAAGATAATGGTATAGTCTCTGCAATACCAGAAATTACCGCTAAACATGTTGATGCAAATTTAATTCATGAAGCCACAATTGGTAAGATCGCCGGTGAACAGTTAACCAAACTAATGTCACTAGGACTATCAAAAAAAGAAGCAGAAAAAGAAATAATAGAAGGTTTTCTACAATGAACCTTCTATGTTTTTTTAAATAACAGTTTCTCTCTTAATTTGATTATTTCATTAGTATTATCATCTCTTTTAAAAAGAGTAATTTTTTTCAATTTAAATGCCAAATAAATTGAAATAATGTTATCTATAATAAATATAATCAATAAAATATATAAAGTTATATTGCTATTAAAAACTGTAACTAATGGTCCTAAAAAAGGATTTACCACTCTCACTAAAAACATTCCAAATACTCCAAAATATATTCCGTTTTCGATACAAAACCTACCATTAATATTAAAAAATCGATTAGAATAATCCCACCACCTAGCCTTAAATAACTTCTCCATTAAAAAGCTCATCCAATATTCTAAAATTCCGCATATAAAAAAAAATAATAAAAATAGCAAAAATATATTTTTTATATCACTGAGTAATATAATCATAATAATCGAACAAAATCCATAGATTGAGCAATATGGTCCAAATAAAAATCCCCTATTAACGATTTTTTTTGTTCTTAAATAAACTGAAGTAATCTCCATTAAGAAACCACATATAGAATAAATTAAAAAAAGTAAAAAATATACTTTAAAATTCATATTATCTCCTAATACATCATTAAAATATATTCATGTTTTTCATTATTTATTAAAACTTACCTTAAGCAAAAAATAATGTAATAAAATAAAAAAATCAAACTATAAAAGTTTGAGCAAATTCAAATTTGGAGCAGATAACGAGAATCGGACTCGCATCCTAAGCTTGGGAAGCTCATGTTCTACCACTAAACTATATCTGCATATAAAAACTTACGAATATTATTCATAAGTTGATTACTTTTTGGGGCGAAGGTCTACTATTTTCTCAGCCCATAATCTCACTAGTTGATAACACAATACCGCTTATCTTATTAAAAGTCTAGTAATTTTAGGACATACATTTATAATACATTTTCAATACAAATTTAATACTCTGTTTTCCCTTTATATTATCGAGTTTTATTAAAATTTTGGAAAAAAACATTCTATTTTTATAAACAAATTAAGTATAATTTTTTTGTTCGATACACTTATAATACACTTTTATTATCAAGTAGAAGCCCCACCCTAAGATACAAAAACACACACCCTTATTTTTTCTTAAATTATTTGTTTAAAATTTTTTTCTTTTCCTTTTCAAATTCTTCTTTGGATATAATATTTTTATCTAACAATTTCTTTAATTTTGTTAAATTCGAATATTTTTGATCCATATCTGATTTATTTGTTTTTTTACTATTTCCACTTTCTTCTTCATCTTCTTCTTCAAAAACTTCACCACATTTAGAACACTTTTCATCAGACTCTTTTACTAAAGAACCACAATTAGAACACTTAAATACATTTTGTTCTATTTCTTCAATATTTTCATCATTTTTTTCTACATCTTCTTCTTCAATTTCAACATTTTCTTGAATTAAAATTTCTTCTTTCACATCATTAAATGGTAACTCACAGTTTGGACATTTCTTTAATTTTGAACTAACTTTCGTATTACAATTACTGCATATTATATCTTGATCATCGTAATCTTTTTCATTTACAAATAACCATTTATTAATATAGTAGTATATCAAGGCACCTAATCCACCAATAAAACTTGTTTCTACTGTAGCCATTAATATAATTGATAAAATGAATAGTATAATGCTGTTCCATATACAAATTTTTTTACCCTTTGAAAAAGGAAATTTTTGACGATTAACTAATCTCCAAATAAATGGAATAGCCATCATTACAACAGAGCAAACAACCAAATCAATTAAAGCAAGCCAAGAACTATTTTCATATAAATAATCATCACCCGAATTAAGATAATTTCCATTAGCGGATGCATACATTAAAAATAATAAAAATATTATCCATCCGATTTTACTTTTCGATTTCTTCATTATTTACCTTCTTTCCACATTTAGGACAATTTTTGAATTTATTTAGAACTTTACAACCACAACTTTCACAAATTGTATAATTTATACTTTTTTCTTTTTTTATCCACAAAGTCCTATTTATCCAATAATATAAAAATGCTGGTCCTGCGCTCCAAGTAGCATTTTCTTGTAATGCACTGGTTAATATCAAAAAGATACCTCCGACAATAATCGAATTCCACAATGCCATTTTTTTACAAGTTTTTTCATTATATTCTACTTTCATAAATTTTGTCCTTATAAAAGGATAAATCATATATGCAACTATTGTAAGTATTAAACTAAAGATAATATTTCCATAATCAAAGTCTAACGAACTTGAACTATTACTATTTGAAATTGTAGATTCTAATGAATTCACCGCTGTATAAACTCCACTAGTACATATTGTATCTGCTTCACCAAAATATTGCCATTGAGCTAAATATCCGTTATTTAATGTAACAAATACCGAATAATCAAAAACTGTTCCATTATAAGTAGCTGTTCCATCATACCTCATCATTTGCATACCTAAATCAACTAAACGTGATGAAGTAATATTGTATCCCATTTCAGTAAAAACTTGTTGGTACATTTCTAAAAACGAATTGTCTAGAGCATTGCTATTAAATGCTTCACGGGAATATCCTGATTTTTCTTCATTACTCAATTCTCCCCAAAAATCTGATGAACCATACATCAAAACTCCACAATCACTATTTTCCCATTTTCTGTCTATAGTTTCTCTTTCTGTACTTAATGGCTTTTCTGTCCAAATCGTATCATTAATAGAATATTTTAATTTAGCATTTTCATCATCATATTCTTCAGCGTGAACACCGATGGGTATAATTGCTAACAAAATGAAGAAGACTATTATTTTTTTCATTGACAACCACCTGCTCTTAATCCCGTAGAAATCGCAGCTTCTTTGTTATATGCCCAATAAGAGTAACTTCCATTTACTTTTTGCATCATACAATCATATGTATAATAATAATTACCAAATCCTTCAATCTTAAAAACTATACTATCATCCATAAAGTCTAATTTATTTTTCACATAATAAACAGAATTAAGCCCAATAACGTTAAACAAATTGCTATTTATTTCTTCATTTTCTTCTTCTAAATCTTCATTTAATTTAATAATTTTATTGTTTTCTTCTTTTAATTTCCCGTTTTTATTCGTACTTTCAAAATATAAAAATCCCAAGGTAATATTAGCAACAATCGAAATGATTAAAAATACAATCAATAATAATTTAATTTTTGTTTTTTTCAACTTTAATTCTGGTTTTAATTTTAAAGATTCATCATTACTTGCTTCTGTTTCATAGTTCTCAACTCTAATTCTCTTAGCCATAAATCATAACTCCTTTGTTAACAACATTATATCACAAAATAATACATATTATTAGCACTTATAAGTACGTTTTCAATGCAAATTTAATGCAGCGCATTAATATAAAGATTACTTGAGTTTTGATTTTTTAAAATTAAAGTATATATCAGCTATTTTTTCAAATGTTTCTTCTTGCTGTTTTTTGGAATGTTCGCTATACTCGTTATTTAAAAATAATTGTTCAATAGTTGTACCAAGAATAACTGATAGTTTATATGCTACATCTATCTTTGGTAAAACATTGCCGCTTTCAATTTGGTTTATTGTTTTTCTTGTAACACCTAACTCTTTTGCCAAATCATCTTGAGTTAAGTTTTTTACTTTTCTAAATTCTTTTATTTTATTTATTATCATTTTATCACCCTTTCTATTATACCGCGTAATTATAAATTTTTAAAATGAGTAGTTTTAGTTACTAATTTTAACCTTTTTTTAAGTCTTAAAAGCATAAAAAAACTCTCAAACCCTTTGTTTTATTGAGTTTGAGAGCAGTATTATTCATAATGGGGCGAAGGTCTACTATTTTCTCAGCCCATCAACTCACTAGTTAAACACACAATACCGCATTTTCTAGTGAAAGTCTATTATTTTAAGACATACATTTGTAATACATATTCGATACGTTTTTAATACAAAGGTCAAACCTTTATATTACGGTGTATTGCGTGTCATTTTAGAATTGTTTTCGTTCGAGTTTTATGATTTTTCACAACTTTATTTTTAACGATTTTTCACATCAATACAATTTTTTCACACTTTTTTAACACCTAGGAAGCCCCACCCTCCAATACCAAAAAAGCTCTTTTAAATTATCTCTAAAATTCTTATTATTCGTCCTATAATTTTGGAAGATAAAAGCACGTTTTTTAACAATTTTTATTTTAGCTTTATTTTCATTATTTTATCCCCAATTGGATTTCCGTCTTTATCAAAAGATACAGTCTTAGGATAGCCTTCATAATCAACATTTTGGTTTGTATCAAAATCTTTTATTATTATTGTTCCAGTTTTACTTGCCAAGTTATCATTTTTATAAAAAGGCGTATCCCAATATTGAAATTGTCTACTTATTCTGCCAACTCGAATATTGCCTATTCCATTTGGTTTTGATGGATCATTCCAAAACATTGAAACTTCATAAGACTTTTTAGGTTCTTCACCTTCAAATTCTAATTTGATGACAAATGTAGCATCTTGAAATGTTAAAGATAATACTCCATCAGGATATTTATCTGTAAACGAAACTTCTATTTCTTTTTCTTTAGAATAATAAGCAGGATCAGGACGTTCTTCATTACTTTCATTAGGTATAAATTCAACAATTGTCTTTTTATTCAAAGGGTTACGAATATAAATGTCCTCTTTAGTTACTATAAACATTTCTAATTTAGTTTTATCCTTATTATCCATATGATTTATATATGTTCCTACGTCTTGATCCCAATTAAAATTCAAATCTAGAACATATTCTCCGTTTTCATCTGTTTCAAACGGTCCAAATGCCGATTGATTAGCTTCTCCAGCTTCTGTATTTCTTGCACCGATATGCATAAAATAAATTAAATAACCGCCTTTTTCTTCTTTATTAGTTACTTTTGTTTTGATAACTAATTTATCATTTTTTTCATCTTGTTTTTCATTTTTAGTATTTCCCTTTAGAGCGTTAGAACCACATCCACATACCAATAAAATTAAAGTAAATAAAATTATAAATTTTTTAAACATATTAATCTCTCCTCTTATTAATATTTTATCATAATTATAATTTTTTTATTATAATTATTTAACTTTATTAAAATAATATTTGATTGTTCTATAGCAACATGTTTACCATTATACCAAGTAATATCAATATTTTTAGTACTCCAATACTTTCACTTGTTCTTTTAACTTGTTATTTGATACTATAGTTTTCAAATATTTTGAAGTTATCATCTATATTTTCGTGTAATGTTTGCCTACTAGGAATTAGATATTGATTTTTTAAAAAGGTTTTATATTTTTTAATATCCATTTTACTTAAATCTATATTGTATTTCATTTTTTGACCTCCTACAAACACTTTTTGTTTATACTAAAATATCATTTGTATCATTGATAAAGTCGTCTATATTTAATTTTATTTCTATCAACATTCGTTCTATATTGTCGTAATCACAATTTTTTATGATTTTAGATTTTAATATGTAGTCTGTTCTATTTGGATTATTAGTTAAAGTGTGTTTTATTAATTTATTTTTTAAATTTTCATAGAAATAAACCTGTACTTTTCTATTAACGCCTGCTAACCAAATCTCATAGTCAAATTTTTGATGAATAAAAGCTATAACTATTTTCAGATTTTTTGATTTTAGATTTTGATTTGTGAATTGAAAATAAGAGTAATCCATATTATTTTCAACTATATTACTTGTAAATATATAACTTGGCATTTCTTTTTCTAAATATGTTCTTAAATAACGAAAAAATCTAACAAATTCTTGATATCCTTTTTGCAAATTAGTAGTTTGAATAATATTTTTATAATCATTTATATAATTACTATTTACTTTTATAATAATCATCTCCTTTAACACCCTAATTATAGCATATTTTATTTAAAAATTCCAAATGATACTATTACAAAAGATAGTATTAAATAATACAATTTGTTAGCACCTCTCAATACATTTTTAATACGAATTTAATCACTAAGTCCTAATAAAAAGGTTTATTATATTTAATTTACAAATTTTATGTAAAAAGAAAACTCCTAAAACTTTATTAAATTAAAGTTTTTAGGAGTTAGATTCCTTATAAATGGGGCGAATAGTGGGAATCGAACCCACGCATACCAGAGCCACAATCTGGCGTGTTAACCACTTCACCATATTCGCCATTTAACTAATACTCACTTATTCTAACATTTTTTAGTCAAAAATACAAGTATTACTTGAAAAGTAGGACAATAAACCATTCAATCGCCTTAGACATTCATAATATAAACCAGGAGGAAAAATAATGAATAACCAAACAAATAACATAGATCCATATGCTGGATTTATGAAAGGAAATCTTTTTAACAATTTGTATGATCCATACAAAAACTATATGTATGCGACAATCAAACCAACTAACGAAAAAGATTATATGATGTTAACTATGCAAACTTATTCTTTTGCACTTACTGATTTAAACTTATATCTTGATGTCAATCCTACCGATACTAATATGATACAGCTATATAACGACTATCTAAGCAAATATAAACAGGCACTCAATCAATATGAAACAAAGTATGGCCCTATTACTTTAACAAGTGATAAACTAAATCAAAATGTATGGGTTTGGGATTCAACTACTTGGCCATGGGAGGTAAATTATGTTTAAATATGAAAAAGCTTTGGAGTACCCAATAAATATTAAGAATAAAGATCTTAAAATGGCAAAATTATTAGTTACGCAATATGGCGGAGCAAATGGAGAACTAGGGGCTGCCCTAAGATATTTAAACCAGCGCTTTCATATGCCAGATGGCAGAGGAAAAGCCTTATTAACTGATATTGGTACTGAAGAATTAGGCCATGTTGAAATGATTCAGACAATGATATACCAACTCACAAAAGATGCCACAATCGCCGAATTAAAAGCTGCTGGACTTGATTCAAACTACGCTGAACATGGATATGATATGTTTCCAACTGATGCCAATGGTGTCCCTTTTACAGCCGCTTATTTTGCTGCAGTTGGTGATGCAATTGCCAACCTTGTAGAAGATATGGCAGCAGAAGAGAAAGCAAGAGCCACATACGAACATTTAATCACTCTCACCAATGATAAAGACTTAATCGAACCATTGCTATTTTTAAGGCAACGTGAAATAATACACTTTACTAGATTTAAAGAATTATATGATTATTACAAATCAAAAGGACTTAACTAAGTCCCTTTTTCTTGCTTACTTTTTTAGTCTTATTATCAAAGATATCTATATCTTGTTTATCCATTCCAGTAATAATTATAGTATTTGCAATAATACCAATTACTATAATTGAAAATAATCCAAATATCGTTTTAAAATAATCATCATTCATTATATAAAATTCATCTGATATAGATTTTAAATATGTCATGCCAATAACAACCACAAATATTTCAAATATAATATATATAATATTATAACCTAGTAATTTATTCATATTATGTTCTTTAAATAACATACCAAAGATACCTAGAACTACAAATAAGAATATTAGTATTAAAAAAAATATTCCAAAAAAACCAGTATTTTTCATAACATCAAGCATTTCCATAATAAACCACATTACTGGTATTAGTAATAATGATCTTACAATATATAATACTTTAATTGCTTTTTTCATTATATTACTTCCTCTTCTTTTGGTTCTTCCTTATCCAATAAATCTTTAAATTCTTTATTAAACCTTGTGCTTTCTTTTCTTTTTATGTCGTCATATATTGCTTTTGAATTTAATATCGCTTGTCTTACATGTCTTAATAAAACAGTATCTTGATTTTCAAACACAGCATTAGAGAAAGCCTGTCTTAGCATTGTTAATGCTACATCGGGATATCTTGATTGATTTTCATAGACTCTATTATACTCTTTAGTTACATCTACTAAAAATGCCGATATCTTTTCGTGAATAAATGCTGTATATCCTAATTTAGCCCCTGTTTGATGCTCTATTTTAGGAATAGTTCCAACTAATATTTTAATAGCTTGTTCTCTAGTTGGTTCTGATACACTGACTTTTTCAAATCTTCTTAAGAATGCTTTATCTCTTAAAATATATCTTTCATATTCATCAGTAGTTGTCGCACCAATTAGCTTAACATCTCCTCTACCAAGTGCTGTTTTAAACATATTGGCAAAGTCTAATGCTCCTTGATCTTTACTACCAATTAGAGTATGAATTTCATCAATAAATACAATAAATTTATTTTTTTCTTTTAACTCAGTTACTAAGGTAAGTACCCTACTATCTCCAGTATTTTTCTCAACCCCTATTAATGCCTGAGTATCAATTTTAACAATTGTATAATCTTTTAATGCATCTGGCACATTACCTTTATGAATTTGATATGCAAGTCCTTCTACTATAGCCGTTTTACCTATACCAGGTTTACCCGTTAAAATGGCAGATTTATCTGGTGTCAAAAGAATTAAAATTAGTTCTTTAATTTCTTTTTCTCTCCCTATTGCAGGATCTGTAATATATTCTTTTGTAGAAAAATTATCACCATATGCTTCAACAAAACCTTTTTTAATATCTTCCATAATTATCACGTATAATCTAATTATGGTCTAAATGACCTATATTAGACCCCTTTCTT
>DAOPMC010000018.1:0-27036 GCA_035392025.1 Bacilli bacterium
AGTTGGGACATTTTCCCGGAATAACACCTAAGACATTATCATAGATTAATCATAGTGAAAGCTAATACTAGATATTAAAATATCTTTTAATTTAGGCTTATTTAAGTTATAATTACATTAGAATAAAGGGTGATAGTAATGATATTTAGGAAACCATATGCAGTACTTATTAAATTTTTTAAACCACTTAACTTCATGATAACAGTACTTTTGGTTTATGTATCATTAAAATTTTATAGTGTTTATAACTTTCTAAGTCAGTATGTTAAAACAGGTTATTATAACTTTGTTGCAGACTTACCAAGTGTTTATATTAACTCTTTTATGTATCTAGCGATTATTATTAATTTAATTATAGTAGTGCTTATTCTTTTATTATTAACTATCAAAAAGAAGCCAACTATTTTATACTGGATAATATTTATTGTATCTATGGTTAGTTTCTTTTTCTTATTTAAACTTCATGGTAATCTAGCATTATTAGAATTAAATAATATAGAAATAAGAAGTTTGATCATAACAAGAGATATTTCTGTGGTAATAGCAGTATTGGGAGTTTTGTTGGCATTTTGTACTTTTGCCAGGTCATTAGGATTTGATGTTAAGAGATTTGAATTTCAAAAAGATATTAAACAACTTAGAATAGAGGCTATGGATAATGAAGAGTTTGAAGTAGATATAGATATAGATAAAAATGATATAAAGACAAGATTTAAAAGATTCTTTAGAAAATTAAAATATTATATTGTTGAAAATAAAAAGATTTTATTAGTAATTGTTATAATAGGTTTAATAGTTGTATCATCTGGTATATATATTAATAAAGAAATAATAAATAAAGTATATAAAGAACAGGAAAGTATAGTTGCTGATGACATAGGATATAAAGTAATTAATACTTATGTGACTACTAAAGACTATAAAGGGAATGATATATCAGATAATACATATGCTTATGTCATAGTGAAATTAGAGATATTAAATAATTCATCTAAAGCTACAGGTATTGATATAGATAATGTACTTTTAACAATTAATAAAACTTCTTATAATGCGATTCTAACATCGTATGATAATTTTATTGATTTAGGGATAGGATATGTAAGACAAAGTGTAAAATCTTTAAATAATGCTACATATATTATTACATTCAAAATAGATAAGTCTGATAAGTCTGATAAGATGTATTTAAAGTTATCAACAACAACGGGGAAAAAGAAAGTAAAATTAGAACCAACTATCTTTAATGTAATAGCAACAAATGCTACATATTCTCTAAATGAAGAAATGAAAATGTCATCATCAGTATTAAGAGATAGTACATTTAAAGTATTAGATTATGAAATAGGTGATAGTTTTAAATATACTATAGGTGAGCAAACTATTACGGTATTACCTAGAAATTTAAAAAGTAAAAGTACAGTATTGAGACTAAATTCAATTTTTGAACTATCTAGTGGTGTAAATATTAATGAAATTACAAATAAGCAGTTTATTAATTATTTTATGAGCATACAATATATATTAGAAGGAAATAATATTCAAGTTGAAGTATCTGATTTAACACCAGCAGATCATAGTGAAAATTATACTTATTTAGAAGTACCTAATGATATAAAAAATGCGACTAAAATTAGTTTAATATTTGTCATAAGAGATCAAAAATATGTATATCAAATAAAGGGTTAATTTGCAAATATTATGGTTTTGTGGTATAATGTATGTATTTGATGAGTGGCACATTATTCTAGTCAGTAATTTATTGTGAAGACGGGCCTAAAAATTCGTTAATTAGCATATCAATGAAGCTTTTGGTGTCTGCTTGAAACGCCCAGTTTTGGGTGGATGCTGAAAGAAAGAGGTTTTGGGCGATCATAATGGCATATGGCAAACGACCCATCTTCTCGTGGAGACTTACTGTTGTATAGCAGCCTATACAGATAACTTGATGGACTATATACGAAGTAAGATAACCTATTGCGTGGCGAGATGCTGCGGATAGTGTAGCTGGACTTGAGTGGTTTTCGGGAATTGTAGAACACCTAATTATTAGTTGGCCAATTAATATATTAGGATTGCTATATGAAACGTAAGCTGCAAAAGAGTATTAACAATAAAAAACTGGTGAGGAAAACTTCTAGGATGAAATTAATATGGGATTATGGTGCGTACTAAGTGGCGATCAAGCTATAGAATGAGTGATCATCTATCCAACCTTTTAAAAGGGAACTGCTTTTTGGTAACGGAAAGTAAGATTGGGGGAAATCCTGCTTGACCTAAGGCGTAAAGTTTACTGTATTAATAGCCATTTCATTTTTTTTTGGAGGTATATATGCCGAAAGGTATAAAGAAAAAAACATTAATAGATAAATCATGGGTATTTAAAATAATTTTATTTACCTTCATAACATCAATGATATTTTCATATGGATCAGATATTATTATATCGAAATCAGGAATAATAGTTAGTATATTTGTATTATTATTATTTATATTTTTAGGAATTATATTTGATATTATAGGCATTGCCGTTACAGCATCTGATGAAAAAACATTTCACTCAATGGCATCTAAAAGAGTAAAAGGTGCAAAACTAGCAATAAGACTAAAACAATCATCACCTAAAGTATCTAATTTCTGTAATGATGTTGTTGGAGATATATGCGGAATTGTAAGTGGTAGTGCTGGTGCAACAATAGCAGTTGTATTATCAAGTAAGTATAAAATAGATATTTCATTAGTAGTATTGATAATGACAAGCTTAATTGCCTCCTTAACTATAGGCGGTAAAGCCTTAGGGAAAGGTTATGCAGTAAAGAAAAGTAATGAAATTCATCTTAGATTTGCACAGATGTTGTCAATATTTGTAAAAGATAAATAACAAGAATTAGTATTCTTGTTTTTTGTTTGATGAATGTGATATGATAATATATAAGGATATGGTGATAATATGAAGAAGGTTTTCAATAAATTTTTGATTATTATAGCAGTATTAGCAATAATAGTAGGATCTATTTTATTGTGGAATAAATATTTAACAGAAGAATATGATACAAGCATAAAAGTATCAAATATTACAAACTATGTTAAATATCATAAAAATAACAAGGATGCAAATATCAATGAAGTTATAGCAATAGTAAATAAAATAAAAGATGCAACGGACATTGAATATTCTAATCAAATAGTAGTATTCTTAAAAGCAAATAATTATGTATCTGGCAATTTGACGAGATATTTAAGTTACCAAAAAGATAATTTGGAAGCACCAATTAATGAAATTATTCAATTGGTAAATGCTAATATTGATACATTAGATATTAAATATTCTCCAAATATCACAAAATTAATGAGTGATAAATATTTTATTAAGGAAAACTTAGAAAGATATTTAAAATTATATAAAGATGATATTCGCAGTACAATAGAGCTAGTAAATGCAGGTGCTGATCAAGATTTTTATACTAATATTAAAGATACAGATATTCTAAAAAAAAGAACTTATGTTAGTAAATAAGTTTAATCAATTGGAAAGTGACCATATTCCAGAAAAATTAGTAACGGTTGCATCTCAATATGGAGATGGTATCAAATTAGATTCTACTGCCTATGCAATGTTTATAAAAATGGCAGAAAAAGCAGAAGAACAAGGCTTAATAATTAAGATTCATTCTGGATATAGAAGTTATATAGAACAAAAAACATTTATGATAATGGAGTGAAATATAATGGCATCAGTCACACAGATTTAGTGTCAGCAAGGCCAGGGAATTCAGAGCATCAAACAGGACTTGCAATGGATTTAAAGGATAATACTTCGGTATATACTAAATTTGGCACTACTGCATCTGGGAAATGGGTATATGAAAATGCTCACTTATATGGTTTTATTCAAAGATATCAGGATGGGAAGACTAATATAACAGGGTATAATTATGAATCATGGCATTATCGTTATGTTGGAGTAGAAGTAGCAACATATATTTATGAAAATAATATAACGTTTGATGAATATTATGAATATTTTATTTTAAACAAGGAGGCATAAGATGAAAAAACAAATAATGGATGGGAATGAAGCTTGTAGTTATGTAGCATATAATTTTAGTGAGGTGGCAGGAATATATCCAATAACACCAGCATCAACTATGGCAGAGTTAGTAGACAAATACGCTAAAGAAGGAAGAGAAAACTTTTTTGGGACAACAGTTAAAGTAGTTGAAATGCAAAGTGAAGCAGGAGCTATGGGAATGGTTCATGGTTCGCTTCAGGCAGGACTTTTGACAACCACATTTACAGCAAGCCAAGGGCTACTTTTAATGATTCCCAATATGTATAAAGTAGCAGGAGAAATGTTACCATGTGTTATAAATGTGGCAGCAAGAACTATTGCGACACACGCACTATCAATTATGGGTGATCATAGTGATATATATGCTGTAAGACAAACGGGATTTGCCATGCTATCATCATCATCAGTCCAAGATGTTATGAATTTAACAGCAGTAAGTTATTTATCCTCTATAGATGGATCTTTACCATTTATTAATTTCTTTGATGGATTTAGAACTAGTCATGAAATGAATAAAATAAATCTCATTGATTTAGATAAAGTAAAAGAATTAATAAATTATAAAAAAATAGATAAATTTAGAAAAAGAGCACTAAATATTGATAATCCAGTAACTAGGGGAACTAATCAAGGAGATAGCATCTTCTTTGAAAATACTGAAGCAAGAAATAAATATTATGAAAAATTACCAGATATTGTAAACAGCTATATGGAAAAAATAAATAGTATTGCAAATACAACATATAAACCATTTAATTACTATGGAGATAATAATGCAGATAGAATAATTATTGCAATGGGATCAGTAAATGAAACAATTAAAGAGACAGTTGATTATTTAAATAGTAAAGGGGAGCATGTTGGTTTAATTGAAGTTCATCTATATCGACCATTTAGTATCAAGTATTTCTTAGATGTACTACCTAAAACAGTAAAAAAGATTGCAGTTCTTGATAGAACTAAAGAACCTGGTAGTAATGGAGAACCATTATATTTAGATGTTGTTGAAACATTAAAAGGTCAAGATATTGATATAATTGGAGGTAGATATGGTTTATCTAGTAAGAATACAACACCTAATGATATAGAAGCAGTATATGAATTTTTAAATAATAGCAATAAGTTTAATGGATTTACAATAGGCATTAATGATGATGTTACTAATTTATCTTTAAAAAGAACTGACTCAGTAATTAAAAAAGATGTTCATGAAATGCTAATTTATGGATATGGTTCTGATGGAATGGTTACAGCATCTAAAGATATATTAAAAATAGTAGGTTTAGAAGAAGATAAATATGTTCAAGGATATTTTGAATATGATTCTAAAAAATCAGGTGGAGTAACTAAATCACATTTAAGATTCAGTAATAAAGAAATTAAAAGCCCATATTATGTCAATGATCCATACTTAGTAGTTTGTACTAAAGAATCATATTTAAAAAAATATAATATTTTAAAAAATATTAAAGAATCTGGTATTCTAATACTGAATATAGATGATGATATCAATAATATTTTAACTAAAGAAGATATTGAAATTATTAGAAATAAAAATATTAAATTATTTATAGTAGATGCCAATAAAATAAGTAGAGAAAATAATATTCCAAATAAAATAAGTATGATTATGGAAGCTATTATATTTAAATGTAGTAATCTTCTAGATTTTAATATTGTTTTAGAGGATATAAAGACTCAAATAAATAAAAATTTTGCAAGAAAAGGTCAAGAAGTAATAGACAATAATATAAATGCTTTAAATATGGCAATAGATAATCTTAAAGAAGTAGATATTACTAAATTAATAAGTAATTTAAATAAAGAGATAAGCGATGATACACTGTTTTCTAAATTAGAACATTTAGATGTTGATAAGATAAAAGTAAGTGATTTTGAAAATAGACCAGATGGGACATTTGCACCCGGGACATCTAAACTAGAAAAAAGAGATATAGCAACTATTGTACCTAATTATAATAAAGATAAGTGTGCTATGTGTAATTTATGTTCATTAGTATGTCCACATGCTGTTATAAGGCCATTTCTGCTTGATTCTGATGAAATAAAAAATGCCCCTAAAGAAGTATTAGATGATCTAAAAGATTCAAAAATTGATGATAATTTGAAGTTTACAATAGGGATATCAATTAAAGATTGTACGGGTTGTTCATTATGTTCAAAAGTATGTCCTACAAAAGCACTTGAAATGGAAGAATTTAAAGACAAAGAAAATAAAAAATTAGAATATTTATTTAACAACGTTACAGATAAAGATGTAATGCCTAGAACTAGTATTAAAGGCAGTCAGTTTAAAAGCCCATACTTCGAATTTTCTGGAGCTTGTGCTGGATGTGGAGAAACACCATATATTAAACTATTAACTCAATTATTCGGTGAAAATATGGTAGTAGCCAATGCTACAGGATGTTCTTCTATTTATGGAGCATCACTCCCTAGTACGCCATATACAATTCCATGGATAAATTCTTTATTTGAAGATAATGCTGAATTTGGATTTGGTATTAAAGTGGCAGACAATACAATGAAAGATAAAATAAAAAAGATTATGCAAGATAATCTAGATAAAGTACATGATAAAAATAAAGAACTGTTTAAGGAATATTTAGGTGAATATGGTAAAGAAGTATCAAATAAAGTATATAATGACCTAGATTATGAAAATATTAAAGAGTTAGAACCACTAAAATCTTACATCAAAGAAAAATCAGTATGGATAATAGGTGGAGATGGTTGGGCTTATGATATTGGTTTTGGAGGTATAGATCATGTTTTATCAATGAATGAAGATGTAAATATCTTAGTACTTGATACTGAAGTTTATTCAAATACTGGTGGTCAATCATCAAAATCAACAAGAATGGGTGCAGTTGCGAAATTTGCAGCATCAGGTAAAAGAACACATAAGAAAGATTTGGCAACTATCGCTATGAATTATCCTAATACTTATGTAGCAACTATATCTTTAGGAGCAGATTATAATCAAACTATTAAAGCAATGGTAGAAGCAGAAAAACATAATGGGCCATCTATTATAATTGCCTATGCACCTTGTATAGCACATGGTATAAAACTTGGTATGCAAGATAGCAATGCTGAACAAAAATTAGTAACTAAATCAGGGTATTTTCCATTATTTAGATATAGTCCTGAAGAAGACAAACTATATTTAGATAGTCAAGCAGATTATAATCTATATGATGAAATATATGAAAGAGAAAATAGATACAAAACTTCTGATAAAAGGTTATTTGATCAAAATAAAGAAGAAGCAATAAAAAGATATGAAAAATTAAAAGAACTAGCAGATAAAAACTAGTTTTTTTTACATAAAAAAGAAGTCGCCCCCCTGAAAGTGCGACTTCAATAAAAAGAATAAAAAGGGGTTGGCTAGTGTGATACTAGCAATCAATTCAAAATTTGAATTGATGCTTTCTATAATAATCAAAATAATGATAAAAGTCAACATAAATTTATACTTTTTTTAACTTTCATTTTTAGTACTTTTTTGGTATAATATGACACGAAGGACAGGTGCTTATGATGGATATTGAAAAAGTAAAAGGAATAGGTACTAAAATAAAGGGTTCATTTAATAAAATGGATATATATACTGTTGATGACTTAGTAACACATTATCCATATCGCTATGATTTAATTAAAAGAAGTAATCTAAAAGATCCAAATGATGGTGATAAAGTTATTATAGATGGCAAGATAGATAGTGTACCTATTTTAATAAGATTAAAGTCTAATTTAAATAAAATGAATTTTAGATTAGTTTCAGTTGATAAAAATATTGTAGGGGTCTCTATATTTAATAGAGCATTCTTAAAAAATAATCTTTCAGTAGGAACTAGTGTAACTGTATTTGGTAAATATGATAAATTTAAAAATATTATTACAGCATCTGATATTAGAATAGGTCTTCTTGGAGATAGCGAGAAGATAGAAGCAGTATATCGTGGAACCAGTGGATTAAGTAGTAAAAACATAGCAGGGTTTATAAACCAAGCTTTAATGGAATATGGAAATGAGATAACTGATAATATCCCAAAATATTTAATAGAAAAGTATGATTTTTTAAATAAAAAAACATCTTTAAATATTGTACATAATCCATCTAATAAAGATAAATTAGAATTAGCCAGAAATAGATTAAAGTACGAAGAACTATTTACATTTATGACTAAGATTAACTATCTTAAATTAAAGAATAAAAAAATAAATAGTGGTATTAGTAAAAGTATTGATATGGCCAAGATTAATGAATTAATAAATTCACTTCCATATAAGTTAACTAGTGATCAAAATGCAGTTATTGATGAAATATTTAGTGATATGACTTCTCCAAGATTAATGAATAGATTGTTACAAGGAGATGTTGGAAGTGGTAAAACAGTTGTATCTGTAGTTGCCATGTATGCAAACATTTTAGCAGGTTATCAAAGTGCACTTATGGTGCCTACTGAAATACTTGCAATGCAACATTATCATTTAATGACAGATATGCTTAAAATTTTTAATGTTAGAATTGAACTTTTGATAGGACCAACGCCTAAAAAAGATAAGAATAGAATTTATAAGGATTTAGAAACAGGAGAAATAGATATTGTTATTGGCACGCATGCATTATTTCAAGAACAAGTAGTTTATAAAAATTTAGGATTAATTGTGACTGATGAACAACATCGTTTTGGAGTATTACAGAGATCTTGTCTAAAAGAGAAAGGTACAAGACCAGACATTCTATATATGAGTGCGACACCAATTCCTAGAACATATGCTTTAACAATTTATGGAGATATGGACATATCAACTATAAATACATTACCAAGTGGCAGAAAACCAATTGAAACATTTGTTAAGAAAGATTCAGAGATTAAAGATGTATTATATATGATGCTAGAAGAATTAGAAAATAATCATCAGATATATGTAATTGCACCACTAATTGAAGAAAATGATAATTTAGATTTGACCAATGTCAATGAATTAAAAGATAAGATGAATGTGGCATTTGGAAAAGATTATAATGTAGATCTTATCCATGGAAAATTAAAACAAGTTGAAAAAGATCAAATTATGGAAAAGTTTAAAGAAAATAAAACGCAAATATTAATATCTACAACTGTTATAGAAGTTGGAGTAGATGTTCCTAATGCAACTATGATAGTTATATTTGATGCATCAAGATTTGGACTTTCAACACTTCACCAGTTAAGGGGTAGAGTTGGACGAAGTGATATTAAATCTAAATGTATATTAATTAGTAACAACGATGTTGAAAGATTATCAGTTATGGAGAAAACAAACAATGGATTTGAAATAAGTGAGGCTGATTTTAGACTAAGAGGGCATGGAGATTTATTTGGAGTAAAACAAAGTGGAGATATGTTCTTTAAAATCGCTAACTTAAAACAGGATTATAAATTATTATTACAAGCAAAAAAAGATTCATTGGAATTTCTAAATAATGATAGTGATAATGAATTAAAGCAAAAAATTATCAGTCAAATCAAAGAAGGATAAAAAACAAGAATTATCGTTCTTGACAATTATTAAAAAATATCTTATGATTATAATGCGAGGTATAAATACCCGCACATCATTCATGATAATTATGAATGATGATTCAACCAAAACCCCCTGAAATCCTAGCTGAAAAGCTAGGATACTTTTTTTATCAGGAAATATAAGGGCTCGCGGGCTTTCTAATATTTTAAAAAAATTCTTGGGAACAACTCGGGAACAAGTTTGCTAAATTTTAAACGTTTTATTCCACAAGCGGAACAAAATACATTGACATATTATTCCGGAAATGGTATAATCTATATAAAGAGGTGAAATTATGCAAATAAGAGAAGCTAGTGAAAAATGGGATATTAGTGAAAGAAGAATTAGACAACTTATTCAAGATGGTAGAATTGATGGAGCTGAAAAAGTTGGAACAACTTGGAATATACCAGATGATACTAATAAACCTATAGATAAGAGATTAAAAGATGATGATGTAAAATTTATTATTAATTTGCCAGATGATTATTTTAAAGAAGTGGATGAAAAGTTAGATAAGCTAAATAAAAAAAGACCTTTGCCTAAAGAAACATTGAAATCCTTACAAGAAAGCAATATTCTTGATTGGACTTACAATAGTAATGCTATTGAAGGAAACACATTAACATTAAGAGAAACCAAAGTAGTTTTAGAAGGTATTACTATTGGTGGTAAATCTGTAAGGGAACATTTAGAAGTAATAAATCATAAAGAAGCTATTTTGTATTTAGAAGAATTAGTAAAAGAAAATGCTGATCTTTCAGAATGGAACATTAAAAATCTTCATGGTTTAATTCTAAAAGAAATAGATAATGATAATGCTGGAAAATATAGACTAGAAAATGTGAAAATATCTGGAGCAACCCAAGTACCAATAGATTATATAAAAGTACCAGAAGAAATGGAGAAACTAATTTATAGATATGATACTTGGGATAAGTATCATCCTTTAGTAAGATCAACATTACTTCATGGAGAATTCGTATTTATTCATCCGTTTGTAGATGGTAACGGAAGAACAGCAAGATTACTTATGAATTTTGAAGCAATGAAAAGTGGTTATCTACCAATTATTATTAAAGCAAATATTAGATCTAAATATTATGATGCTTTAGATAAAGCAATGATAAATCATGATTATACTGATTTTATTAAATTGGTAGTTGAAGAAGAAAATAAAATATTGGATCAATATTTGGAAATAGTGGGTGAGTACGATGAAAGATAAATATGTTTCTCCATATTTTAATGGTAAGGGATTCACCTGTTCTAGTTGTAGTTCGTATTCAAATCATGATTGGGATGAATCACACGTAAATGAAACTAATGGTAGTATTGCAAGAGGTTATTCTAGTGGGGATAATATAAAAGTGATTAGTGTTTGCAAATGCCAGCAGTGTGGATATATAAGTCTTTGGTACAACGAAAAGTTAATTTGGCCATTGAATTCATCGGTTGAAGCTCCATTATTAGATATGCCTGAAGACATAAAGAACTTATACAACGAGGCTAGAAATATTATCGAACTATCACCTAAAGGATCATGTGCTATATTAAGATTAGCATTGCAAAAATTATGTAATAAATTGGCAGGACAAGATGAAAATAAAAAAATTGACGGTGCTATAAAAAAATTAGTTGAAAAAGGGTTGCCATTAACATTACAAAAAGCAATGGATACTGTACGTATAGTTGGGGATGAAGCAGTTCACCCTGGTACAATAAATATTGATGATAATAGAGAACTAGCAATTGCAATGTTCAGATTAATTAATATAATTATTGAAAAAATGATTGTTGAACCTAATGAAATAAACAAATTATATAATTTAATGCCAAAAAATAAAATAGTAGGAATTGAAAATAGAGATAAAATAGTATCTTAAGATGAGATGAAGGAGAAGTAAATGACTATATCTGAAAAATTAACATATTGCACCGTGAAAATTGTTTCTGAATATTCAGATGGAACTGTTGGAACAGGAACCGGTTTTTTTGTTGATTTCAACGTTAATGAGAGCACAAATACGTATCAGCCAGTAATTATAACTAATAAGCATGTTGTCAGAGATTCAGTCAAAATATCTTTTAATGTGTGTTTAGGTGATTGTAATAATAATCCAATAGATACTAAAATTATTAATCTAGTAACTGATATTTCTTTTGTAATTAATCATCCATCCGATGAAGTTGATTTGTGTGCTATAATTATATCTCCACTTTTAAATCAAGCTCAAGAAAAAGATATTCATTTATTTAGATCTAAACTTGATACAAGTTTAATAATATCAGCAGAAGAAATTTCAAAGTGCTCTGCAATGGAAGAATTAACTATGATTGGATATCCTGATGGACTGGAAGATGAGTATAATAATAAGCCAATAATAAGGAGGGGTATAACTTCAACACATATGAAATTTGATTATAACGGCAAAAAGGAATTTTTAATAGATATGGCGTGTTTTCCTGGCTCAAGTGGATCACCAATATTTTTTTGCAATGAGTCATCATATAATACTACAGAAGGAGTTGTTATTGGTAGCAGAATTAAATTAGTTGGAATATTGTATGCTGGGCCTCAACATATTGGAACAGGAAATATTGTTTTTGAAAATATTCCAACTAAGCCAAGAACGGTATTTACTATTCCAAATAATCTGGGATTAGTTATTCGTGCTGAACGAATAAAAGAATTAGAGGAGCAAATGAAAAATATGCAAAAATAACCGAAGAAATTAATCTTCGGTTTTATTTTTCTAAATCATCTATTACATCTACTATTTCATCTAATGAACTAAGAAATAGGTGAGAATAAGTTTTTAATGTTTCTTCAATTTTAGTATGTCCTAAGTATTTAGCAACAACTTGAACATTTGCACCTTTGTTAATTAATAATGAAGCACATGAATGTCTAAAATCATGAAGTCTTATTTGTTTAACACCTGCTAATTTACAATTAGAATTTTTACGTTCTGTTAAGGCATTACTACTAACAGGAAAAGCATCTCCAGCTATAAAGAAGTTATCATTGTACCCTGATATCTTCATTGCCTCGTTTTGGGCACTTTTAAGACTATTTGTAAGGACTTCTGGCATCTTTAAGGTTCTTATACTATTCTGAGTTTTTGGAAGAGCAAATCGATAGTTTTTAACGGAACCGCAACGATCAGTTATTTGTTTACTAATACTTAAAGTTCTTCTTGAAAAATTAATATCCTTCCATTGCAAGCCACGAAGCTCACCACGTCTTAATCCACAATAGTAAAGAATTTCATAAACAGCAATCCATCTTATATCTGTTTCAACACTGAGAAATTGTTTAAATTCTTCATAAGTAAAATATAATTGCTCTTTAGGAAGCTCATTAGGATTGTTAAAGTTGGTCATTTTAGGATATACTTTTACAAAATTAAATTCATACCATGCAGTAGCGTAGTTAAGAATAGATTTTAAAAATTTATATATATCATTTTTAGTTTTTGTTGCTAAAGGCTTACTATTTATATAATCGTGCCATCTTTCATAGTGACTATAACTAAAATCTTTTAATTTAACTTTATATAACATTTTTAAATATGGAAGTTTATTACCATAACCATATACTGTATTTTCTCTAACTCGTTTCTTTTTAAATTCAAGAAATAGTTTAATTATATCTTCAAAAGTCATATCATTTTGATTAACTTCTTCATGAAGCTTTAACTTGAAATCAAATTCAGCATCTTCAGCTTCTTTTTTAGTAGCGAATCTTCCTGACTTTTTAGTTTTATGTGTTCCATCAAAATCCTCATATTGAATTTTGAAAAACCATACCTTACCATCTTTAGTTGGTCTTGAATCCTTATATACTCCCATAATAAATTTCCTTTCTATTAAGTAAATACCGCTGGATACTTGTAAAACTACATAAAAATGATATAATATAATTAGAAATTCCAATTACATTGTATTTTTATATAATGTTTATTTTGTTAAAGTTTCTCGGACTATAAACAAACGGTATTTCTATAAAGTCTCGTATTAGTAGTACGAGCTTTTTATTTGTTAAATTTTTTTACTTACCCTTACAGCTTTGTGAGGTTCAGAAGCATTTTGAATAAATTCTTCTTTTGTATAAAACTTTGGTAATATTGATTTAGAGTTATTATTATTAAGTGGCGCAACAATGTAGCCATCTTTTTTTATGCAAATATGTATAAATAACCACGAACTATATTCTTTTAGATTAACTAAATAATCTCCATCTTCCTTTATTGCTTTGTTGTTTACTAATTCAACCATTACAGTATCACCAATATCATATTTAGGAGTCATAAGATCATCACAAACATCGAATATTAAATAGCCTTTGTCTGGTGTTAAATGCTTAATAGAAACCCATTCGTAATCAATGGGATGATTAATCCATTCTTCACCACTAATATCTATTACTGATACTTTTTTCTTTTTGGTAGCTTGTTCTGTATCAAATGTTTTGTCATTAATTACAGAATTGCCACTTGTTATCTGTTCAACTGTAGTTTCAAAGTAATTAGCAAGTTTTCCTATTTCGTTATTATTAGGATAAGTCCTTGCTCTTGTCCAATCACATACCTTTGTATAGGAAATGTTAAGATCATCAGCGATATTTCTTCTTGTTTTCTTTTTAAGATCTAATAAAGCAACTAAGTTGTTGGCTAAAATCTTTCTGTTTTCAATTTTATTCATATTTGATACCTCCATATACATAATAGAATAAAATGATAAATTTGTCAACATAAAATACAAATAAAATGATAAAAATGATAAATTTAGTATTTACAAATTTAAATTATTAGATTATAATGAAGTCATAGTTCGAAGGAGGTGAACAAGATGAAGATTTCACTTAAAGCTTTACGAGTAAATGCTGGTTTTACAGTAAAAGAAGCAAGCAAAGAGCTGGGGATCAGTGCTGTGACGCTTAGACGTTACGAAACAAAAAAGACTAAGCCAAATATTGAAATGCTAAATATAATGCTAAAACTTTATAATGCTAAATTTAGCAATTTTGAATATTCTGGTGAAGACGGCAATCTAATACTATCTTAAGTCCGAGAAACGAAGTAGTAAAAATAAATATTATATAAGAATACAATGGAGGAATTTTAATGAGTAAGAAAAGGAAAAGTTTAACAAAAGAAGAAATTGATGAAATTTCACATTATCAATGGGCTAGTGTGAAAGACATCATGGATATAGGGGCAATTGGAAGAAATAAAGCTAGAGAAGTAATGAACTTAATTAGTAATAATTTTTACGATGGAAAATCAAAAGTTCAAAATGGCTTAGTACCAATGGACATGGTTCTTGATTATTTTAGTATTAATAGATGCTTATTAAAAAATGATGAATAATGGCTAGAAGAAGAATGTTTTCATTGGATATTGTGGATTTGGATGTATTTGTAGAAATGTCAGTAAATGCTAAATTATTATATTATGAATTTGGTATGAGAGCTGACGATGATGGATTTGTTGGGAATCCTAAAAGGATCACATGTTTAGCTGGTTGTGACAATAATGATATTCAAGAATTGATAGATAACAAGTTTATTATTATGTTTTCAACGGGAGTAATAGTTATAAGACATTGGAAGATGAATAATCAATTACGTTCTGATAGATATAAAGAAACTTATCATTTATCAGAAAAAGATTTACTAACAATAAAAAATGAAACTTATGATCTTATGGATAACGAATGTCTACCAAATGACATACCATTGGTAACCACAGTTAAGGATAGTATAGTTAAGAGTAGTATAGTAGAGAATAGTGAAGGTAAATTAAGTAAAGATAAGTTAAGCCAAGCCAAGATAAGTAAAGGAAACAATATAGGCAATGATATTATTATGAAACAGATGGATACATTAAAATGTGAAGTATTATCTCAAAAAGAAATTATCTATATAAACATAGTTAATTATTTAAATAAAAAAATTAATGCTAATTATAATAATAAAAGTTTAAAGACTAGATCTTTAATAGATTCTAGATTAAGTGAAGGTTATAAAGAAGAAGATTTTATTATTGTAATAGATAAAAAAAGTAATGAATGGGTAAATACGGATATGTCTAAATATTTAAGACCAGAAACATTATTTAGTAATAAGTTTGAAAGCTATTTAAATCAGCCTGAAATAAAACAAACAAAATCTTTAAATAATATATCTATGTCAGAAATAAATGAAGCAGTAAAAATAGAAAAAGAAAAGAAGGGAGAAACTGCTAATGACACAATTACAATTTATTAGTGGTATGAAGAAGTTAAGTAATTATTATTTTAAAGATATAACTAATGATCAAATAGTAGATTGGTATGACATGTTTAAAGAAGTTGAATTTGATATATTTGAACAAGCTATAAAAGAAATATCTCATGAAAGTAAATATATGCCTAATGCAAGCATACTATTTGAAAAGTGTTCATCTCTAAATAAAAACAATTTATGCGATCTAGTCAGATATATGTATGATCAGGGATATTTTCATCAAGGAGTAGAAAGATTATCTGATGAGCAAGCTAGTAGAAATTTAGATAAAACATTAATGTGGTTAGAAAAAGGGATAATACCTGGATTTCTTAAAGCAGATATGGAAGAGTATTTAACAAAATATAAAGAATCTAAATTAACTAATGAAGAAAGACTTCAAATAAAATGTTAAAATCATGTTCAATATGTGGTGGAATACATGATGAATCCAATATGTGTAAAAGACAATATAAAAATAAAAAAGATACTATTGCTAGTAACTTTAGAAATAAAAATGTCTGGATAATAAAACGTGAACAAGTTAAAAAGAGAGATAAATATCTATGTCAAATGTGTTTAAAAAATAATATATATACATATAATAATATTCAAGTTCATCATATCATACCACTTGTGGAACAATATAGTGAAAGATTAGATAGTGACAATTTAATAACACTATGTTCTACACATCATAAAGATGCAGAGATGGGATATATTTCAAAAGAAGAATTATATAGTTTAATAGAGTCCCCCCCGAGGGTAAATAATCAAAAAATATAGTTTTTTCCACACCAACAGCCCACCTACATTCACCCAATTATATATTTTCCGTGAGTTTTTTGGAAAATAGATTGTTAATAACTATAAAAAAATTATAGAAAGAAGTAAAAAATGAATAAATAAAACAGAGTATTAGCTGAAGATAATAGTTAATACTCTATTTTTTTAAATTCTAAAGGTGACTCGTTAATAATTACTAAAGCATATTTAATTCGTAACAATTTAAATACTTCTGCTTTAGTTTTTTCATAATCTTCACCAAATAAATTAATTAAATCTTTAGCAGAATTATACTCCTGAATAAAAGTTGTTTCATACATAGCATTTCTATAATATGAATTAGCTATATAATAAGCAATAACCTCTGGCATTATATAACTTTCAACAAACTCATCATAATTATCAATAAATGGCTTTAAAATTTTGTTAAATTCTTCAGCAGTAATATCTTCTCCGGTTTCTGGTCTAATCATAAATATTCCTCCTAACGTTGTATTAATCACTTAAGTTTAAAAATATTGCAAGTCCAATTCAAAATATTGGGAAATTTTGGGCAGATTTAAACTAAAATAACATTATTATGTTATAATTATTACAAGAGGTGTGACTATGATTAAAACAATAAATAATCAAACCAACAAATTGGGCGATGACTTAAAAGATACTATAAAACCTAATTCTAAATTACAAGTCTGCGCTTCAATTTTTTCAATGTATGGATTTGAATCTTTGAAAAAAGAATTAAATAAAATTGATTCTTTAAAATTTATTTTTACTGATCCTACTTTTGTAAAATCAGTATCAAGCAAAAAAGAGTCAAGAGAATTTGAAATAGGATCCAATAATCGTGAAAAATCAATTAATGGCTCTGAATTTGAAGTAAGATTAAAAAATGAATTAAATGGAAAAGCAATTGCTAAGGAATGTGCTGATTGGATTAAAAAAAAGGTTCAATTCAAAAGTAATGTAAATTTTAATCCGATAAATAAATTCATTAATATTGAATCAACTGGAGGAATATTAAACAAGGATAGAAGTACTACTTATTTGAATGTTAATGAATTTAATACGGTTGGATTTGGATATGAAAAGGGTAATAGTTTATTTACACCAGTTACGAAGATTGATAATGATTATGAAATGACTAAATATTATATTCAATCTTTTAATGAATTATGGAATGATAAAAACAATTTTACAGATGTGACAAATGAAGTAGTAAATTTTATATCGGATTTATATAAGGAAAACTCTCCAGAATTTATTTATTATGTTACTTTATATAATATTTTTAGTGAGTTTTTGGAAGATATTTCAGAAGATGATTTAGCAAATGATAAAACAGGATTTAAAAATTCTGTTATATGGAATACATTATATGATTTTCAAAAGGATGCTGCCTTGGGAATCATTAATAAACTAGAAAGATATAATGGATGTATATTAGCGGATAGTGTTGGTTTAGGTAAAACATTTACAGCACTAGCTGTTATGAAATATTATCAAGAAAGAAATAAAAGCATATTAGTTCTTTGCCCTAAAAAACTAAGTGAAAACTGGAATACCTTTAAAACAAATTATAAAGATAATTTATTACAAGCAGATAGATTTAATTATGATGTTTTATTTCATACTGATTTATCTAGAAAAAAAGGTATGTCAAATGGAAATGATTTAAGTAGAATTAATTGGGGAAATTATGATTTGGTTGTTATCGATGAATCTCACAATTTTAGAAATAATAGTGCCAGAAATGATAGAGAAACAAGATATGATAGATTAATGAATGAAGTTATGAAATCAGGAGTAAAAACAAAGGTTTTAATGCTTTCGGCTACTCCAGTTAATAACAGATTTACAGATTTAAAAAATCAATTAGCTTTAGCTTATGAAGGACAGACTGATAAAGTTGATGAAAAAATTAACGATACTAAGTCAATTGATACAATATTGAAAAATGCTCAAAGCGCATTTAATGAATGGGCAAAATTAGATACTGAAGAAAGAACAAGTCAAGAATTATTAAAAAGGTTAAACACAAATTTTGATTTCTTTAAATTGTTAGATAGTGTTACTATTGCTCGAAGTAGAAAACACATTGAAAAATATTATAATATGAATGAAATAGGAAAATTTCCAGAAAGATTAAAGCCAATAAGCATTAGTTCGGAGATAACAGATATTCCTGATTTTATGTCTGTTAAAGAAATATCTGAAACACTAATGAAATTAAATATGTGTGTATATGCTCCATTCGATTATATTTTGGATAACAGATTATCATTTTACGAAGATAAATATGATATTGAAGTAAAAGGTGGCAAGTCAACACTTCACCAAGCTGATCGTGAACGAAGTCTTAAAATATTGATGAGAATTAATTTATTAAAAAGATTAGAAAGCTCAGTAGAATCCTTTAGGCTAACACTTAATAAAATAATAACTCAAATTGATAATGTATTATTATCAATAGAAAATTTTGAAAAAAATGGTGTTAATCAACAATATGATGAAATAGAGGTAACTAACATTAATACCGATGATGATATTGATGAAATAATAGATAATGAATTTAGCATTGGAACGAAGGTAAAAATTGATTTAAAAGATATAAATACTTTAGGATGGAAAGAAGATTTATTATTATATTCTAATTTATTAAAATCATTACTAAATGAAATGAATCAAGTTACTCCAGATAGAGATTCAAAATTACAAAAACTAATTGAACTTATTTCTAATAAAGTTGAAAAGCCAATTAATGATGATAATAAGAAAGTTATTATATTTAGTGCGTTTGCTGATACAGTAAATTATATTTATAAAAATATATCATTACCATTAAAGCAAAAATATAATTTAGATTCTGCAAAAATTACTGGTGGAGGTACAAATGATTGCACCTTAAATATTAATAAAGAGTTTAATAACTTATTAATTAATTTTTCTCCTAAATCTAAACATAGAGATGTTATACTTCCTGAAGCAAAGGAAGAAATAGAAATATTAGTTGCTACTGACTGTATAAGTGAAGGACAAAATTTACAAGATTGTGATTATTTAATAAATTATGATATACATTGGAATCCAGTTAGAATAATTCAAAGATTTGGCCGTATCGATAGAATTGGTTCCGATAATAAAATTATTCAATTAGTTAATTTCTGGCCAAATATGAATTTGGATGATTATATTAATTTGAAAAATAGAGTAGAAAACAGAATGCTTATGCTAGATATTTCTGGAACTGGTGAAGATAATGTACTTACAAATAAATCAAGTGATATAGAGTACAGGAAAGAACAACTAAAAAAATTACAAGAAGAAGTAGTAGATTTAGAAGATATGAATTCAGGTATTTCAATTACTGATTTAGGATTAAATGATTTTAGAATGGATTTAGTTGAATATGTAAAACATAATGGGGAATTAAATAAAGTTCCTACTGGAATGAATTCAGTTGTTTTAGCAGATTCATCTAAAGGAATAGAAAAAGGTGTTATTTATATTTTAAAAAACATTAATAATGAAGTTAATATAGATAATATGAATCAATTACATCCATTTTATTTAGTTTATATAAAAGAAGATGGGACTATATATTCAAATCATCTAAATGTTAAAAATACATTGGATATTTTAAGAAGCGTTTCAAAAGGACATCCTGAACCTATAACGGAAGCCTATAAGAAGTTTAATGAAGAAACAGATGACGGTAAAAATATGAAAGAATTTTCTGCATTATTAAATGAAAGTATTAATTCAATAATTAATATAAAAGAAGAAAACGATATTGATAGTTTATTTAGAAAAGGCGGAACTACAATGCTAAAAAATAATATTAAAGGTCTAGAAGACTTTGAATTAATTTCATTTATGGTGGTGATATAATGTTTGAATTGCCTAAAAGTTGTTTAGTTAATAAATTTATTCCTAAAAAAACTTTTTATGAAAAGCTAAATATTGCTACTTCTATTAAAGATGAATTTATTAATATAGTTGATAAAATAACTTGGCTATATAAAATTTCGGAGGATACTATTAATATTAGTAAAACAGAAGAAGTAGAAGAAATAGAAATCTTTCAGATAGATTTAAAAGAAAAAAAGATTCCACAAAATGTTATTAAAATAATATCAAAAGCAATTCCATATAAAATATTATTTGTGTTAAAATATAATCAAGATGTTTGTTATTTAGTTAATCTCGATAGTAATTATTGTACTAATTGGAATGAGGATATAATAATTGAATTTAAAGGATTTAGTTTGGAAAATATTTATCAAAATATTGTTAAACAAATAATACATGAAACTGACAATTCAAATAATTTTAATGATATAATAAATAATGTAAATGAAAAAGAAAGACTTTTAAAAGAAATTAGTAAAATAAAAAATCTGATTTTAAGAGAAAAACAATTTAATAAGAAAGTAGAATTAAATCAAACATTAAGTAAATTGAAAAAAGAAATGGAGGAATTATATAATGACTGAAAAAAATTTAAAAACTAATAAGATGGATATAGTTGTATCGGCTACATCGGCGACACTTGGATTGATTCCGTATGTTGGTGGATTTTTATCTGAAATAATTCAAAATGTAATTCCTAATCAAAGACAAGATAGAATTGTTAAATTTATAACAAGTTTAAATGAAGAATTAGAGCAAATGAAAATTTCTCAGGAAGAATTAAAAGAAAAATATTTAAATTTAAGATATTGTAATTTTACTTATAGTTGCTTCAGATATGTATGCAATGAAGTATATGATGAAAAAATAAATTATTATAAGCATCTTTTATTAGATGCAATTAGTAAAGATGAGTCTAATTTAATTCATTTGGAAAGAATTTTAAATATCTTGTCAAAATTAGATTATTATGAAATCCAATATTTAAGATTTTATTCTGATTGTAATCTAGGTGGAACTGAAATTATGAATGATGTTGTTAATAAAATAGGATTCAATATTTTACAGCCATCATATTATATGGGAATGCAACAAGATAAAATGGATGAGGAAACTTACAAACAAATAACATTAAACAATTTATGTAATGAAGGACTATTGGCAAGAGAAATAAAAATTTCTGGAAGAACAGAAAGATATAGTTATAAAATAACAACCTTAGGGAGATTAATATTAAGAAAGATTGGTGCTGAGAATAATGAATAAATTAGATTTAGAATCAACAAATATTGTTGAAGAAAATATTGAAAAGATTGGTGCATTATTTCCTAATACAGTAGTAGAAACAAATGAGGGATTACAAATTGATTTTGATTTGTTAAAGCAAGAATTATCAAAAAATATTGTGGAAGGAAACAAAGAAAAATATCAATTAACTTGGCCTGGTAAAAAAGAAGCTATTGTTAATGCTAATACACCAACTACAAAAACGCTAAGACCTTTAAAAGATAAATCAGTTGATTTTGATAATACTCAAAATATTTACATTGAGGGTGATAATTTAGAAGCACTTAAAATATTGCAAGAATCATATTTAAATAAAATTAAATGTATTTACATAGATCCACCATATAATACTGGAAATGATTTTATATATAATGATAATTTTAATAAGTCAGTGGAAGACGAACTAAAAGAATCTGGGCAAATAGATGAAGAAGGAAACAGATTGGTTGTTAATAATCTGTCTAATGGTAGGTTTCATAGTGACTGGTTATCAATGATGTATTCACGATTAAAATTAGCGAGAAATTTATTGACAGAAGATGGAGTTATTTTTATTTCAATAGATAGTAATGAAAGTTCAAATTTAAAAAGAATATGTGATGATATATTTGGCGAAAATAATTTTATTGTTGACTTTATATGGGAAAAACACAAAGCTCCAAAGAATGACAATAAGTATGTTACATTTAATCATGAATTTGTTTTAATGTATGGAAAAAGTAAAGAATTATTTAATATTATAAAAGATACTAGAGATGATAATAACTTAGATAAATTTAAGAATGAAGATAATGATCCTAGGGGTGTTTGGATAAGTGGGCCTCTTTTAGCTCCAACTTTTTCCAGTACCACGGTGTATGAAATAGAAAAGCCAAATGGAGAAAAAATATTGCCACCATCTGGAAAATGTTGGGCATATGGAGAGGAAAAATATAAAAGCCTTGTAGCAGATGACAGAATTTGGTTTGGAAAAGATGGTTGTAATACCCCGAGAATAAAAAGATTTTTAAAAGAATTACCTGATGGAATTGTTCCAAGAAGTATTTTATTCCACGATATTGTTGGTGGTAATCAAAAAGCAGCAAATGAATTGCAAAAATTGTTTGATAATAAAAAAGTATTTGATTATTCAAAACCGGTTAACATGATAAAATATCTAATAAGCAAGCTATGTATAAAACAGGATATAATATTAGACTTTTTTTCTGGATCTTCAACAACGGCTCATTCAGTCACCCTATTAAATTCAGAAGATAATGGAAATAGAAAATTTATTATGGTACAACTACCTGAAAAATGTGATGAGAAAACCGAGGCATTTAAAAGCGGATATAAAACAATTTGTGATATAGGTGAAGAAAGAATTCGAAGAGCTGGTAAAAAAATTAAAGAAGAAACTAATGCTGGTATAGATTATGGTTTTAGAGTTTATAAAATAGATGATTCTATTATGAAAGATGTTTATTATACTCCAAGTGATATAAATCAATCACAATTATCTTTATTTGAAACTAATATTAAAGAAGATAGAACAGCTGATGATATATTAACTCATGTTATGCTTGATCTAGGGTTAACTTTAGATTTGAAAGTAGAAGAAAAAAATATTTTGAATAATAAAGTTTATTATGTGGCAGATAATTCTTTAGTAGCTTGTTTTGATGAAAATATTGATATTAATATAATTAATGAAATTTGTAAATGTAAACCATTAAAGGTTGTATTTAGAGAGTTATGTTTTAAAACTGATAATGATAAAATAAACATATCAGAACGTATTAAAAAGTTATCTCCTGAAACTGAGATAAATGTTATATAAAAATATAAAGGAGGTGAACATCTATGAAATTAAAATTTAAACAGCAACAATATCAAACTGATGCTACAATGTCAGTTGTTAATTGTTTTGAAGGTCAAAAAAAGGGCAGTAGAAGAGATTTAATTGCAAGATATACTAAAACTACTGATAAAGGCACTTTGCTTGAAAAAACATATGAAGAAGAAATAATATCATTTGGTAATCAAAATATTATATTGTCTGAAACTGAAAGAAAAAATAATATAAGAAAAGTTCAAAGATTAAATGATATTTCTTATACTGAAGGAAATAATTTAACTGATTTTACTATAGAGATGGAAACAGGTACTGGTAAAACTTATACTTATATAAAAACCATGTATGAATTAAATGAACATTATGGTTGGAGTAAATTTATAGTAATGGTACCTTCCATTGCTATACGTGAAGGTGTTCAAAAGTCTTTTGAAATTACACAAGATCATTTTCAAGAGTTTTATAAGAAGAAAATTAGATATTTTGTATATAATTCTAATAATAGTTCTAATATTGCTAATATAAATACATTTGCATCCGATTCTTCAATTCAAGTAATGATAATTAATTATCAAGCATTTAATAGCAAAGTTAATTCAAGTAAAGCTGGAAGAAGAATATTTGAAGAATTAGATGAATTACAATCCAGAAGACCTATTGATGTAATTAAGAGCGTAAGACCTATTTTAATAATAGATGAACCTCAAAAGATTGGTGATAAAACTGAAGGATTATTAGATGAATTTAAGCCACTATTTACATTAAGATATTCAGCAACTCATAAAAAAGGTAAAGAATATAATAAGATATATAGACTAGATGCAGTTGATGCTTATAATCAAAAACTTGTTAAAAAGATTAATGTTAAAGGAATAGAATTATTACATAATAAATCAGAGGATACTTATTTATATTTAGATAGTGTTGATATAAGTAAAAAACATGCACCTGTTGCAAGAATGGAAATTGAACAAAAAACCACTACTGGTGTAAGACGGGTTACTAAATTATTATCTGCAGGAATGGATTTGTTTCAATTATCAGGTGGATTATCTGAATATAAAAACTATGTAGTATCCGAAATAGATGGAAGATATGATTCATATGATAAAGTATTCTTTACTAATGGAGTAGAGATACAAGTAGGTCAAGCATTTGGCGATGTTGATGATGAATATATTACAAGAATTCAAATAAGGGAAACAATAAGATCTCATTTCGAAAAAGAAAAAGAATTACATAAATTAGGAATTAAAGTATTATCTTTATTCTTTATTGATGAAGTTGCAAAATATAAATATTATGAAGATGGAACTGCATATAAGGGATTATATGCTAAAATGTTTGAAGAAGAATATAATAATATTTTAAATGAATATAGAACAATAACTGATGAAGACTATACAAAATATATAGATAGTTTTAATACAGGAAAAATTCATGCCGGATATTTTTCAATTGATAAAAAAGGACATGAAGTAGATCCGACAATTAATGATAAAAAAGAAATGTTATCATTCGATGAAGATGCCTATGAACTTATTATGAAAGATAAGGAAAGATTGTTAAGTCTAGATGAACCAGTAAGATTTATATTCTCTCATTCAGCACTTCGTGAAGGATGGGATAATCCAAATATATTTCAAATTTGTACTTTAAAAAGAAGTAATTCTGAAATAAGTAAAAGACAAGAAATAGGTAGAGGTCTTCGTATTTGTGTAAATAATAATGGCGATAGAATGGATTATTCTGTTCTTGAAGGAATGTTTCACAATATAAATACTTTAACTGTAGTAGCAAGTGAATCATATGAAAAGTTTGCTGATGCATTACAAAGCGAATTAGCTGATTCTTTATCTGAAAGACCAAAGAATTTTACTTATGAATCTTTTACTGGAAAAGTATTAATTAATGATGATACAGGCGAAAAATATGAATTTACAAGTGAACATTTTCAAGATTTCTTAATATTTAATGTAATGAATGGATATGTTGATAAAGATAACAATTATATGATAACTGATAAGTTTGTTGAAGATATGGAAAATGATAAATTAGAAGTAATGCCTGCTTTAATAGGATTTGAAAAAGAAATATCTTCTTTAATGAAAAGATTATATTCAACTAATACTAAATTAGTAAATAATGAAAATAGAATGAATATTAAAGATTTAGTTCCAAATGATAATTTTAAAAAGAAAGAATTTCAAGATTTGTGGAACAAGATTAATATAAAATCAGTATATGAAGTATCATTTAATACTGATGAATTAATAAAAAAATGTATAAATTCAATTAATGAAAATTTAATCATTACTAAGATGAAAGTTAGAATAACTTCTGGAGAGCAAAAAGAAACCATTTCAAGTGTTTCTTTAAATGATAAGACCACAATGACTGATGTAAAAACAACAACTGATGTGGTTGAAGATTTTACTCCGTCAAATGTTAAATATGATTTAGTTGGGCAAATTGCTTCTGATACAGGATTGACAAGATCAACCATAATTAAAATTTTAACTTCAATTAATAGTGAATTATTTAATAAATTTAAATACAATCCAGAAGAGTTTATTAGAAAAGTTTCAACATTAATTAATAGTGAAAAGGCAACAACAATTATAGATGGAATTACATATCATAAGACTGATCAAAAATATGATAATGATATATTTACAATAAATAATATTAAAGCTGAATTAAATGAAAATGCCATAGAAGTTAAAAAGAATATATATAATTATCTTGTTACTGATTCTAAAAATGAAAGAAAGTTTGCAAAAGATTTAGAAGCTGGAGAAGTAAGTGTATATGCAAAACTTCCAAGTGGATTTAAAATACCAACACCTGTAGGAAATTATAATCCGGATTGGGCTATAGTATTTGAAAATAAAACATTCAAGCATATTTATTTTATAGCTGAAACTAAAGGATCAATGGATTCATTAGAATTAAGAGATGTCGAAAAAGCTAAGATTGCATGTGCTAAAAAACATTTTGAAAGCATTACTGATGGTAATATAAAATATGATATGGTTAATAGCTATGAAGAATTAATTAATATTGTTACAGCATAAGTATATTATTTTAGGAGATTATATTCTCCTTTTTTTTGTAACAAAATCCTGGGAACAAATTAGCATAAAAAAGTATAATTCCTGGGAACAACTCGGGAACAAGTACATAGGTCATAGTAGGTAAAATAGGGCTATTTACGAGATATTTAGCATATAAGAATAAAAGAATAATGCAAAATATGAAAGAAAATCAGGTAAAACTAAATCCCCCTGAAGAGAG